>JAGWZW010000021.1 GCA_018971835.1 Alphaproteobacteria bacterium
GCCGAGATCAACGCCTTCCAGCCGGATATTGTGGGGCTTTCTGGCTTCCTGACGCTGGCCTTCGACTCGATGAAGGAAACGATCGCGGCCTTCGGTAACGCGGGCATCCGCGACAAGTTCAAGGTGATGATCGGCGGCGGGCAGATCGACGAGACGGTGCGCGCCTATACCGGCGCCGATGCCTTCGGCGTCAACGCGGTGGAAGCCGTCTCGCTCAGCAAGACCTGGATGGGAGTGGCCGCGTGATGGCGGAAGAGCAGGCGAAGGGCTTCCTGCCGCTGGCGCTGCAGCCCGACGAAGGCTCGGCGGCCAAGCCGGCCTTCGATGCGCGCTGGAAGCGGCTGATGGACTGCGTCGAAGGCCGCATGCCCGACCGGCTTCCGGTGGCGCTGTATGCGACCTTCTGGCTGGCGAAATACGGCGGGATCAGCTGCAAGGAGCTGATGTACAATCACGAAAAGACCAAAGAGCTGGCGGAGCGCGCCACGCTGGAACTCGATCCGGACATCACAACCGGCGGCATGGTGGCGGCCTGCATCTACGGTCCTTCGCTGGACGCGATGGACTTCAAGCAGCTGCAATGGCCGGGCCACGGTATCGGCGACAACCAGCCCTATCAGTATCTCGACCGCGAATACATGCTGGGCGACGAGTATGATGAGTTCCTCTTCGATCCCACCGCGTTCTATCTGCGCAAATACCTGCCGCGCATCGGCGGCGTGTTCGAGGGCCTTCAGGAGATGCCCTATATGCCGGGCATGCACTATTTTCGGCTGATCGCGGGACTGCGCGGCTTTGCCAATCCGAAAGTGCGCCAGGCGTTCGAGAACCTGTTCAAGGTGGCCGAGGAAGTGGATCGCATGGCCGGCCATAACGCGGAATTCGCCCAACGTATCACGGCGCTCGGCTATCCGCGGGACGTCGGCGGCAACACCGTCTCGCCCTATGATTTCGTGGCGGATTATTTCCGCGGTGCGCGCGGCATGATGACCGACCTGTTCCGCAAGAAAGACAAGCTGCTGGCGCTGCTCGACAAGGCCCGCATCTTCCTGACCAAGCTGACCATCGACAATGCCAGGGCGGCCGGCCATCCCATCGTGATGATTCCGATTCACTGGGCGCCGGATGCCTTCATGTCCGACAAGCAGTTCAAGGAATTCTACTGGCCGCCGTTCCGCCAGATGCTGCTAGACATGATCGACGCCGGCATCGTGCCCATGCCGCTGTGGGAAGCCGATTGCACCAAGCGGCTGGAGATCATCGCCGATATTCCGAAGAACAAGGCGATCTACTGGTTCGAGCGCACGGACATGGTCAAGGCCTTTGAGGTTCTGGGCGATACGGTGTGCCTGCGCGGCAACCTCTCGCCCTCGATGCTGACCACCGGCACGCCGGACGACGTCGACAAGGCGGTGCGTCATCTGGTCGAGAATGTCTTCAACAAGGGCGGGCGCCTGCTGCTCGACGCGGCCTTCGGCCTGCCGGACGAGACGCCGGTGGAGAACGCACGCGCCATGTTCGCGGCGGCGAGGAAATATGCCGGCTGAAGTCTCCCAGTTCGATGCGCTGAAGGCCGTGACGCGAACGCCGCAAGTGAGCTTGCGTTCGCCCACGGCGGTGAAGCTGCGCGAGCGCGCACAGGGCCTCGTGCGCGAGGAAGGGCTGGGCGAAAGCCGCTACGCTCTGCGCATCGTTCCGCTGGAGAAGGAAGACGACGGCTATCTGACGCTGGAGGGCGAGACGGTGTTCGCCCCTTGGCTGGTGCCGGCCAGCGGCCGGCTCACCGCGCTGGGCGTCGGGTTGGTCACCCTGGGGCCGGCGCTGGAAGCGCGCGTGCGCGCGTTGTTTGCGGAGAAGCAGGCGGCGCTGGCGCTGGCGCTCGATCAGTTCGCGGGAGAGCTTTTGTTCGCCACCGGAGCGCGGCTGGAAGTGCGGCTGCGCATGCTGGCCAAGCGCCAGGGCCTCAGCCTGTCGGGCGAACTGCATCCGGGCGATCCGGGGCTGGCGCTGGAGGCGCAGCAGAACCTGATGCGCTGGATGGCGCCCGATACGCTGGAGATTTCGCTGCACAACGGCCATCTGCTCAATCCGCTCAAGTCTGGCAGCGTGATCTTCGGCATCGGCGAAAATCTGCCGGCGGCGACGTGGTCGCGCTGCGATCTGTGCCCGTCGCGCGCCAAATGCGCCAAGGCCGAGCGGCGCCACGAGGCGGGAGTGCCGGCATGAGTTCGGCGGTCTATTTCAGCGATGTGGACCGCACGGTTCAGGCGCGCGACGGCGAGACGATTTATGAAACCGCGCGGCGCGGCGCGGTGCGCATCGTCGGCGCCTGCGGCGGGCGCGGCACCTGCGGCAGCTGCATGGTGCGCGTGAACGGCAGCCGGAAATGGGAACGCGCCTGCCAGCTCAAGGCGGACGGCGAGGTGTCGGTGAAGATCGCACCGCGTTCGCTGGCGCGCGTGGTGCGGGCAGAAGCCGAAGGCGGCCACGAAGTACTGTTGCTCGACAGCGCCATCGAAACCCGCCAGATCGCGCCCACGGCGCCCAGCCTTTCCAATCCCGTCGCCGATGACGACAACGCCGCAGCAGGCCTCACCATGATGCCGGAAGCGGCGCGGGCGCTGAGCGAGACGCTGCGCGCTTGCGGCTGGCAGGCGGAACTGCGCCTTCGCGATGGCCAGTTGATCGACGCGGTGGAACCGGGCCGCCCGCTGCTGGCGCTGGCGGTGGACCTGGGCACCACCAATGTGGCGGGTTTCCTAATCGACCTGCGCACGGGCGAGCGCGTCAGCGGCGTCGGCATCGAGAATCCGCAAGTGGGATGGGGCGCGGACGTGATCGCGCGCATCAACGCCGCGGTGAAGGACCGGCAGGCCGAGGCGGACCTGACCGCCACCATCCGCACCGCACTGGCGGCGCTGGCGCATGATCTGGCGCTCGCCATCGGCGCACGCGCGCGCGATATCGTGGATGTGGCGATCTGCGGCAACACCGCGATGCACCACCTGCTGCTGGGCCTTCCGGTCTATCAGCTCGGCAAGGCGCCGTTCGTGGCCAGTGTACGCGATGCGATGACGCTGCCGGCCGCGGCGCTGGGGCTTGGCGTCTCGCCGGGGGCAGACGTGCATGTGGCAGCCAATATTGGCGGCTTCGTCGGCGGCGATCATGTCACGGCGCTCTTGGCCACGCGCGAGCGCTGGCTGGGCGATGGCGTCAGCCTGGTGATGGACATCGGCACCAACACCGAAATCTCGGTGATCCAGAACGGCAGGATCCTCTCGGCGTCCTCGCCCTCCGGCCCCGCGCTCGAAGGCGGCAACATCAGCAGCGGCATGCGCGCGGCTGAAGGCGCCATAGAACGGGTCTGGCTCGAGGATGGCCGCCTCGCCATCGCCACCATTGCGGAGAAGGAGCCCATCGGGCTGTGCGGCTCGGGCGTGCTGGACATGCTGGCGGCGGTGCATCAGGCCGGGATCATCCAGTCCGGCGGGCGCATACAAGCTGGCCACGCCGACGTGGTGACCGAAGGTGGCAAGTCGCTGATCCGCCTGGCGGATGAGGTGCTGGTGAACCAGCAGGACATCCGTGCCATCCAACTCGCCAAATCCGCCATTCGCACGGCCACGCAGATGCTGCTGGCCGAAGCAGGGCTGCAGGAAGCCGATGTGGACCGCTTCCTCATCGCCGGGGCCTTCGGTGCCTATATCTCGGTGGCAAGCGGCATCGCCACGGGCCTCTTCCCCGATCTGCCGCGCGAACGCTTCGAGCAACTGGGCAATGCGGCTGGCCTCGGCATCCGCCAGATGGCGGCCAGCCGCAGCGCGCGCATGCTGGCGCGGAAGATCGCCGCCGAGGCGCGCTATATCGAGCTGAGCGCGCGGCCCGGTTTCCAGCAGGCCTTTCTGGCCAACCTTGCCATTCCCGAAACGAATCCGCTTGTCAGGAGAGCATCATGACACAAACCACTGCCGAAGCTGCGGCCACCACCGCGCCGGAAAAGTTCCCGAATCTCAAGCTCATCGGTGAACGCATCAACCCCGGCTTCAAGAGCACGCGCGCGCTGTTCGACAATGAAGACCTTGCCGGCATCCAGGCCCTCGCGGTCAAGCAGGCCGAAGCCGGCGCCGCCTACCTGAACGTCAACATCGGTTCGCGCGCGATGACCGACCCAAACTGGATGGCCGAAGTCATCAAGGCGATCCAGCAGGTGACGACACTGCCGCTCAGCTTCGACTTCCCCTCGAAGAAAGTGCAGGAAATCTGCCTGTCCAACTACGATCTTGCCAAAGCGAACGGCGCGCTGCCGATCGTCAACTCCATCACTGAGCATCCAGATCGTTGGGAGTTGATGGACCTCTACAAGGACCACAAGTTCAAGGTCATCGTCATGGCCTCGGAGCGCATGGAAGCCGGGCGCTGCGTCGGCAACAAGACTGCCGAGGAAATCTACCAGACGGCCAAGCGCTGCGCAGGGCGGCTGGTGAGCGATTACGGCCTGACACTGGACGATGTGTTCCTCGACATGTCGGTTTCCGCCATCATCGCGGACAAGGAGGGCCTCAACCGCTCCACGATCGAAGCGATCGCTCGCATCGGCGACGATACCGAGATGAGGGGCGTGCACATGATGGGCGGGCTGTCCAACATCGGCCAGCAGATGCCGCCCAAGGCCGCGGACGGCTCGGAGCTGAAGCACAATCTGGAATGCGCCTTCCTGACGCTGACCGTGTCGCACGGCTTCGATTACATCCTGGCCACGCCGTGGAAGAACTATCATCCGTTGCCGGAGGATTCCTACATTCTGCAGGTTTACCGGAAGTTTCTGGAGGCCAAAGGCAGCGATGCGCTGCGCGCCGTGAGAAAGTTCTACAAGGCATGACCAAGTGTAAAGCGTTTGCCGTCGTCGCGGACGGCTGGTTCGACGGCGAGGTGTTCCATCGCCAGCGGACCAGCCTGCGTATCGCGGGCGGCGTGATCGAGGACATCCAGCCCGGCGATTTCGGCGTCGAGGCGAAGCAGGCCGATCTGGCTGTCGCCCGCGTGCCGTTCCTGATGCCGGGCCTCGTCGATGCCCATGTGCATTTGTTCCTCGACGGCGGACCAACCGATTTGGCTGTGCGCTCGGCGCATCTGAAGAAGGCGCTGGACGAGCTGACTGAAGCCGCGCGGCAAAGCGCCCGCGCCTCGGTGGCGGCAGGCGTGTCGCTGGTGCGCGATGCCGGCGACAAGCACGGTATCAACAACGCGATCCGTGCCGAGGCGAAAGAGCCCGGCTCCGGCTTGCCGCAGGTGCGCTCTGGCGGCATCGGCATCCGCGCGCCCAAGCGCTACGGCGCCTTCATGGCCACGGAAGTGGCCGATCAGGACACAATCCGCAAGACCACTGTGCGCCTTGCCCATGAGAACGACGAGGTCAAGCTCATCCTCACTGGCATTATCGATTTCGAGGCCGGCGCGGTGACGGACGAGCCGCAATTCAACCTGGACGATGTGCGCCTGGTGGTCGAAACCGCGCGCGCCGAGGGCCGCAGCGTGTTCGCCCATTGCAGCGGCCTCAAGGGGCTTCAGATCGCCGCGGCGGCAGGCGTGGGCTCGATCGAGCATGGCTTCTTCATGACGCGCGGAGTTTTGGAAACCATGCTGAAGAACGACGTGGCATGGAGCCCGACCTTCAGCCCCGTGCACGCCCAATGGGCCAATCCGGCGCCGATGAACTGGAGCGAACAGACCATCGGCAATCTGGCGCGCATTCTTGACAGCCATGCCGCGCATCTGAAGTTGGCCCATGAGATGGGCGTGACGCTGCTGCTGGGCACCGATGCGGGCAGCATGGGCGTGGAGCATGGCAAGGCGATGCTGACCGAGATGCGCTGCTATCTGGATGCCGGGCTGCCGCTGGAGGCGGTGCTGCGGTCCGCCACGTCGGTGGCGCGGCAGCGCTTCGGCGAGGCGTATGCGCGGCTCGAAAAGGGCGCAGCGTTCGACGCTTTCGGCTATGCACGCGATCCCGCAGAGGGTATCGAGGCGCTGGCCCGGCCATTGGCCGGCTGGCTTGGGGGCATCCCCGTATCGTTGTAGAGAGCAGCACGGAAATCTGAGGAGAGGCGCGATGAGCGCGAAGATCATCGACGGCAAGGCGTTTGCGGCAGGGCTCAAGGGGCGGGTGAGCGAAGAAACCGCGCGCCTGAAAAGGGAACACGGCCTGGTGCCGGGCCTGGCCACCGTGCTGGTAGGCACGGACCCCGCCAGCGAAGTCTATGTCCGCAACAAGAACAAGACTGCCGAGGCCGTCGGCTTCAAGTCGGTGAGCCATCATCTGCCGGAAACGGCCAGCGAGGCCGAAGTGCTGGAGATGGTGCGCGCGCTCAACGCGGACCGGGGCGTGCACGGCATCCTGGTGCAAATGCCGCTGCCCAAGCAGGTGCGCGAGGCCGCGGTGCTCGACACCCTCGATCCGGCCAAGGATGTGGACGCGCTGACGCCGACCAATGCAGGCCTGTTGCTCAGCGGCCGGGCCAAGCTCGTCTCCTGCACGCCGATGGGCGTGATGATGCTCCTGAAGGAATATGTGGGCGACATCGCGGGAATGGACGCGCTGGTGATCGGCCGCTCGCTGCTGTTCGGCAAGCCGGCGGCGCAGCTGCTGCTGGCGGCCAACGCCACGGTGACGATGGCCCATTCCAAAACGCGCGATCTGCCGGCGGTGGCGCGGCGGGCGGATATCCTGGTGGCCGCCATCGGCCGACCGGAATACGTCAAGGGCGACTGGGTGAAACCCGG
This sequence comes from Alphaproteobacteria bacterium, assembly GCA_018971835.1. Taxonomy (GTDB): domain Bacteria; phylum Pseudomonadota; class Alphaproteobacteria; order Micropepsales; family Micropepsaceae; genus Rhizomicrobium. The sequence continues at coordinate 6,781 of JAGWZW010000021.1, forward strand.
CGCCACGGTGATCGACGTCGGCATCAACCGCGTCGATACGCCGGATGGCAAATACAAGATCGTAGGCGACGTCGCCTATGACGAGGTGGCCAAGGTGGCCGGCGCGATCACGCCGGTGCCCGGCGGCGTCGGCGCCATGACCATCGTCTGCCTGATGCGCAACACCCTGATCGCCGCCTGCGAGCAGACCGGCGTGGCGATCCCGGCGATCTGAAGGCGGCCCGGTTCAGGCCGGGCGCCCGCAGGTGCGCACGATACCGAGGAAGTTGCGCTCTACGGGCGAGACGATCCTGCTGCGCGCCAGCAGCAGCACCTCGGTCTTGATCCGGGTGCCCTCGATCGGCCGCAGCACAAAGGCGCCGGTCGAGACGGCCGGCGGCAGATATGGAATCACGCTCACACCCAGCCCGGCGCCGACCAGCCCCAGTGCGCTCATCACGCTACCGGTCTTGAGTGCGATCCGGGGTGAGAAGCCCGCCTGCTCGCAAAGCTGAAACAGGCTGGCCATCAGCCCGATCCCCGGCGAATCCGGCAGGACGACGAACTTCTCCTCCTGCAGCGCCGACATGGGAACGCGGCGGCGGCGGGCCAGCGGATGCCCGGCCGGCAGCGCCACCACCAGCGGCGACTGCGCAAAGCGCTCCTGCTTGAGGCCCGGCGGCAGCGCGCCGATCGGCCCGCGCAAGAAGGCAATGTCGAGCCGCTGGTCCTGCAGCGCGCTCATCAGCTCTTCGACCGTATTCTCATGCATGGTGAGCGCCACTGCCGGATAGGCGGCGCGAAAGCGCTGCAGCACGGTGCTGAGCCGCGGCTCGAAGACGGCTACGCCGGTGTAGCCGATATGCAGTTCGCCGGCGGTGCCGCGCTCGGCCTCCTGCGCCAGCCGGATGGCGCGCTGAGAAGCCAGCAGCAACTGTCTGGCCTCGGTGAGGAAGACTCGACCGGCCTCTGTCAGCTCGATGCGGCGGTTGGCGCGGCGAAAGAGCTGGACGCCGAGTCGCGTTTCGAGCGCCCGGATCTGCTGGCTGAGGGCGGGCTGGGCGATGCCCAGCTGCTCCGCCGCGCGGCCAATATGCTGCGTCTCGGCGGCAGCGACGAAATGGCGGAGGGCGCGGGTGTGCATTGGCCAATCCATATAATATTACTTATCAAACTATCAAATATCCATAATCGATAACAATGGAATTCGGCGCTAGTTCTTTGCCGGTCTGGAGGTTCCATGTCCGTCATCGACCACAAGGGGTTTCACGCGGCCACACCCAATGCCGCCACGGCAATGGGCTGGCGCGTGCCGCCGATCGACGATCTGCGCTCGGCGATTGCCTGCCTCAAAGCGCATGACGGCCAGTACCGCGAGACGGATCATCCCGTCGATCCGGCGGGAGAACTGGCCGGTGTCTATCGCCATATCGGCGCGGGCGGCACGGTGATGCGGCCCACGCGGATCGGACCCTCCATGACCTTCAACAACGTCAAAGGCTATCCGGGCATGCGCGTGCATGTCGGTATGATGGCCAGCCGCAAGCGCGTCAGCCTGCTGCTGGGCGCGCCCGAGCGCGACCTCGGCAAGCAGATGGGGCAGGCAGTCAAATCGTTCATCCCCCCGGTGGTGGTGCCGGCGGACGAGGCGCCGTGCCGCGAGCAGGTCTTCCTGGCCGACGATCCGGATTTCGATCTGCGCACGCTGCTGCCGGCGCCCACCAACACACCGGAAGACGCCGGCCCCTATTTCTGCCTCGGCCTGGTGCTGGGCAGCGATCCCGAAGACCCTGCGATTTCGGACGTGACGATCCACCGGCTGTGCGTGCAGAGCCGCGACGAGCTTTCGATCTTCTTCGTGCCTGGCCGCCATATTGACGTCTTTCGCGCCAAGGCCGAGGCGGCCGGCAAGCCGCTGCCGGTGACCATCAACATGGGCCTCGATCCGGCGATCTATATCGGGGCCTGCTTCGAGGCGCCCACTACGCCCTATGGCTTCAACGAGTTGGGCGTGGCCGGCGGCCTGCGCGGTCGCCCGGTGGAGTTGGTCGAGTGCCTGACCATTCCGCAAAAGGCGATCGCGCGCGCCGAAATCGTCATCGAGGGCGAAATCCTGCCGAACAAGCGCGTGGCCGAGGACCAGAACACCCATAGCGGCAAGGCCATGCCCGAATTTCCCGGCTATACGGGCGATGCGCATCCGTCCCTGCCGGTGATCCGCGTCAAGGCGGTGACCATGCGCCGCCATCCGATCCTGCAGACGCTGGTGGGGCCGGGCGAGGAGCATGTCAGCCTGGCCGGCATTCCCACCGAAGCCAGCATCTACAATGCCGTGGAAAGCGCGCTGCCGGGGCTGCTCTGCAACGTCTATGCGCACAGCGCGGGCGGCGGCAAGTTCCTGGCGATCCTTCAGGTCGCCACGCGCCAGCTAAGCGACGAGGGCAAGCCGCGGCAGGCCGCGCTCATCGCCCTGGCGGCCTATCGCGAATTGAAGAACGTCATCCTGGTGGACGACGATGTCGATCCGTTCGACAGCAACGACGTGCTATGGGCGATGCAGACCCGCTACCAGGGCGACAGATCCACGATCTTCATCCCCGGCGTCGCCGGCCATGTGCTCGATCCCACGCAGGTGCCGGACTATTGCGCCACCATTCGCGCCAAGGGCACCTCGTGCAAGACGATCTTCGACTGCACCGTTCCGGTGGCGATGAAGGAACGCTTCCGCCGCGCCCAGTTCATGGACGTCGATCCGCGCCCCTTCGCGCCGGACCTGTTCGCCTGAACAGGACTTACTGCTTACCTTGTGCCAACGTCGCCGTGCAGGTGCCCCCCATCGGATCGGTCACCGTCCAGCTGTCGCCGATCTTGCGCGCTTGGGAGGAATTGCAGACCTGTTTCTCGTTCGGTCCCGGCGCCGGATTGGTCTGATTGTAGCAGACGTTGCTGCCGTCGTCCTTCCAGGTTCCGCTGCTCTGCGGATGCCCGGTCGGTACGACGGTGAAGCTGCCGTCCTTTTCCACATAGATCTTCGTCACGTCGCCATTGGCATATTTGCACATGACTGTGTTACCGAAATAGCCCGACATGTCGCCCGCGTAGACAGCGGGGGCGGCGGCCAGGCCGGCGAGGAGCATCAAAGAGACGATTGAAAGCTTCATTTCTGTTCCCTCCCTTATTATGGCGCCGGCGGATGAAATTGCCGGTTACGCCTGATCCATGCGCAAAATCGGTTTGATACATTTGCCGGTTTCGGAATCGGCGATGGCCTGGTTGATGGCCGAGAACGGATAATAACCGATCATCTTGTCGTAGGGCAGATGCCCTTCAAGGTGCATCTCGATCAGCTTCGGGATGAAAACGTCCGGATCGGAGCTGCCTTCCACCACGCCGCGCACGCTGCGGCCCAGGCTCATCAACTGGCTGCCGTCGATCGGCAGCAGCGCGCCGGGTGTCACCGCACCGACAACCGCGCAAGAGCCGCGCGGCGCCAGGCATGACACCGCCTGGCCGATCACCTCGGGAACCCCGGTGGTGTCGATCGCGTAATCGAGCCCTGCGGTGGTTGCGGTCATGATCTCCTTGGCGACATCGGCGCGGCGCGCGTTGATGGTGTGGGGGGCGCCGAGTTCGCGAGCCATCGCCAGCCTGCTGTCCACCAGGTCCACGGCGATGATGGGGGCGGCGCCGGCATATTTTGCCGCCATCACGGCGCTGAGGCCCACCGTGCCGCTTCCGAATACTGCCACAGACTTGCCTTTGCGGACCTTCAGCGCGTTGAGCACCGTTCCGGCGCCAGTCTGGACGCCGCAGGCCAGCGGGCCGAGTTTTTCCAGTTCCAGGGTGTCGGGCACTTTCACGACATTGCGCACATGGCAGAGCGCATGGCTGGCGAAGGAAGATTGACCGAAGACGTGGCTGTGAATGGCTTCGCGGCCCTTCGACAGGCCGGTGCTGCCGTCCGCCCGGCCGGCAAGGAAATTCAGCGGCACGATCGCATGGCAATATGCCGGCTCGTGCTCGCTGCAGGAGGGGCAGGCACCGCAGCTATCGAACGTCATCACCACATGATCGCCGGGCTTCACCTTGCTCACGGATTTGCCGACTCGCTCGACGATGCCGGCGCCTTCGTGCCCCAGCACCGCAGGCAGGGGAATGGGCAGCAGTTGGTCGCGCATCACCATATCGGTGTGGCAGACACCGGTGGCGACCACGCGCACGAGCACTTCGTCGTCCCGGGGCTCGTCAATCTCGATGGTCTCGATGGTCATGGGGGCGCCCTTGGTGCGGGCGATGGCGGCGGTGATCTTCATGTTGTTCTCGAAGCCGGCGTTGGCGGGTCATCAAGAATGGATCACGGCGCCTGGCCGTGCTTTGCCGGGGCGGCAGGAATTATATCCACAGGAGGCATTCGGAGGGCGCCGTCCGGGTTAGAGCCCGCTTGGTCGAATTGGTGCGCTGCAACATTAGGCGGATATAGATTTCAGCAAAATATGTCTGTAACATAACAATGTTCTTGCAAAAAAATCTTAAAAAGACGGAGCGGGACGGGAGGGACGCTTGCTGACATATACGACCCGTGCGTTTGAGTCCTGGAAGCAGAAGCGCGCCTATTGGCACGAAGTGGTGGCGGAGAGTTTTACCGTGCTCGATGTGGCGCCGCTCAGCACCAGGCAGTTCGACGCGGACATCGCGGTGATTCCGCTTGGGGATTATGGCCTGGGCAATGCGGTTTCCGAGCCGGCCGCCATCAACCGCACCAGGCGCATCGGGCCGCGTGAAGAACACCGCTATTTTCTGCATCTGCAACTGGAAGGACGGCTTCATGCCTTTCAGGATGGACACAGTGCGATTCTAGACGCCGGCGACATGGTGCTCTGCGACAACGCGGCGCCGTACAACCTTTCATTCCGCGAGCGTGCGAGCACACTGATCTTCTCGATTCCGCCCGGCGAGCTTTATAGCCGTCTGCCGTCCGCGGAGATGTTTCTCGGTGTGCGACTATGCGGTTCGGCGGGCCTTCCCAGCATAGTTTCGGCCATGTTGAAAAGCCTGTGGGCGCGCGCGCAAAGCGGTGAGCGGTGGGGCGCGAACATCGGTCATCGCATTGCGGGCAATATCGTGGACGTGCTGGCGACGTCATGCGCGGAAATCCAGAATCTACACGCGCACGAAAGCGCAGTCGGCAACGCGAGGCGTCTGGCTATTGTCCGCTACATCGAGAACAATCTGAAGGATCCCGAGCTTTCGCCGGCCAGCGTCGCGAGCGCGCAGTCGCTGTCGCCGCGCTATATGCGCCTGTTGTTTGCCAAGCAGGGCGAAACCGTGTCGCAGTACATCCTGCGGCGGCGGCTGGAAGTCTGCGGGAGGATGCTGCGGGATGCGGCCTGGCGCAACCGGACGGTTACCGAGATCGCGTTCGCCTGCGGGTTCAACAATGCCAGCCACTTTTCCAGAACGTTCCGCGAGCAATTTGGTATGAGCGCAAGGGAGTACCGCCATGATGGCGAGCGTTAAAATCGGGCGGCGGTGAGCGCCGCAGTCTGCGAGTTCTTCCTTCCGGGGAAGGTTTCTCTGCCGCTCCGGAAAAGTCCAGTGGCAGGGCGTACGCATAATCCCAGCAAATAGCTAACGCGCCCACAGGGGCGCCTGGTTTTCACATCCGAAGGGGGGATGACATGTCGTCAAATCGAAACGTTATTCGTACATGGCTTTTCGCCAGCGTTGCGCCGGTGGCTGTTGCCGCGGCGCTGCTGCCGGCGGCGGCGCTGGCGCAGCAGGCATCGTCCGATCAGCTTGAGACGGTGGTGGTGACCGCGCAGAAGCGCACCCAGAACGTCCAGAACGTGCCGATCGCCATCACCGCGATCACTGCCGCGACCCTGCAGAACAAGGGCGTGACCGACATCCACGGCCTGAACCAGATGGTGCCGAACGTCAGCCTGGATGCCGGTGCGCCGTTCTCCGGCGATACCTCGGTACTCTCGGCTTCGATCCGCGGCATCGGCCAGGATGACTTCGCCTTCAACCTCGATCCCGGCGTGGGCGTCTATGTCGATGGCGTCTATCTGGCCCGCACCATCGGCGCCAATGTCGGGCTGCTCGACGTGGCGCGCGTGGAAGTGCTGAAGGGCCCGCAGGGCACGCTGTTCGGCCGCAATACCATCGGCGGCGCCATCAGCATCGTTACCCGCACGCCGGGCGATCACGCGATGTTCGAAGGGCAGGTGACCACCGGCAGCTTCAACCGGCGCGACATCGCGGTGACGGCGGACGTTCCGCTCAGCGATACGGTGCGTACCTCCTTCACCTTCTCCTCGTTGCAGCGCGACGGCTACCAGAAGGTTATCCCATACAACATGGGCACTTACGCGGCCGACCAGATCACCCAGTACAATGGCGGAACCTGGACGGCACAAAACCTCGGCGGCCAGAACGTACAGACCATGCGCGGCAAGGTGCTGTGGCTGGCCAGCGACAAATTCACCGTGACCGCGACTGCCGACTGGATGCATGAAGACCAGTCAGGCATGCCCAACACGGTGCTTCAGTCCTTCCCGAATACGCCCAACGCGGCCGGCTCCATCGCGGGGCTCTACAACGCTTGCCTCGCCGGCGCCCCGATCGGTGTGCTGTGCACCTCGCGCCGCGCTGACGGGTTCCCGTCCAGCGGTGGCCTGCCGCCCTTGGCAGGTTCCAACCTGATGCCGATCACGGCCGCCGCCACGCAGACCGGCAATATCGACACCACCTATGCCAACGGCCCGAACTTCGCGAAGGTCGATAATGTCGGTTTCGGCCTGACCCTCGAATATCAGCTGAACGAGGACATGACGCTGAAGTCGATCACCGGGTACCGGCACATCAACTGGAACATCGGCACTGACCAGGATGGGGCAGCCAACAACGGCATGTGGCTGGACATCATGGACAAGCAGGAGCAGAGCCAGGAATCCGAAGAACTGCAGCTCACCGGCAAGGCCTTCGGTTCCAGGCTGCACTATGTCGCCGGCGTGTTCTATTTCCACGAGTCGGGCTTCGTGCATGACTGGGTGCCGTTCGATGGCGGCCTCCTGATGGTGGACGGCAACAACCTGATGGATACGACCAGCTATGCCGGTTATGCCCATGCCGATTATGAGGTGACCGACAAACTCGGCATTACCGTCGGCGCGCGCTATTCCTACGATCACAAGCGCTTTATGGGCGAGCAGATCGACCAGAACGGCCTATCTTACAAAGCTTCCGGCTGCTATCCGCCCACCGCGTCCGCAGCTCTTCTCGGTGCGCCGGCGTTCCTGACCTGTCAGGAAGTCCTCGGCTTCCCGGTGGCAGGTCAGCCTTTCCGCTATTTCCCGGCGGGCTGGAACACGCAGGACTTCTATAATTTCTCGCCCACCGCCGGCGTCCAGTATCACCTGACCGACGACAAGATGGTCTATTTCTCATGGTCAAAGGGTTACAAAGACGGCGGCTGGACCACGCGCCTGTCTCAGCCTATTTCCGACGCCCGCGCGGCCGCGTTTGCGCCCGAAAAAGCCGAAACCTATGAAGTCGGCCTGAAGTCGGAATGGCTCGATCACCGCCTGTTGGCCAACATCGCCGCCTTCTACACCAATTACAGCAATATCCAGCTCAACCAGCAGATTGGCGCCTCGCCTACCATCAAGAACCTGGGCGACGCCATCATCGACGGCGTCGAAGTGGAAAGTCAGGCTATTCTTGGTGGCGGCTTCACCGTGCACGGCAGCCTTGGCTACATCAACGACTACTACACCAGGACCGGCCCGGGCGTCGTCAATATCGCGAACGGCCTGCCGCCGTCGGTGTTGCCCAAGACGGCAAAGTGGAAGATCAACCTCAACCCGCAATACGACATGACGCTGGGCAATGGCGGCGATCTGAACTTCAGCCTGGATTATTCGCACATCTCCTCGATGTATAACGACAGCGAGAACACGGCATTGCTGAAACGGCCGACATCGGACCTGCTCGATCTCTCGGTGCAGTACACCACACCGGACGGCAAATATTCGATCATTGCCGGCGGCACCAACGTTACGGATGCCCGCTTCATCACCACCGGCAACGCCAACTACGCGGCAGGTTTCGTCACCGGCACCTATAGCCCGCCGGCCGAATGGTACGTCACGCTGCGCGCCAAATACTAAGCTTGCGGGAGGGCACTGGGCGCGCGTCTGCTTCGGCAGGCGCGCGCCTTGTTTTTTAGGACGTTATGAAGTCGCCGCTGTGCCCGGGTGGCATCATGCCGCCAGCCACGCTCTGAACGCCGCATTCACCGCATCCGGTGCTTCGAGCGTTGCCATATGGCCACAATCCTCGAAGATCGCGAGCGTTGCACCGGCAATGGCGGCGGCGATCTCTTGATGCCGCGCCGGCGGGCTCCAGCCGTCCTGTCGCCCGACGCCGACCAGGGTCGGGCAACGGATCGTGTCCAGCACCGGCCGCGCATCCGGGCGGGTGAGCAGCGCGGTCTGCTGATTGTCAAAGATATCGGGCGTCATTCGCCCCACCATCTCGCGCAGGCCGCGCATGAGGGCGCCGTCGCGCGCCAGGCCGGGGTGCACCATCGGCGGCAGCCAGACGTCGGCCAGCGCGGCCATGCCTTTGCTGCGCGCCAGTTCCACCAACCCCATGCGCTTGGCGCGTTCGTCGGCCAGCGCCGGATGCGTGCCAGTGTCGAGCAGCGCGAGCCGTTCGATGCGCTCCGGCGCGCGGCGGATCACTTCGAGGGCGACGCGCCCGCCCATCGAATGGCCGCACAGTGCAAAGCGCGCCGGCGCCTGGGCCAGCACATGCGCGGCCATCGTTTCGATCGAGCGGAAGGCAAACAACTCGGGAATCTGGATATCGTAAGCACCATCGAATGCCGCAAGCTGCGGCCCCCAGACATGGGCATCGCAGAGCAGCCCCGGCACCAGGCAGAGGGCAGGGCGGCTCGCCGGCTGTGCGCTCGCCATGCTTAAACCGCGCCTTTCGCCGTGCTGCTCAGCTGCGTGCGTAGCGCGGCCTTCTGAATTTTTCCGGTCGAGGTGCGCGGCAAGCTTTCGAGAATGCGCACCGTTTTGGGCATCTTGTGGCGCGCGAGCCGGTCCGCCAGGAAGCCCAGCAGTTCGCCTTCGCCGATGGTGGTGCCCGCTTCCGGCACGACGGCGACGCAACCGCTCTCGCCCCAGCGTGCATCGGGCAGGCCTATCACCGTATATTCTGCAATACCGGGATAGCCGACGAGCAGGGCCTCGATCTCCGCCGGATACACATTCTCGCCGCCGGAGATGTACATGTCCTTGCGCCGGTCCACGATCCAATAGAAGCCGTCCTCGTCGCAGCGGGCGATGTCGCCGGTGGCAAACCAATTGTCGGCGTCGATGGCCTTGGCAGTTTCCCCCGGATTGCGCCAGTAACCGGGCGTGATGGACGGCCCGCGCAGCAACAATTCGCCCGGTTCGCCTTTGGGAACGTCGCGGCCTTCGCTATCCACCAGCCGCGCTTCGATCGTCGGCGTGCCAATGCCGGCAGAGCCGCGCTTGCGGCGGATGGTGTCCAGGTCCACCGACATGCCGAACACCGTGCCTGCTTCACTCATGCCGAAGCCCTGGACCAGCGGAATGCCGTCAGCCAGCCAGGCTTCGAGATCGGCGGGGTTGTGGGGTGCGCCGCCCGAAACCAGCGCCGTCATGTGGCGCAGCTTCTCGGGATCGAAGCTCGGCTGGCGCCGGAAGGATTCCATCATCTGCGGCACGCCGGCGTAATGGGTGATGCTCAGCGCGGGATCGGCCAGCCGTTCCAGCGTGCGCGCGGCATCGAAGCCATCGGAAACGTGAACGGCGCCGCCCTGCATCAGCACCGGCCGGAAGTTCGTGACCAGCCCCATGACGTGGAACATCGGCGCATCGCAGAGAAAGACGCTGTTGTTATCCACGCGCGTCAGCACGCCGAAATTGATCGCGGTCTGCAACAAGTTGCGCTCAGTGACGATCACGCCCTTGGAGCGGCCCGAAGTGCCGGAGGTGAAGAGGATCAGGCTCGGCCGGTCGATATCCAGCAGCGACGCGTCCAGCGGGGCCAAGCCTGCGCAGGAGTCCAGAAACCCGGCGAGCGGTTCAGCCTGCAACGTCCGGCGGGTTTCTTCGTCCTCTTTGCCGTCGCTCAGCACCAGGCGCGGGTCGGCCAGATCGGTCAGCACCTTCAGTTCCGATGCATTGAGCCGCCAGTTCAGCGGCGCATAGATCAGGCCGGCACGGCCGCAAGCAAAGTGCATCGCCAGCAGATGGACGCTGTTGCGTGCCAGTACCGCCACGCGGTCGCCCGGCGCGCAGCCGCGGGCCAGCAGCTGCGCAGCAATGCGCCCGATGTGATCGTCCAGCTCCTGGAAGGTCCATCGCTGGCCGGTGGTCAGCTCATGCGCGGCCAACCGCTGGGGCTGCAGGCGTGCCTGCACGCCGATCGAATCTGTTGGGTAACCCATCTCGGTCTCCGTCCAATCTGTCTAATATGTCTATGTCAGGATCATTCCGCGGTCATACCCGCTCCGGCTGCTGCACCCATGCCGATTTTCTTCAGCAGCCGCAGCAGCTCCGCCCGCTCCCGCGCGTTCAAATTCTGGCACAGGACGGCATCGGTCTTTTTCAGCAGTTCCAAGACCTCAAGCAGGAAGCGGCGGCCTTTGTCCGTGAGATAGAGGCCGTTGCTGCGCCGGTCGCGCCCGGCGCAGCGCTCCACGAAGCCGCGCAGTTCCAGCCGGTCCACCAGCTTCATGACGCTGGACCGGTTGATGGACAGCAGGCGGCCTACGGTCGCTTGGTCGCAGCCGGCGCAATCCCGGATATAGAGCAGCGCCGTGACCGTCGCCGGCGTGGTCTGGCGCTCGGCGAGTGCGGCCCGTGCGCCTTGCAGGGCGAAAAGATCGGTGAAATGAATCTGGTAGCCGACAAGCTGATCCAGCTCGCCGCCGCTGGCGCGGCCACCCACAGCTTGCTTCGCTTCCAACATCTCATTATTGTATCCTTAGCATACAATAGGTCAAGCACGGGCCGCGCTTGGCCCCGGTGCGAAATGGTGGAGAGGAACCTCGCGATGTCCCAGGAATTTGCCATGCTCATCAACGGTCGGGCGGTGACCGGCGACGCCACGTTCGACGTGATCAATCCCGCAACCGGGGAAGCGTTTGCGAAGTGCCCGCGCGCCAATGCCGCGCTGGTCGACGAGGCCGTCGCCGCTGCGAAGGCGGCTTTCCCGGCCTGGTCGGCCAAGCCGATCGAAGAACGCGCGGCGCTGGTCGGCCGTCTTGCCGACGCGATGGAAGCGCGGGCGCAGGAATTTGCCCATCTGCTCACCCGCGAGCAGGGCAAGCCGCTCGATCAGGCGATGTACGAGATGATGGGGTCGATCTTCACCTTGCGCGCCTTCGTGGAGATGCGGCCCGAGACGCGCGTACTCAAGGATGACGGTACCAACCGCGTGATCGAACACCGCACGCCGCTGGGCGTGGTGGCGGCGATCACGCCGTGGAACTTCCCCGTGATCCTGCTGATGAACAAGCTCGGCCCGGCACTGGTTGCCGGCAACACGATGGTGGCCAAGCCCGCGCCGACCACGCCGCTGACCACGCTGCTGTTCGGCGAGATCTGCCGCGAGGTTCTGCCGCCCGGTGTGGTCAACATCATCTGCGACCAGAACGACCTCGGCCCGGTGCTGACCGCCCATCCCGGCGTGGCGAAAGTGGCCTTCACCGGCTCGACGGCGACCGGCAAGAAGGTGATGCAGTCTGCTGCCGGCTCGGTGAAGCGCGTCACGCTCGAACTGGGCGGCAACGATGCGGCGATCGTGCTGGACGATATCGATCCGGTGGTGGCAGCCGGCAAGGTGTTCCAGGGCGCAATGACCAATGCTGGCCAGATCTGCGTGGCCATCAAGCGCGCCTATGTGCCGGAGTCGCTTTACGAGCCGTTTTGCGATGAAATCGCCCGGCTGGCCAAGGAAGCGGTGGTGGACGAGGGCACCAGGCAGGGCGCCCAGGTCGGCCCGGTGCAGAACCGCATGCAGTTCGAGAAGGTCAAGGAAATCCTGGCCGATGCGCGCCAGAAGGGCCGCGTGATTGCCGGCGGCGAACCGCTCAACCGCCCAGGCTACTTCATTCCGCCAACCATCGTGCGCGATCTTCCCGAGGATGCGCGGCTGGTGCGTGAGGAGCAGTTCGGCCCGGTCTTGCCGGTGCTCAAATACAAGGACATCGACGAGGTGATCGCCCGCGCCAACGATTCGGAATACGGCTTAGCCGGAACCGTGTGGGGCCGTGACGTGGCGCGCGCCACCGACGTGGCGATGCGCATCGATTCGGGCACGGTGTGGGTGAACCAGCATCTCGCCATCGACGCCAATATTCCCTTCCGCGGCTCCAAGCAGTCGGGCATGGGGGCGGAACTCGGCCAGGAGGGGCTGCACGAATATACTCAGGCGCATATCGTCAACGCCGTGCCGCTGCAGGGCTGACGCGCCGGGGCGGCAAGCAAAAGAAAAAGGCCGGACGAAAGTCCGGCCTTTTGTTTTGCCTGGGTGATGCCTCAGCGCTTGTAGCTCTGCAGGCCCGGCTTGATCGTCTTGTCGTCGAGGAACTGCTTCAGTCCTTCTTCGCGCCCGCCTTCGTGGTCGCGGAAGCGGCCCTGATCGGTTTTGGCGTACAGATAGTCTTCATTCTGGTCCCAGGTCAGCTCGCGGCAGCGCTTGAAGCCAACCTTGGCCATGCGCAACGCCACGGGGTTCTTGGCCAGCAGCGTCTTTGCCAGCTTGACGGTCTCATCGCGGAGTTGCGCCAGCGGCACGGCCTTGTTGACGAGGCCCATTTCGGCGGCCTGTTCGCCGGTGAAGGTCTCGCCCGTCATGATGTAGTGCAGGGCCTTGCGGTGGCCGACGGTATCGGCCAGCGCCTTGCTGACGAGATTGCCCGGGGGAATGCCCCAATTGATCTCGGACAGGCCGAAAACGGCGGTTTCCGAGGCGATGGCGAGGTCACAGGCGACCAGCGGCGAGAAGGCGCCGCCGAAGCACCAGCCATTGACCATCGCGATGGTCGGCTTGGTGTACATGCGCAGGAGCTTCCATTGCCACAGCGAGGCCTCACGACGCACGCGCTCTTCCAGAATTTCCGGGCCGTTGTCGGTCTCGCGGAAATATTCTTTCAGGTCCATGCCAGCGGTCCAGGCTTCACCCGCGCCGGTGAGAACCAGAACCTGGGCTTGGGCATCCAGTTCCAGCGTCAGCAGCACGTCCGCCATTTCGCGGTTCAGCGTGGGGCTCATCGCATTGCGCTTTTCCGGGCGGTTGAGAATGACCCAGGCGATGCCGTCTTCGATCTCAACCTTCACGCAGGTCCAGCGATTTTCGTAGGGGTTCGTCATCCTGTGCTCCAGCCGGCGGCGCCGGCGAATTGATTATGTAACATCACGGTTATATATTATATCTTTACAGCCGTCCGTTGGCAAGATGGTCGCAGGCCGCCATTCCGGGTGCCGGCATGACTTAAATCAAAGCGGCGGGGCCTCTCGAATCCGTATTGTTATATTTACAAACAGTTATAGGAGGATCATAATGGCTGACCACGGGATACCGGGGACTACCATTTTCGACGGTGTCATGGCCCGGAAAGGCTATGCGCTCAACAAGATGTGCTACTCGTTCAACGATCCGGGTAATCGCGCCGCGTTTCTGAAGGACGAGGATGCTTACTGCGCCAAATACCACCTCACGGCGGAGCAGCGCGAGGCCGTACGGCACAAGAATGTGCTCGAAATGATCGCCGCCGGAGGCAATGTCTATTACCTGGCCAAGCTGGCGGGGATTTTCGGCCTCAACGTGCAGGATCTGGGCGCGCAGCAGACCGGCATGACGGTCGAAGCGTTCAAGGCGAAACTTCAGGAAGCGGGGAGGAACTGATGGCCGAAGTTGTTGGCGGATTGGGGACGTCGCATGTGCCGGCCATCGGCAATGCCATTGCCAAGGGATTGCAGCAGGATCCGTACTGGAAGCCGTTTTTCGACGGCTTCATTGAGGCGCGGGCCTGGCTGAAGCGCATCAAGCCCGACGCGGTGGTGATGTTCTACAACGATCACGGGCTCAATTTCTTCCTCGACAAGATGCCGACCTTCGCCGTCGGCGCGGCGCCGCAGTATAACAATGCGGATGAAGGCTGGGGCCTGCCGGTCCTGCGCCCCTGCCGCGGCGACGCCGAATTCTCCTGGCATCTGATCGAGGGCCTGGTCGGAGACGAATTCGACGTCACCACCTGCCAGGAAATGCTGGTGGATCACGCGTTTGTGGTGCCGCTTCAGCTGCTGTGGCCGGAGGGTGATGCGCCGCCGGTGGTGCCGGTCGCGGTGAACACGGTGCAGCACCCGCTGGCGTCGCCTGCGCGCTGCCTGAAGCTGGGCCGGTCGATCGGCCGGGCCATCGCCAGCTACAAGAAGGATATGCGCGTGCTGGTCATCGGCACCGGCGGCCTCTCGCACCAGCTCGACGGCGCCCGTGCCGGATTCATCAACAAGGAATTCGACATGGAGTGCATCGACAAGATCACGGCCAATCCCGAGGGGCTGATCAACTACACGGTGGATGACATCGTGCGGCTGTCCGGTACGCAGGGCGTGGAATTGCTGAACTGGATTGCGATGCGCGGCGCGCTTTTGGGCCGTGTATCCAAAGCGTTCTGCAACTATCACATCCCGATCTCGAACACGGCTTCGGCATTGTTGGTTCTCGACAACGAGGCCGCCGAGGCACGCCGCGCGGCGTGAAGGCCGACGCTTGGCCGCAAGCGCCGTTCATTTCAGCCGCCCTGTGCGGCGGTTTCGAAATGGCGCTTGCGGAAGGCGCGTGGCGAAAGACCGACGCCGTGCTGAAACACGCGCGAAAAGTAAGCAGGGTCGTCGTAGCCCAGATGATAGGCGGTTTCGGCGATGGTGGCGTTGGAATAAAGCAGCATGCGCCGCGCCTCCAGAAGGCGCCGCGCCTGGATCAGGCCGGATGGGGGCTGTCCGGCCGCCTTCAGGCAGGCCGCGCGCAGGCGCGTCAGGCTGGTTCCCAGCCTGTCCGCGTAGGTTTCGAGCGGGTGAGGCGAGCGAAAGCTTTCCTCGATCATCGCCCGGAAGCGCGCGACGGTTTCGGCGTGCGGCCCGGGCGGGACCGGGCTGCGGCGGCGGCTGCCTTGCAGCAGACGGAGCACCTCCACCAGAATGACGACGAGGTGCGCCTCTACGGCAATCGCGTGGCCTGGCGCGGTCCAGTTCAGTTCGCGCGCCAGCCGCGCCAGCGCGCCATCGAAGAGCCGGGTTTCGGGGCTGTCCTCTGCGATCTCCAGCCGGTCTGCTTCTTCGAACAGGATGCGGAACTCGGGTTCCTGCGCGATCAGATCCTGAAGATAGGCATCCGACAGTGTCAGTACCCAGCCTGCACTTTCCGGCTGCCAGTGAAAGGCATGAACGGTGCGGGCCGGAATCAGCAGCAGCGCCGGAGCGGCGAAGCTCAGTTGCACGCGCTCGGCCTCCATGACGCCGCCGCCGCTGCGGACCAGGAAGATGTGGCTCAAAGTGGCATGAGAGTGGGGCCGGATATTCCAGCCGCTGGGCCGGCTGCGTTCGTCCAATGTCTCCAAGTGAATGAAGTAGCCCCGTTCTGCCCTTGGCGGTTCGCCGTAAAGGAAAAAATCTTTAATACCAATATCTTGCGTAGAGAGCACGAAAGCCTCCGCCTTCTGCGGGAAGGAAAAATCCCCCTAGAAAAGTCCAAGAATATAACAATTCCGTCCATAGTATGGGTAGTGATTTTGGGTTGCAATCGCGAATTGAGAGCGTCGCGGCGAGGGCCGACGATGCCGGATGAAGAGAGAGGGCCGATGCGCACCCAGGTCGCCATCATCGGAGGCGGGCCGTCCGGCCTGTTGCTCAGTCAGATTCTCCATCAAGCGGGCGTCGACAGCGTCGTGCTCGAACGGCGCAGCCGTGAGCATGTCGAAAGCCGCATCCGCGCCGGCGTGCTTGAGCAGGTTTCGGTCGACATGCTGGATCGCGCCGGCGTCGGCGCGCGGATGCACGCCGAAGGTCTGGAGCATGACGGTTTCAGCATTGTGTATGATGGCGTGCCCATGCGCATCGACATGCGCAGCCTCACCGATGGTGCGCACGTCATGGTCTATGGCCAGACCGAGCTGACCAGGGATCTGAACGACACCATTGTCGGCCGCGGCGGCAATCTTATCTTCGAAGCCGAAGATGTGGCGCTACACGACATCGAAGGCCGGCCTTACGTCATCTGGCGCAAGGACGGTGCAGAACATCGCCTCGATTGCGATTTCATCGCCGGCTGCGACGGCTATCATGGTGCCAGCCGTGCCAGCATTCCGGCCGCCGTGCGCCGGGAATACGAGAAGGTCTATCCTTTCGGCTGGCTCGGTGTCCTGGCGGATGTACCGCCCTGTGACGAGGAGTTGATCTATTCCAATCACGCGCGCGGTTTTGCGCTGGCCAGCATGCGCTCGCAGACACGCAGCCGTTATTACATCCAATGCCCGCTCGACGAGCACCTGGAAGACTGGCCGGACGAGAAGCTGTGGGACGAACTGGCCATCCGCCTGGGGCCGCAGGCCGCAGCGCGCATGACGCGGGGCCCCGCGCTGGAAAAGAGCATTGCGCCTCTGCGCAGTTTCGTCGCCGAGCCCATGCGCCACGGCCGGTTGTTCCTGGCGGGTGATGCCGCGCACATCGTGCCGCCGACGGGCGCCAAAGGCCTCAACCTGGCGGCCAGCGACATTCACTACCTGTCCGAAGGGCTGATCGCCTATTACCGCAGCGGCGCTACGGGCGGCCTCGATTCCTATTCCGGGAAGGCGCTGGCGCGGGTGTGGAAGGCGGAGCGGTTCTCCTGGTACCTCACCGGGCTGACCCACCGCTTCCCCGATGCGGCGCCGATCGAACGCAAGCTGCAAATCGCCGAACTGGACTACATCCGCTGCTCATCGGCGGCGCAGCGCGCCGTTGCCGAGAATTACGTCGGCTTGCCGTTGTGACCGGACAATCAATAACCCATAGAGAGGGACCGCATGACCAAGACACCAGAATATGAGGACATTCCGGGCACGACGGTGTTCGACGCCCAGCGTGCCCGCAAGGGCTACCACCTTAACCAGTTCCTTTATTCGCTGATGAAGGCCGAGAACCGCAAGGAATTCCGCGCGGGCGAACACAAATACCTGATGAAGTTCCCGATGAGCGAGGAGCAGCGCCAGGCGGTGATGAAGCGCGAGTGGAACAGGCTTCTGGAGCTGGGCGGTGTATCCTATGCGCTCGCCAAGCTCGCCTTCACCGATGAGCATTCCTATCAATATATGGCCGCGGAAATGACCGGAATGACCCAGCAGGGCTATCTGGACATGATGGTGGCCGGCGGCCGCCCGATCGAAGGATGGCGGTCCAAGAAAGCACGGGGAGAAGCCTGATGGCCAAGATCATTGCTGGTGTCGGAACCTCCCACACACCCGCCATCGGCGCCGCTGTAGACAACGGCAAGACTGGCGAGCCTTACTGGATTCCGCTGTTCAAGGGCTATGAGCCCTCCAGAAAATGGATGGAAGAGGTCAAACCGGACGTGGTGATCATGGTCTACAACGATCATGTCAACGCCTTCGATTTCAAGGTCATCCCCACCTTCGCCATCGGCTGCGCGGAAGAATTTCCGATCGCCGACGAGGGTTGGGGCGCACGCCCGGTTCCGGCGGTGAAGGGTTATCCAGAATTCGCGGCGCACCTGGTGCAGGAACTGGTGCTCGACGAATTCGACATCACCATCGTCAATGAGATGCAGGTCGATCACGGCCTCACCGTGCCGATGACCCTGATGTTCGATTCGCCGAAAGAATGGCCATGCCGGGTGATCCCGCTGGCCGTCAACGTGGTGCAGTACCCTGCGCCCACGGGCAACCGCTGTTACAATCTGGGAAAGGCCATCAAGAAGGCTGTGGAGGCTTGGGACGAGGATTTGAAGGTCGTGATCTTCGGTACCGGCGGCATGTCCCATCAAATTCAGAACCGGCGTGCGGGGCTGATCAACAAGGAATTCGATGCCAGGTTCCTTGACGGTTTGACCCGGGATCCCGAAGGTCTGGCCAAGATTCCGCCGATCGAATATCTGCGCGAAGCGGGCAACGAAGCCATCGAACTGGTGATGTGGCTCATCATGCGCGGCGCGCTTGGCAAAGACGTGGAGGAGGTCTATCGCTTCTACCATGTGCCGGCGTCGTCCACCGGAGTCGGCAATATCATCCTTGAGACCAAGGAATTTCACGAGCAGCGCAAAGGGAAGGTCGCGGCATGAAGATTTGTATGGCAGGGCAGGGTGCTTTCGGCATCAAGCACCTGGAAGCGATCCGCAATATCGACGGCATCGAGGTGGTGACGCTCGCTGGTGGCAGCCCGGATTCGACCAAGGAGGTGGCGGGGCGCTTTGGCATTCCGCACTGGTCCACCGACCTGGCCGAGTGCCTCAGGCAGCCCGGCGTCGAAGCGGTGATCCTGACCACGCCGACCCAGATGCACGCTGCGCAAGCCATCCAGTGCCTGCGCGCAGGCAAGCATGTGATGGTGGAAATACCGATGGCGGACAATCTTGCCGATTCTGAGAAGCTCGTTGCCGCGCAGAAGGAAACGGGGCTGGTGGCGATGGCGGGCCATACGCGCCGCTTCAATCCCTGCCACCAGTGGGTGCACAACAGGATCAAGGCCGGCGAACTGAACGTCCAGCAGATGGATGTGCAGACTTATTTTTTCCGCCGCACCAATATGAACGCACTGGGCAAGCCACGCAGCTGGACCGACCATCTGCTCTGGCATCATGCCTGCCACACGGTCGATCTCTTCGCCTACCAGACGGGGCAGAAGATGAAGATTGCTCGTGCCGTGCAGGGGCCCAAGCATCCGGTGCTCGGCATTGCGATGGACATGTCGATCCAGCTCAAGGCCGAGAACGGCGCCATCTGCACGCTCTCGCTCTCATTCAACAATGACGGGCCGCTGGGCACCTATTTCCGCTACATTTGCGATAACGGCACCTATATCGCGCGCTACGACGACCTGTTCGACGGTAAGGACAACAAGATCGACGTGTCCAAGGTCGCAGTTTCGATGAATGGCATCGAGTTGCAGGACCGCGAATTCTTCGCTGCCATCCGCGAAGGGCGCGAGCCCAACGCCAGCGTGGCACAGTGCCTGCCGGCCATGCAGACCCTGGACCGGCTGGAGCAGGATCTGAACCAGCAGGGTGCGTGATGCGGACACGCAAGATCGGCCCATTCGAGGTTTCAGCCATCGGACTGGGCTGCATGAACCTCAGCCACGCTTACGGGACGCCTCCGCCTGCGGAAGTGTCCGCTGCGCTGCTGCATAGGGCGCTTGATCTTGGCTACACCTTCCTCGACACCGCGGCGCTTTACGGCTTCGGCACCAACGAAACGCTGATCGGAAGCACGCTGAAGGAACGCCGCAGCGAATACGTGCTCGCCAGCAAATGCGGCATGACGGGCGTGAATGGCGTGCGCGTGATCGACGGGCGGCCGGAAACGCTGAAGCGGACCTGCGACGAAAGCCTCGCTCGTCTGCAAACCGATGTGATCGACCTCTATTATCTGCACCGGCTCGACAAGACCGTGCCGATCGAGGAGAGCGTGGGCGGGCTGGCCGCTCTGGTGAAAGCCGGCAAGGTGCGCACCATTGGGCTTTCGGAAGTGTCCGGCGCCACCATCCGCCGGGCTCATGCCGTTCATCCCATTGCGGCGGTGCAGACCGAATATTCGTTGTGGACGCGAAATGTCGAATACGGCGTGCGGCAGGCCTGTGACGCGCTGAATATCGCGCTGGTCGCGTTCTCTCCTTTGGCGCGCGCTTTCTTGACCGGCAAGCTGCGCGACATCTCCGGCCTCGCGCCCAAGGATCTGCGCCGCGGCATGCCGCGCTTCCAGCCGCCGCATTTTGCTGAGAACCTGAAGCTGCTGGACGGTTTTGAAGTGCTGGCGCGCGAGGCCGGCTGCACGATGGGGCAGCTAGCGCTGGGCTGGCTGCTGGCGAAGGGCGAAAACATCGTGCCCATACCCGGCACCACCAATATCAAGCACCTGGCAGAGAACGCCGGCGGCGCGGACGTGACGCTGAGCGTCGATATGGTTTCGCGCCTCGATGCGCTGATCAACGTGAAAACGGTCCACGGACCGCGCTATAATCCGGCCGCGCAGGCCGATATCGATACCGAGGAGGTTCCCCAATGAGCGTGGTGGTCCGCAATATCAAGCGGGTGGAGTCCGGCATTGTCGAAGGCTATGCCGGCATCGGCGTGGCGACGGTGCACGAGGCGCAGGGGCGCAAGGGCCTGCTGGCCCCCACTATGCGGCCGATCTATCCGGGCGCGCGCATTGCCGGCACCGCGGTGACAGTGGAGCTGGCGCCCTGCGACAACTGGATGATCCACGTCGCGGTCGAGCAATGCCGGCCGGGCGATATTCTCGTCGTCGCGCCGACGTCCTATTCCGATGCCGGTTATTTTGGCGAGCTGCTGGCCTGTTCGCTTCAGGCGCGGGGCGTCAAGGGCCTCATCATCGACGCGGGCGTGCGCGACATCGCCGAGCAGAAGGAAATGGGTTTCCCGGTCTGGTCCAAGGCCGTCTCGGCCCAGGGCACGGTGAAGGAGACGCTCGGCAATGTGAATGTGCCGGTGGTGTGCGCTGGCCAGCTGGTGAAGCCCGGCGATCTCATTGTCGCTGACGACGACGGCGTGGTGGTGGTTGCGCGCAAGGAGGCCGAATCCATCCTCAAGGCCAGCAAGTCGCGCGAGGAAAAGGAAGCGGGCACGCGCGCGCGCCTGAAGGCGGGCGAACTGGGCCTGGATATCTACAAGATGCGCGAGCGTCTGGCCGAGAAGGGCCTGAAATATATCGACGCGCCGGACGAGGATTGATCGGGAGACGTTGCAATGCAGAAGGCGATTGCCTGCGTGATGATGCGCGGCGGCACCTCGAAGGGCCTTTATTTCCTGGCTTCCGATCTGCCCGCGGATCAGGAAACGCGGGATCGCGTGCTGCTGGCGGCAATGGGTTCGCCGGATATTCGGCAGATTGACGGCATGGGCGGCGCTCATCCGCTCACCAGCAAGATCGCAATCGTTTCTCCGGCCAGCCGGCCCGACGCCGATGTCGATTACCTGTTCCAGCAGGTGATGGTGGGCGAGCCGCGCGTGGACGGTTCGCAGAACTGCGGCAACATCCTCGCCGGCATTGGCCCCTTCGCCATCGAGCACGGGCTGGTAAAGGCCAAGGACGGCGTGACCGAGGTGCGCATCCACATGGTCAACACGAAGTCCCTTGCCGTGGCGAGCGTGCAAACCCCCAGCGGCAAGGTGGAGTATCAGGGTGAGGCGCGGATCGACGGCGTGCCCGGCACGGCGGCGCCGATTCCGATCGATTTTCTCGACGTCGCTGGTTCGAGCTGCGGCGCGCTCCTGCCCACCGGCAATGCGCGCGACGTGGTCGAGGGCATCGAGGTCACTTGCATCGACAATGGCATGCCGGTGGTGGTGATGCGCGCCTCCGATTTCGACAAGACCGGTTATGAAAGCCCGGAGGAACTGGAAGCGGACGCAATGCTGAAGGCCAAGGTTGAAGCCGTTCGCCTGAAGGCCGGCCTGCTGATGAATCTGGGCGACGTCGCCCGGAAGACCGTGCCGAAGATGTGCCTGGTGGCGCCGCCGCGGGCCGGGGGCGCGATCTGCACGCGGAACTTCATTCCGCATCGCGTGCATGAAGCCATTGGCGTGTTCGGCGCGGTGAGCGTGGCCACGGCCTGCGTCACGCCCGGTTCGATCGGGGCCGAGGTGGCGGGGATCACGGACGTCGAGGCCGTGAAAAGCCTGGAGGTCGAGCACCCTACCGGTTTCTTCACTGTGGCAATGGACGTGAAGCTGGAGAAAGGGGCGGTGAAAGTGCGCCGCTCCGCGCTGCTGCGTACGGCGCGCAAGCTGATGGCAGGCGAGGTGTATGTCCCGGCAAGCGTGTGGAGCGGCAAGTGAGCGGCTTCGCGCGCATTGCACTTATCGGCTTCGGCGAAGTGGGGCAGATTCTGGCCGACGACCTCGCTGCTGCGGGCATTACGGATATCGCTGCCTACGACATCAAATTTGCGGTTGCCGGAAGCATTCCCGCCAGGGCGCTGGCCACCCACAGGGTGCGCGCCGCGGCTTCGGCGGCGGAGGCGGTGCGCGAGGCCGAACTGATCCTGTGTGCGGTAACGGCGGCCTCCGATCTCGATGCCGCCAAGTCCGTGGTGCCGGGGCTCAAGCCGGGCGCTTTCTATGTCGATTTCAATTCCGCCTCGCCGGGCATGAAAAAGACGGCGGCGGCGATCATCGACGGGGCGGCCGGCCGTTATGTCGAAGCCGCAGTGATGACGCCGATCGGCCCCAGGCGCATCGCCTCGCGTATGCTGCTGGGTGGCACCCATGCAGCAGAATTTCAGACGCGCGCCGCGCCACTGGGCTTCAAGGGTGAGGTGTTCGCTGAGGAATTGGGCAAGGCCTCGGCCACCAAGATGTGCCGCAGCGTGATGATCAAGGGCATTGAGTCGCTGCTCACCGAATCCATGCTGGCCGCGCGGCATTATGGCGTGGAGCATGTGGTGCTGGGCTCGCTTTCCGATCTGCTGCCGTTCGGCGACTGGGAAAAGCTGGCGCGCTACATGATCTCGCGCTCGCTGGAGCATGGCGTGCGGCGGGCTGAGGAGATGCGCGAAGTGGCCCAAACCGTGCGCGAGGCCGGACTCGATCCTTTGATGAGCGCGGCCTGCGCCGAGCGCCAGGACTGGGCCGCCGCTTACAAGTCGGCGCTTGCTGCGCCCGATCTCGACGGCATGCTCGACGCGATCTTGAATAATATCGGCCAGTCGCCGGAAGGGAAGAAGCCATGATAATCGATTGCCACGGCCATTATACCACTGCGCCCAAGTTTCTCTGGGAGTGGCGCGACAGGCAGGTTGCGGCCTTCGACGATCCGGTGGCGCTCGCCACGCTCGCCGAGCCGCTCATCAGCGACGATCATATCCGCGAAGGAATCGAAAATGCCCAGCTCAAGATTCAGCGCGAGCGTGGAACCGATCTTACCATCTTCTCTCCGCGTGCGTCTGCGATGGGGCCGCATCTCGGCAACGAGCAGACCAGCATGCAGTGGGCGCGGCTGTGCAACGACCTGATCGCGCGGGTCTGCCGTCTCTATCCCGAAAACTTCGTCGGTGTCTGCCAGCTGCCGCAATCGCCAGACGCGCCGCCCGCCCACAGCGCCGCCGAACTCGAGCGCTGCGTCAAGGAGCACGGCTTCGTCGGCTGCAATCTCAATCCCGACCCTTCTGGCGGTTATTTCACGACGCCACCGATGACGGACCGCTACTGGTATCCGCTGTACGAGAAGATGGTCGAGTTGGACGTGCCGGCAATGGTGCATGTTTCCGGCTCCTGCAACCCCGCCTTTCACGCCACCGGTGGCTACTACATCGCCGCCGACACTACGGCGTTCATGCAGCTGATAGAGGGCGACCTGTTCAAAGATTTCCCGACCTTGCGCTTCATCATCCCGCATGGCGGCGGGGCGGTGCCCTATCACTGGGGCCGTTATCGCGGACTGGCGGACATGCTGAAGCGCCCGCCGCTCATCCAGCATGTGATGAAGAACGTGTATTTTGATACCTGCGTCTATCACCAGCCGGGCATCGATCTGCTGCTCAAGGTGGTGCCCATCGAGAACATCCTGTTCGGTTCGGAGATGGTGGGCGCGGTACGCGGCATCGATCCCGAAACCGGGCATTATTTCGACGATACCAAACGCTATATCGACGCGTCTACGCTCAGCGACGCGGACAAGCATCGCGTCTTCTGCGGCAATGCGCGGCGGGTCTACCCGCGGCTGGCGGCGAAGCTGGATGCCATGAAATGACGCGCATCGATCCCAAGGAGCATCAGTTTCATCCGAGTCCGTCGAAGCCGCACTTCGTGCCCCCGCCCGGTGCGGTCGATGCACATTGTCATGTCTTCGGGCCGGGTGACGTGTTTCCTTACGCAGCGCAGAGGAAATATACGCCGAAGGATGCGCCCAAGGAAAAGCTGTTTGCGCTTCGTGATTTCCTCGGCTTCTCGCGCAATGTGATCGTGCAGGCCACCTGTCACGGCCAGGACAATCGTGCGCTGGTCGATGCGCTGAAGGCATCGAACGGGCTGGCGCGCGGCGTGGCCACTGTCGGCCCGGAGATTACCGATGCCGAACTGAAGGCGATGGACGCGGCGGGCGTGCGCGGCGTGCGCTTCAACTTCGTCAAACGGCTCGTCGATTTCACGCCGCGCGAGGTGCTGACCGAGATTGCGGCACGGATCGCGCCCTTGGGCTGGCATGTGGTGGTCTACTTCGAGGCCGCCGACCTTGCGGAACTCGAACCGTTTTTCACCTCGTTGCCGACGGATGTGGTGGTCGATCACATGGGGCGGCCGGAGGTCGGCAAGGGGGTGGAGCACCCCGATTTTCGGCGCTTCCTCGCCTTCATGGAAAACAATCCGAATGTCTGGAGCAAGGTCAGTTGTCCGGAGCGGTTGTCGATTGCAGGCCCGCCTTACGACGACGTCGTCCCCTTTGCGCGTACAGTGGTGGAGCGCTTTGCCGACCGCGTGCTTTGGGGTACGGACTGGCCGCATCCCAACATGAACATGATCGGCTATGTGCCGGATGACGGGCTGCTGGTGGACGTGATCCCGAAAATCGCGCCCACGCCCGAGCTGCAGCACATGCTGTTGGTGGACAATCCGATGCGGCTCTATTGGCGATAGAGCTGCATCGCCGCCGCGCCGGTCAGATCGGGTAGTGGCCAGGCGCGGTGTCGACGGTGATCCAGCGCAGTTCGGTGAACTGATCTATACCCGCCTTGCCGCCGAAGCGGCCATAGCCCGAGGCGCCTACACCGCCGAACGGCATCTGCGCCTCGTCATGCACGGTCGGCCCATTGACGTGGCAGATGCCGGACTTGATGCGCCGCGCTACGGCCAGCCCGCGCGCCACATCGCGGGTGAAGACGGCGGCAGAAAGGCCATATTGGCTGTCGTTGGCCAGGCGGATGGCATCTTCCTCGTCTCTGGCGCGGATCACCGCTACCACCGGCCCGAAGCTCTCCTCCGAATAGAGGCGCATCTCTTTCGTCACCTTGTCGATCACGGTGGCGGGCATGATGACGCCATGTGCCTCGCCCCCAGCTTGCCGCACTGCACCATGCTCCAGCGCATCCGCGATCAGGCTTTCGACATGCACGACGGTCTTGTTGTCCACCACCGCGCCCAGCGGCGTGTTGCCGATTTCCGGATCGCCCGCCTTCATCGAGGCGGCCTTGGCCGCAAACTTGGCGACGAAGGCGTCCGCCACCTTGTCCGCCACGATGATGCGCTCGGTCGACATGCAGATCTGGCCCTGGTTCATGAAGGCGCCGAAGGCCGCGGCGGCCACCGCTTCGTCGAGATCGGCATCTTCCAGCACGATCAGCGGCGCCTTGCCGCCCAGTTCGAGCAGGACCGGCTTCAAGTGCTCCGCCGCACGCCTGGCGATGATCTTGCCTACCGCGGTGGAGCCGGTGAAATTGATGCGGCGGATCGCGGGGTGGTCGATCAGCGCGCCCACCACTTCGCCCGCGTCCTGTGGTGCGTTGGTGACGACGCCGATCACGCCTTCCGGCAGCCCAGCTGCGGCAAAGGCCTCAACGATGATCTCGTGCGTTCGCGGACAGATTTCCGACGCCTTGAAGATGACGGCATTGCCGCAGGCCAGTGCCGTGGCAATGGCACGCACACCCAGAATCACCGGTGCATTCCACGGTGCAATGCCGAGAATCACACCGACCGGCTCGCGCAGCGCCATCGCGAGGCAGCCGGGTTTGTCGGAGGGAATCACCTCGCCGCTGATCTGGGTCGTAATGGAGGCGGCTTCACGGACCATTCCGGTCGCCAGCATGATGTTGAAGCGGGCCCAGCCTTCAGTGGCGCCGATCTCCGCTTTCATGGCGGCGATGATGTCGTCGGTGCGCGCGTTGAGCGCGTCCGCCGCCGCGTTGAGTACGGCCCGTCGCGCATTTGGCCCCTGCGCAGCCCATGCCGGGAACGCTGCGGAGGCGCGTGCGGCCACGGCGGCCGCCTCGGCCGGCGTCATGGCCCGGGCCGTGCTCGCCGGTTTGCCGGTCAAGGGATTGGTGCGGGTGAACGTGGGGCTTGTCCCTGCGGTCATGAGCGGTTACCTCTGTTTCTGCGTCGCCTGTAGCGATAATAAATGTTACAATACATAATAATGTCGCGCAATAAACTTTGGAGGCCAGTATGAGCGCAGCCGCAAAAGCCAAGCGGCGCAGCCCGTCGGCAAAGACCGGTAAAGAGCGTGCACGCACCTTGCTGGAAACGACAGGACTGTCACGGTATGTCGGGTTTGTTCTGCGTTTCGCACACTCCGCCGTGTGGTCGGATTTGGTCAAGGCACTTCAGCCCTATGACGTGCGGCCGGTTCACTATTCGATGCTGTTGATCCTCAACGCGGCGCCGGGCGCACGCCAGCAGGAAATCGGCGAAGCGCTCAGCATTCAGCGGCCCAATCTGGTCGCGCTGATCGACGAGATGGAGGAACGCGGAATCGTCCGCCGCCAACCGCACCCGGCAGACCGGCGTAGTCATGCGCTATATCTGACCAATGAAGGTGCGGCGCTGCTCACCAAATTGAAGCAGGTGCATCAGGCCCACGAACGCCGGCTCAATGCGCTGTTTACCACCGAAGAACGGCAGTCGCTGATTGAAGAACTGACGCGCCTGGCGCGGCTGGCCCCCGATATCTCCGTGTAGGCACCGGCAGCCGCAAAAGTCAGCAAGACGAAAGCGCCGCGCGCCGCATCGGCTACCGGCACGAAGTCGGCGTACGCTCAGTCGATCCTGGCAAGGACGGCGCGCAGCATGTCCGCCATCTGGTCGATTTGCTGCTTGTCCACGATCAGGGGCGGGGAGAGCGCGATGATGTCTCCCGTTACGCGGATGAGCAGGCCGGCGTCGAAGGCGGTCTCAAAGGCTTCAAGTGCCCGTTCGGTCGGCTTGCCGGGCCGCGGCTCCAGCTCGATGCCAACGATGAGGCCGAGATCGCGGATGTCAATCACATGGCGCGCATCCTTTAGGCTGTGCATCGCCTCCTGCCAGTAAGGCGCCAGCGCGGCCGCGTGTTCGAACAGCTTTTCTTCCTTGTAGGTATCAAGCGTGGCGATGCCGGCGGCGCAGGCCAGTGGATGGCCGGAATAGGTGTAGCCGTGGAACAGTTCGATGGGGGCGTCGGCGCGCTCCATCATGGTATCGTGGATCTTGCGGTCCACGGCGACGGCGCCCATCGGCACGGTGCCGTTGGTCAACCCCTTGGCCATCGTGATGATGTCGGGGCGGATGCCGAAATATTCCGAGGCGAACGGCGCGCCCAGGCGCCCGAAGCCGGTGATGACCTCGTCGAAGATGAGCAGGATGCCATGCTTGTCGCAAATGGCGCGCAGGCGCTCTAGATAACCCTTGGGTGGAAGGAGTACGCCGGTCGATCCCGCCACTGGCTCCACGATCACCGCCGCGATGGTGGAGGCATCATGCAACGCGACGATATCCTCCAGCGCGTCGGCCAGTTCAGCGCCATGCTCGGGCAGGCCGCGCGAGAAGGCATTGCGCTTGATGTCGTGGGTGTGCGGCAGGTGATCGACGCCGGTGAGCAGCGTGCCGAAATACATGCGGTTCCGGACGATGCCGCCGACCGAGATGCCGCCGAAACCGACACCGTGATAGCCGCGCGTGCGGCCGATCAGGCGCGTGCGTGTACCTTGTCCGCGGGCGCGCTGATAGGCGAGCGCGATCTTGAGCGCGCTGTCTACCGCTTCGGAGCCGGAATTGGCGAAGAAAATGCGATCCATGCCCCTGGGCGTAAGTTCCGCTACCCGCGAGGCAAATTCGAAGGCAATGGGGTGGGACAGATTGAAGGACGGCGCATAGTCCATCTCGCCGATCTGGCGGCGCACGGCCTCGATAATCTTCGGCCGGGCATGGCCGGCATTGACGCACCACAGCCCCGCCGTCGCGTCCAGGATGGCGCGGCCGTTCTGATCGTAGTAGTGCATGCCCTCGGCGCGGGCGAGCAGGCGCGGCTCGCGTTTGAACCGGCGGTTGGCCGTGAATGGCATCCAATAGGCGTCGAGGCCCGGCTGGCTGTTGATCTTGTCCGGCATGGCGACATCCATAGAGAAAAAAGAACAGCTTCTCCGCCGGAAGCATTCCAGCAGATTTAGTGATCACAGTTCATAGGATTTTCGCGCTTGCGCGTCAACCGGTCGTCGCAAGTTGGCTGCGTGCTGTTATGGCACTCGGGCCCAAGCCCTCCAACACTTGACATACGATAGTGATCACAGTTTAGTGGCGCCATGCTGCTGGAATTGAAATTACGCGGAATTGAAGACCGGGCGGGTGCGCTGGCGCTGCCGTCGCAGGCGGTGATCGGCGGACGGCAGGTGCCGGCCCGTTCGGGCGCGACGTTCGACAATGTCTCTCCGCGCGACGGCAAGCTTCTGAATCGCGTGGCGTCGTGCGATCACGCCGACGTCGATCTGGCGGTCGCCACGGCCCGCGAGGCCTTTGAGGACGGGCGCTGGCGGGGCCAGCCGCCCGGCGCGCAGAAGCAGGTGCTGCACCGGCTGGCCGACTTGCTCGAACAGCATATCGAAGAACTGGCGCTGCTCGAATCGCTCGATACCGGCAAGCCGATCCGCGAGGCGCTGGCCGTCGATGTTCCGCTCGCGATCAAGACGGTGCGCTGGTACGCCGAGGCGCTGGACAAGGTCTATGGCGAGGTCGGCGCCTCACCAGCGAACCGGCTCTCCTATGCGATCTATGAGCCGCTGGGCGTGATCGGCGCCATCGTGCCGTGGAACTTCCCGCTGCACATGGCGCTGTGGAAAGTGGCGCCCGCACTGGCGATGGGCAACTCGGTGGTGCTCAAGCCCGCCGAACAGTCGCCGATGACGGCGCTGCGCCTGGGCGAACTGGTGCTCGAAGCCGGCCTGCCGCCGGGCGTGCTCAACGTGGTGCCGGGCTTCGGCGAAACGGCGGGCGATGCGCTGGCGCGCCATCACGATGTGGACATGATCGCCTTCACCGGCTCGGGCAGCGTGGGGCGCAAGCTGATGATCGCGGCGGGACAAAGCAATCTCAAGCGCGTCAGCCTCGAACTGGGCGGGAAGTCGCCGCAAATCGTCTTTGCCGGTTGCCCGGATTTGGATGCGGCGGCCGAGGCGGCATTCTGGGGCGTGTTCTACAACCAGGGCGAGGTTTGCACCGCGGCGTCGCGGCTTCTCGTGCAGAACAGCGTGAAGGACGAGTTGCTCGACCGCGTGCTGAAAATTGCGGCGGAGGTTCATGCCGGCGATCCGCTCGATCCTTCGACCCGTTTTGGTGCGCTGGTCAGCGAAGCCCAGATGAATACCGTGTTGCGCTACATCGAAACCGCGCGAGCGGAGGGCGCGGCGCTGAAGCTGGGCGGGGCGCGCGTGCGCAAGGAGAGCGGTGGGTACTACGTCGATCCCACCATCTTCGATGCGCTGGACAACCGGTCCACGCTGGCGCGCGAGGAGGTGTTCGGCCCGGTGCTGGCGGTGCTGAGCTTCACGGATGCCGAAGAGGCGCTTCGCCTCGCCAACGACACCGATTACGGCCTTGCCGCCGGACTTTGGACCTCGGACATCAACCTGGCCCATAAGGCCGCGCGGCGGCTCAGAGCGGGGCTGGTCTGGGTCAATGGCTGGGACGCCTGCGACATCACCATGCCGTTCGGCGGGTTCAAGCAATCCGGCTTCGGGCGCGACCGTAGCCTGCATGCTCTGCATAAATATGCCGATCTCAAGTCCATTTCCATCACGCTGAGGTGACGATCGTGTCGCGTATTCACAAATCCTTTCCCGATGCCGTCGCCGATGTTGAGGAAGCGCGACGCTTTATGGACGCCCATCCCGAGGCGCAGTTCTTCGAGCTGATCTTCACCTCGATGGCGGGCGTGGCGCGCGGCAAGCGGTTGCGGCGCGACGAGCTGATCGGCGCCTACGAATACGGCCGCTTCCTGCCGATCTCGATGACGGTATCCGACATCACCGGCCAGGATTGCGGCGAGACGGGGCTGGTGTTCGGCGACGGCGATGCGGACCGGCTGGCGCGGCCGGTGCCGGGCACGCTGGTGCACGCGCCGTGGCTGGGCAGCGACACCGCGCAATACATCGCTTCGCTTTACGAACTGGACGGCACGCCTAACGACCTGGACCCGCGCACGGTGCTGCGCCGGGTACTCGACCGCTTCGCAGCGGACGGGCTGACGCCGGTGGTGGCCTGCGAACTCGAATTCTATCTCGTCGATGCGGCGCGCACCCAAACGGGCGGCGTGCAGGTGCCGCAGCTCAGGCTGGCGGGCGGCGAGCGGCCGCAGCTTCACAGCGCCTACGGTTTGCGCGATCTCGACGATGTGTCGCCCTTCCTGCGCGATCTGTGGGCCGCAGCCGATGCCCAGCGCGTGCCGCTGCAGGGCGCGATCTCCGAATATGCGCCCTGCCAGTTCGAGCTGACACTGAAGCACGGGCCGGATGCGCTTCGCGCGGGCGACGAGGCGGTGATGTTCAAGCGCATCGCCAAGGGCGTTGCCGTGCGCCACGGCCATGAGGCGACCTTTATGGCCAAACCGTTTTCGGACCGCGCGGGCAGCGGGCTGCACCTGCATGTCAGCGTGAACGACAAGGCCGGCAAGAACATCTTCGCCAGCGAAGCCGCCGAAGGTTCGGTGGAACTGCGCCACGCCATCGGCGGCATGAAGGCGATGCTGGGCGAGGCGATGGCCATCTTTGCACCCACGGCCAATTCCTATCGCCGCTTCCGCGCCAATTCCTATGCGCCGATTGCGCCCTCCTGGGGCGTGAACAACCGCACCGTGCCGTTGCGCGTGCCGGCGGGGCCGGCACCCACGCGCCACATCGAGCATCGGGTAGCGGGTGCGGATGCCAATCCTTACCTCGCGCTGGCGGCCATGCTGGCGGGCGTGCATCACGGCCTCAAGAACCGCATCGATCCGGGCGCGCCGGTAGTGGGCGACGGTTATGCCGCCGCGCTGAAGTCACCGGAGCGCCTGCCGCTCACTTGGTTCTCGGCGCTGGACGCTTTCGAGCGCTCCGAAACGCTGCACGATTATCTCGGCAACCGCTTCGCGCAGATGTTCGCCTGCGTCAAGCGCACCGAATGCGAGCGCTTCCACGAGATCGTCTCGCCGCTCGATTACGACTGGTATCTGAAAAACGCCTGACCGATCTCACTTTCGAGGACGTCATCATGACACGCCGCAATTACGACATCGCCGAACTTCGCCGCCAGGACGTCGCCCATCATCTGCCCGCGCATCAGAACCACAGGCTGATGCAGGAGATCGGCGGCAGCCGCATCATCACCCGCGCCGAAGGCTGCTATATCTATGACGGCGAAGGGCACGCGATGCTCGATGGCATGGCCGGTCTGTGGTGCGTGCAGGTGGGCTATGGCCGCGAGGAACTGGCGCGCACCGCCTATGAGCAGATGCTGGAACTGCCGTTCTACAACGCCTTCTTCAAGACGGTGGCGCCGCCGACGGTCATGCTGGCCACCAAGCTCTCTGCGCTTCTGGGCGGCGACTTCTCTCATATCATGTTCGCCAATTCGGGTTCAGAAGCGATCGATACGGTCATCCGCACCGTGCGCTATTACTGGCAGATCAAGGGCCAGCCGGAGCGCAACATCATCGTGGCGCGCGTCAACGGCTATCACGGCTCCACCATCGGCGGCACCAGCCTGGGCGGCATGGCGCCGATGCGCGCGCAGGGCGGACCGCTGGTTCCGGGCTTCGAGCATGTGATGCAGCCCTATCCGTTCGGCGAAGGTTTCGGCGAAGATCCGGAAGATTTCGCCAAGCGCGCGGCCGATGCCATCGAGGACCGTATTCTCACCGTTGGGCCCGAGCGCGTCGCCGCCGTCGTGGGCGAGCCGGTGCAGGGCGCGGGCGGCGTGATCATTCCGCCGGCCTCCTATTGGCCGCGGGTAGAAGCCATCTGCCGCAAATACGGCGTGCTGCTGGTTCTGGACGAAGTGATCTGCGGCTTCGGGCGGCTGGGCAAATGGTTTGGCTTCCAGCATTTCGGCGTGAAGCCCGATCTGGTGTCGATGGCCAAGGGCATCTCTTCCGGCTATCTGCCGATTTCTGCGGTCGGCATGTCGGCGGAAATCGTGGAGGCGCTGCGCAGCGTCGATAGCGATTACGTGCACGGCTTCACCTATTCCGGCCATCCTACCGCGGCTGCCGTGGCGCTCAAGAACATCGAGATCATCGAGCGCGAGAACCTGGTGGAGCGCACGGCGAAGGAAACCGGCCCGCATCTGGCCCGCGCTTTGGCGGAACTGGCCAAGCATCCGCTGGTTGGCGAGGCCCGCTCGCTCGGCCTGATCGGCGCAGTGGAGATCGTCTCGCGCAAGGGTACCAACGAGCGCTTTGCCGAAGGCGACGGCAGCGCCGCGCTGATGGTTCGTGACCTCTGCATCGAGAACGGCCTGATGGTGCGCGCCGTGCACGACAGCATCGTGATGAGCCCGCCGCTTACCATCTCCTGCGAGGAGATCGACAAGCTGGTCGGCATCATCAAGAACGCGCTGGACCAAGCGGAACCGGCGCTGCGCACGGCCGAAGCGGCGCGCCAACCGCAGCGCCGTGCGGGATAGCACTGCACCGGACACGCCAAAGCGGCGCGCGATCTTCGATCGTCCGCCGCTCTTGCGTTCGAATGCTCCGGCAGGCGAGCGGCCGCCGCCATCGCGGCCAGCCAACGGGCACCTTCACATTCTCCCCGGGCACTCTGGCGAGGAAGGGATGGATGCGTACTCTGCGGACCTCTCCTGAGCCATCCGCTTTCCGCATCGGCCTTCGTCGCCGCGGTCTCGCGCGTGAGGGCGCGATCTCTGTCCTGTCTGACGGTCTCACGTTGCTGGCGTTTCCATCTTCGCCTGCCCTTTGCGCTGCGGGCGCGGCTCGTCGCTCCTTCAAATTCATCGCGCGCATTTTACGCCCGGATGGCGGAGCGGGGATAAGTTCGGGCCAGGAAATTTAATCTGGTTTCAGATCATGCACTTGCCGATGCACATGCAGGTGCAGGGCGAGGATAAGTGTGGGGCGCGCGACACGAGTTCAATCACACGACGAGATCGCGCAGCGCCGCGGCCGGGCGCTGCTGGCCGGCGACGGCGTTGCGCGTGTTGGTGATGGCCGGGCGGATCAGCGCCGCCGCGGCGACATCGCCGTGCAGCAGGCCCAGCTTATCCAGCAGTGCGGCGATCACGGTTTCGGACGCGCGGCCGGCGCCGTCGTCGATCTTGAGGGCGATGCCGATCCCCAGTTCCGGCACCATCCCGGCAAAGACGCCCTCCGCCCCGGTCTTGACCGCGAAGCGCCCGCGCCCGGCGCGCATCAGGATGGCGCAGGCCCGGCCGGTGCCGGAAACGAGTTCGGGGTAGGTGGACATGGCTTTCACGATGCGCCGGGCCGCGGCGGCGCGCGGGGCCGGGAGGGCGGAGGGATCGGCCAGCTTCGCCAGCGCGCGGGCGAAGGCGGAAAGCGGGATGGCAAAGTTGGGCGCGGCGCAGCCGTCCACGCCCCAGGGCATGTTGACATCGACACCGGCCAGCTCGGCCAGCGCGCGGGCCACGGCCTGCTGCACGGGATGATCGTGGCGCTCATAGCCGGCGGTGGGGGCGCCCAGGAATTTCGCCAGCGTGAGAAAGCCCGCATGCTTGCCCGAGCAGTTGTTGTGCAGGCGGCTGGGCGCCTCGCCCCGGGCGATCATCGCCTGCCACACCGGCTCGTAGCGCACGGCATGGGGCCCGCAGGCGAGATCGGCTTCGGAGAGGCCGAGGCGCTTCAGCCAGGCCGCCACCCGTTCGGTGTGCATCGGCTCGCCGGAGTGCGAGGCGCAGGCCAGCGCGACTTCCTCGTCGCTCAGGTGGAAGGCTTCGGCCGCGCCCGATTCGACCAGCGGCAGCGCCTGGAGCGGCTTGAGCGAGGAGCGCGGATAAACCTCCGCCTCGACATCGCCCAGCCCGACCATCAGCGCGCCGTCGGCCTTGGCGATGGCGATGGAGCCGCGATGGATGCTCTCCACCAGCTCGCCGCGCGTCAGTTCCACCAGCACCGGATTGGCCAAGACCGCCTCCAAAGGCTAAGACGGGCGGCACATAACGCCAAACGGAGGCGCAAGCGAGGGGCATGCGGGGATATTTCGCGGTCGGGATCGACGGTGTCTCCAAGCCCATGAACCTGGGCAATCTCCTGCGTATCGCCCATGCCTTCGACGCAAGTTTCTTCTTCACCATCAACGCCCAGGTGAAGAACGCCGAGGTTCATCTCTCCGATACCTCGCACGCCGACGGACAGATTCCCGTCTATCGCTACGCCAGCGCCGAGGAGTTCCGCTTGCCGCAGGGCTGCCGGCTGGTGGGCGTGGAGATCACCGACGAGGCGGTGGAGCTGCCGCGCTTCCGCCATCCGCTGCGCGCGGCCTATGTCTTCGGCGCCGAGCGCATGTCGCTGTCGGGGCCGGTGCTGCAGGCCTGCGAGTTCGTGGTGAAAATCCCCACCAAGTTCTCGATCAATGTCGGCATGGCCGGGGCCATCGTGCTGTATGACCGGGTGCTGAGCCTCGGCGGCTATCCGCCCCGGCCGGTCCGCCCCGGCGGCAAGACCGACGAAGTGCCGCCGCCCCACCGCTGGGGCGCGCCACTCGCCCGCATCGCGCAGAACAAATAGCGCCCGGGCCGTGCAACGCCGGTAAGCGTTCGGCGCGGGTTTCGCCGCGGCGCGCGATCTGTATAGTGACGCCCCGTTTGGCAGACGCACGAAAGTTTCATGGAACCGGCACTTTCCATTTCCCATCTGCGCAAGGTCTATCGCGGCGGCACCGTGGCCGTGGAGGATCTGTCGCTCGACATCGCGCCCGGCGAGTTTTTCGGCTTCCTCGGGCCGAACGGCGCAGGCAAATCCACCACCATCCACTGCATCACCGGCATCGCCACGCCGACCTCGGGCACCATCAAGGTCTTCGGGATCGACGCGGTGCAGAACTACCGCGAGGCACGGCGGCAGATCGGGCTTTCCCCGCAGGAATTCAATGTCGACACCTTTGCCACCCCGGTGCAGATTCTCGACTGGAGCGGCGGCTATTTCGGCATGGGGCAGGCCGAGCGCAAAGCGCGCGTCGAGATGCTGATCGAGAAGTTCGATCTGGTGCCCCATGCCAGGAAGCAGTTCCGGCAATTGTCCGGCGGGCTCAAGCGGCGCGTGATCCTGGCCCGTGCCCTGATCCACGATCCGAAGCTGCTGATCCTCGACGAGCCGACCGCCGGCGTGGACGTGGAGTTGCGCATGGACCTCTGGCGCTACCTCAGGGAGCTGAACGCCGAGGGCAAGACCATCCTGCTCACCTCGCATTACCTCGAAGAGATCGAGCGGCTGTGCCGGGTCGTGGCCATCGTCAATCACGGGCGCATCGTCAGCTACGGCACCAAGGACGCGCTGGTGCGCGAATCCGGCGGCGTGGAGCGCGCCTATCTGCAGGCCACCGGCGCCGCGCCCGAACACGTCGCCGCGGCGGGGAAATAGCGCCATGAGCCTCGCCATCAACTGGATCGGCCTTTCGACCATCATCCGGCGCGAAGTTTCGCGGCTGATGCGCGTGCCCATCCAGGCCTTCCTGGCGCCGTGGATTTCGGCGCTGCTCTTCATCTTCATCTTCGGCTATGTGGTGGGCGGGCGCATTTCGCTGATCGCCGGGCACCGCTATATGGATTTCGTGCTGCCGGGCATCGTGATGCTGAACGTGGTCAATGCCGCGTTCCTGCAGGCTTCGTCCCAGGTCTATTTCGCGCGCTTCATGCGCTACATCGAGGAGGCGCTGGTGTCGCCGCTCTCCTATGCCGAGATGATCCTGGGCGTGATTGCGGTGGTCATCATCCGCTCGCTGGCGACGGCGATCGGCATCCTCATCATCGCCGCCCTGTTCGGCGCGGCGCGCATCAGCGGCATCGGCGAGTTCGTGTTCTGGATTCTGCTGGTGGCCGTGGTCTTCGGGCTGATCGGCCAGATCGTGGGGCTGTGGGCCAACAATTTCGAGCAGCTCACCATCCTCAACATTTTCTTCATCACGCCGCTTTCCTTCGTGGGCGGGGTGTTCAACACGGTGTCGATGCTGCCGGCCTGGCTGCGCTGGATGGCGTGGGGCAATCCGTTCTTCTATTTCATCAACGGGCTTCGCCACTCCATGATCGGCTTCACCGAGGCACCGGAAGGGCTGGGCGCAGCGGTGACGATGACACTGGCCTGCGTGCTCGGCGTTGTCGTCTGGCGGCTTTACAAGGTGGGCTACGGCCTCAGGGAGTAACGCGGCAGGAGGTGGAAATGGCGCGCAATGCCACCGTGGCGGTCGTCGGTGCCGGAGACTATATCGGCGCCGCCATCGCCAAGCGTTTCGCGGCCGAGGGCTATCTGGTGTTCGCCGGCCGGCGTACCGCGGACAAGCTCGCGCGGCTGAAGGCGGAGATCGAAGCCGCCGGCGGGCGCTGCGAGGTGCGCGGCCTGGACGCCCGCAAGGAAGACGAGATCGTCACCTTTCTCAGCGAAGCCGATGAAGCCGCGCCGCTCGAAGCCTGCATCTTCAATGTCGGCGCCAATGTGAATTTCCCGCTCACCGAGACCACCGAGCGCGTCTTCCGCAAGGTGTGGGAAATGGCCTGCTACGCGGGCTTCCTCACCGGCCGCGAGGCAGCGCGGGCCATGCTGCCGCGCGGGCAGGGCTCGATCTTCTTTACCGGCGCCACCGCCTCCTTGCGCGGCGGCAGCGGTTATGCGGCCTTCGCCAGCGCGAAGTTCGGCCTGCGCGCGGTCGCGCAATCGATGGCGCGCGAGCTGGGGCCGCAGAACATCCACGTCGCGCATCTGGTGATCGACGCCGGCGTCGATACGGCGTTCGTGCGCGAGCGCATCAGGGCGCGGGGCAACGAGCCGGCGCCCGGCCAGCTGATGAATCCGGCGTCGATCGCCGAAACCTACTGGCTGCTGCACAACCAGCCGCGCGATGCCTGGACCTTCGAACTCGACCTTCGGCCCAGCGGGGAGAAATGGTGATGGCGAAGGCGGAATTCCTGTTCGATTTCGGCAGCCCCAACGCCTATCTGGCCCACAAGGTGCTGCCCGAAATCGAGGCGCGCACCGGCGTCCAATTCGATTATGTGCCGATCCTGCTTGGCGGCGTCTTCAAGCTCACGGGCAACAAATCCCCGATGCTTGCCTTCGCCGGAATCCGCAACAAGCTGGAGTACGAGCAGCTGGAGACGCAGCGCTTCGTCGCCCGCCACAACCTGACCGCGTTCCGCTTCAACCCGAACTTCCCGGTCAACACGCTGACCATCATGCGCGGCGCGCTGGCGGCGCAGGAGCAAGGCTGCTTCGCCCCGTACCTCGAAGCGATGTTCCGCGCCATGTGGGAAGAGGGCCTGAAGCTGGACGAGCCGGAGGTGATCGGCGCCACGCTCGAGCGGGCGGGGCTGGACGGGGCCGGGCTGCTCGCCCTGACCCAGGACCAGAACGTCAAGGCCAAGCTTGCGGCCAATACCGAAGCCGCCGTGGCGCGCGGGGTGTTCGGCGCCCCCAGCTTCTTCGTGGGCGGCGAGCTTTTCTTCGGCAAGGACCGGCTTGGCGCGGTCGAGGACGAGCTTCGCAAGATGTCGCAGCCGTAATCCCGCAAGCTGCGGAAATTCCTTCGTCCCTCATGGACATTGCCGGGACGGCGCCTCTATTCTCGCGCCGTTCGCGACCACATTGAGGCCTGAATCTCCTGCCAGAAACGGCCCCGCTGGCCGCCATGCCGATTCCGCGTTCCGCTTTCCGAGGGTTGAATTCCATGATCCGCCATTCCGTACGTACCAGCCTGTTTGCCGTCCTTGCCGCAGGCGCGCTGCTTGGCACGCTGTCGTCTGCCGCTTCCGCCGCCGGCCAGGACAAGCCGGCGAATCTGGGCGCCTTCAAAAGCTGGACGGCCTACGCCACGGGCACCGGCGACAGCCGCACCTGCTACGCCCTGGCCCAGCCCGCTTCCAGCCTGCCCAAGCACGCCAAGCGCGACCCCATCTTCTTCCTCGTCAGCGACTGGCCGGCCCGCAAGGCCAAGGCCGAAA
The DNA here is from genome assembly GCA_018971835.1 of Alphaproteobacteria bacterium. Lineage (GTDB taxonomy): Bacteria > Pseudomonadota > Alphaproteobacteria > Micropepsales > Micropepsaceae > Rhizomicrobium. The sequence goes on from JAGWZW010000021.1 coordinate 45,154, forward strand.
CCGAGGTGGTGCCGGGCTACAAATACAAAGACGGCAGCAAGGTCACCGTCGAGGTCGGCCCGGACAAGTTCACCTTCTTCACCAAGGACGACGGCAAGGGCGGCGACGGCACCGCCTGGATCGAGGATCTCGCCAGCGAGGGCCGGCTGGTGGACGCCATGCGCCGTGGCGCCCAGATGAGCGTGACCGGCACCTCCGCGCGCGGCACGCTGACCCGGGACACCTACTCGCTGGGCGGCATTTCCGAGGCGCTGGACGCTATCCACAAGGCCTGCGGGATGTGAGGGCGGCGGGACATCGGCCCGCCCGCACCCTATATTAGGCGCATGGACACGACCTCTCTCATCGGCCTCGGGTTCGCCGAGCTGAAGGCCGCGCTGGCGGATGCCGGCGTGGACCCCAAGGCCGCGCCCATGCGCGCGCGCCAGCTCTGGAACTGGGCCTATGTCCACGGTGCGCGGGATTTCGCCGCCATGACCAACCTGGCCAAGGGCTTCCGGGCAGAGATGGAGGCGCGCTTCACCCTGGCCCGGCCGGAGGTGGTGACCGAGCAGATTTCCAGCGACGGCACGCGCAAATGGCTGCTCAAGTCCGGCGGGCAGGAGTTCGAGACGGTCTATATCCCCGAGGCGGACCGGGGCACGCTGTGCGTCTCCTCGCAGGTCGGTTGCACACTCAACTGCCGCTTCTGCCACACCGGCACGCAGGCGCTGGTGAGGAACCTCACGTCCATGGAAATCGTGGGGCAGGTGATGGTGGCGCGGGACTCGCTCGAAGACTGGCCGTCCACCGCCGAACCCCGCCGCATCACCAACGTGGTGATGATGGGCATGGGCGAGCCGCTCTACAATTTCGACAATGTGAAAGCCGCGCTGGCGATCGTCACCGATGGCGATGGGCTGGCGCTCTCCAAGCGCCGCGTCACGCTGTCCACCGCGGGCGTGGTGCCGATGATTCCGCGCGCAGGCGCGGAGATCGGCTCAGCGCTCGCCATCTCGCTGCATGCGGTGCGCGACGAGGTGCGCGACGTGATCGTGCCCATCAACAAGAAATACAAGATCGCGGAACTGTTGCAGGCCTGCCGCGATTATCCGGGGCTTTCCAATGCGCGGCGCATCACCTTCGAATATGTGATGCTGAAGGGCGTGAATGACAGCCTTGCCGACGCGCGCGAGCTGGTGCGCATCATCCGGGGCATTCCGGCCAAGATCAACCTGATCCCGTTCAATCCCTGGCCCGGCGCGCCCTATGAATGCTCCGACTGGGCGCAGATCGAGAAGTTTGCCGAGA
>JAGWZW010000107.1 GCA_018971835.1 Alphaproteobacteria bacterium
ATTTCAGCGCTTTTTCTACAACCCGGCTTTTAGGGGGTGACAGCACGGGGATCACATTCTATTGTACTCATGCAAACGGAAAACCTCACACGGGACGCAAAGCGGGGCAACCCGCGTCGCGAAATTTTGGACGCGGGCAAGCGTCCTCACGCGCATTCAGGAGCACGAGAAGATGACAAAGATCAGCTACGACGACGCCAATGCGGGCAAGGCGGATTTCGAATGGACCTATAACCGGCTCGATCCCCGTGCCTATTTCGACGTTCTCGGCGCTCTCGACTATGCCATTCCCGAACGGGCCGCTCCGGTGTTCCTGCGCGTTTTCGATGCCTATGCCACCGAGCGGCACAAGGACGCACTCACCGTCATCGATCTGGGCTGCTCCTACGGCATCAACGCCGCGGTGCTGAAATACGGCCGCAGGATGGACGAGCTGCGCGCGCACTATCTCTCCTTCGACGAGGACAACACCCCGCCGCACGACGTGCTGAAGGCCGACCAGAAAGCCTTTACTGAAAAAGAGGCGCGCCGCGACCTGCACATCATCGGGCTCGACCGCGCCCAGTTCGCCTCGTCCTACGGGTTCTGGGCGGGGCTGCTCGACGACGCCATCCCCGAAAATTTCGAAGAGAACGACCCCTCGCCGCAGGCCGCCAAGGCGATGGCCAAATGCGATCTTCTTATCTCCACCGGCGTGGTGGGCTATGTCACCGAGCGCACGTTCCAGCGCATCGTGGCCTGCCAGCCGCAGGACGACCTGCCGTGGATCGCCTCTTTCGTGCTGCGCATGTTCGATTACGGCCCGGTGGCCAAGGTGCTGGAGCCGCACGGCTACGTCACCGAGAAGCTGGCCGGGCGCTATTTCCGGCAGCGCCGCTTCGCCGGCGCGGCAGAGAAGGCCCATGTCGAAACACTTCTGCACGCGCGCGGCCTCGATCCCGAAGGGCTCGAAGGCGAAGGCCATTACCTGGCGGAGTTCTTCCTCTCGCGCCCCAAAGCGGATGCCGAGGCCGCACCGCTTACCCGCATCGTGCCGCGGTAGGACGCTTCAAAACGCATACCGGAACAGCACGAAGCCGCCGACCAGGGCGACCAGGAAGGCGAGCATCACCAGCTCCAGCCGCTTCTCGATGAACACGCGCACCGGCTCGCCGAACCAGTAGATCAGCGCCGCCAGCATGAAGAAGCGCGCGCCGCGCGTGATCGCGGAAAGCAGCACGAAGAGCGGGAAGTTGTAGCCGGCGATGCCCGAGGCGATGGTGACGAGCTTGTAGGGGATCGGCGTCATGCCCTTGATGAGGATGATCCAGGCGCCGTATTCGCGGTAGAGCGTGCGGAAGTGCTGGATCTGGTCGGCATAGCCGTAGACGCCGATCAGCCAGCGGCCGACCGTATCGTAGAGCCAGGCACCGATGGCATAGCCCAGCATCCCGCCCACCACCGAGCACACCATGCACCATGCCGCCAGCTGGAAGGCGCGGCGGCGGTCAGCCAGCGCCATCGGCACCAGCATCACGTCCGGCGGGATGGGAAAGAACGAACTCTCGGCAAACGCGATCGCGCCGAGGAACCAGAAGGCGTAAGGCCCGGCGGCGTGGCGCATCACCCAGTCATAGAGGGCGCGCGTGGGGCCGGTGCGGCGGATCGCCGTCTCGCTTGTCTCTGACATGTCGTGCTCCGAGGTCGAACCGTTCTAGCAATCCGGCCTGGGCCCGTCCATGTGCAGGCGCTTGCCGGGCAGGCGGCGTTTCATTAACTTTCGCCGAGCTTCCAGCCCCCAGCCGAAAAGACCGTCATGGCGCCGCGCAAACCTTCCAAGCCGAAGACGAAGACACCCGCCAGATCCGCAAAGCGCCGCAAGACCGCAAGGCCCGCAGCCAGGACCAAGACGAAGGCCAAAACGCGCGCCAAGGCCAAAACGGCGGCGAAAGCCACCGCCAAGCCGGCCGCCAAGGCCAAAAGCAAGACCAAGGCTGCCAAGCCGAAGCCGGCGCCGGTCAGCGCGCTGAGGCCGAGGAAGGCGCTGGTCCGCCGGGGCGGCGCGACGGCGCCGCGCCCGGCGCCGCGGCTCAAGCTCGCAGTGGGCGGCAATCCCTACGAAACCGATCTCGACAAGAACCCCGCCAACTACCAGCCGCTGACCCCGCTGTCGTTTCTGGAGCGCACGGCACGCGTCTTTCCGGAGCGCACCGCCATCATCCACGGGCGGCAGCACATCAGCTACGCCGCGTTCTATACGCGCGCGAAGAAGCTGGCCTCGGCGCTGGTGAGCCGTGGCATCCGCAAGGGCGACACCGTGGCGGTGATGATGTCCAATACGCCGGCGATGCTGGAAGCCCATTACGGCGTGCCGATGACGGGCGGCGTGCTGACCACGCTCAACACGCGGCTCGACGCGGCGGCGCTCGCCTTCATCCTCGATCACAGCGGCGCCAGGGTGCTGATCACCGATTGCGAGTTCTCCGGCGTCATCAAGGAGGCGCTGAAGCTGGCCAAGGTGAAGCCCGTCGTCATCGATTACGACGATCCCGAGCATCCCGGGCTGGGCGCGCGCCTGGGCGAAATCGAATACGAGGCTTTCATCGCCCCGGGCGACCCCGATTATGCCTGGGAACCGCCGGCCGACGAGTGGAACGCCATCTCGCTCAACTACACCTCGGGCACCACCGGCAATCCCAAAGGCGTGGTGTTCCATCACCGCGGCGCGGCACTGGCGGCCTATGGCGATGTCATCTCCTCGCGCATGGGCCAGCATCCGGTCTATCTGTGGACGCTGCCGATGTTCCACTGCAACGGCTGGTGCTTCCCCTGGGCGCTGTCGGTGGTGGCGGGCACCCATGTCTGCCTGCGCTGGGTGCGCGCCGCGGCGATGTACGAGGCGCTGGCCGAGCACAAGGTGACGCATCTGTGCGGCGCGCCCATCGTCATGTCCACGCTCATCAACGCGCCGGACAGCGAGAAGCGCGAGCTGCCGCACCGCGTGGAGTTCATCACCGCGGCCGCCCCGCCGCCCGAAGCGGTGCTGGCCGGCATGGCCGATGCGGGCTTCAACGTCACGCACGTCTATGGCCTGACCGAGACTTATGGCCCCGCCGTCGTCAACGAATGGAAAGACGAATGGAACGGCCTTGAGCGCCAGGAGCGCGCGGCCAAAAAGGCGCGCCAGGGCGTGCGCTATCACGCGCTCGACGGTCTTACCGTGATGGATCCCGAGGCGATGGAGCCGGTGCCCGCCGACGGCGAAACGCTGGGCGAGGTGATGTTCCGCGGCAATCTGGTGATGAAGGGCTACCTCAAGAATCCGAAGGCCACCAAGGAAGCCTTTGCCGGCGGCTGGTTCCATTCGGGCGATCTGGGCGTCATGCAGCCGGACGGCTATCTCCAGCTCAAGGACCGCTCCAAGGACATCATCATCTCCGGCGGCGAGAACATCTCCTCCATCGAGGTGGAGGACACGCTGCTCAAGCATCCCGCGGTGATGTTCGCCGCCGTGGTGGCGCGGCCGGACGAGAAATGGGGCGAGACGCCGTGCGCCTTCGTCGAGGTCAAGCCCGGCAAGGAGGCCGTCACCGAGGCCGAGTTGATCGGCTGGTGCCGCGAGCATCTGGCACACTACAAATGCCCGCGCCATGTGCGCTTCGTGGAACTACCAAAGACCTCTACCGGCAAGGTGCAGAAATACAAGCTGCGCGAGCTGGCGAAGGCGGTGTGAGGAGTCGGAGTGAATCGGCGCATCTTCAACTTTTCAAGCATCGCGTCGATGGCGAGCGCGTTCCTAGGCAGCCGCTCGAATGCGAGGGCGGAAACTTTGAACGAATACAAAAAGAAGACCCAAGAGTACGAGGCTCAGGCGCTTGCGAATTTTCCGTTCAAGCTTATCGAAACCACTGGCAAAAGGGCGTTCGCGCTTTGGAAGCAGCTCAAGACGGCCGGCGGTGGCACGCCGGTCATTCTGGGTGGTGACGAGAACAGATTCTTCAATCTGCTGCTCCCATTTGAATCCAATGCCCCGCCGCCGCAACCCGTCAAAGAAATACTTGAGGCGGCGGCGAAAATTCGGTTTCCGGCCGACTTGATTGCAAAGCGCCGCGCTGACGATGCTGCGGCCACAGCGAGCTTCAGGGAGAGGCTGAAGAAATATCCGAATATGCCGCTGCCGACCGAAATCGTCGTCGCACCGGACGGCACGCACAAGACCTTGTCCCGGGAGGAAACGCTTTCGCTCATGCTCGCGGGGCCGCGCCAACCGCCGGTCGGCGACTGGCCCGAGCATCCGGACGAGGCGCCGGGCCTCACCGTCGTGACAAATCTCTTGAAGGGTACGGCGCTTCCCAAAGTGCGGATCGCGTTGATCCCGACCGACGACTGGACCGCGATACCGGCCTATCTTCGATGGGGCGGATGGAACGAATGTCCAGCGCCCGAGTACCAGGTCGCAGCTTTCCGCTATTGGCGCGATCGGTACGGTATCGAACTCGTTGGCATGACTTCTGACACGCTGAACTTGACCGTTGCACGTCCACCCAGTACGCGCGAAGAGGCTTTGGCGCTGGCACGGGAGCAGTATGTTTACTGCAGCGATATCGTCGATCAGGGCACACAAACTCTGAGCGCGCTCGCAGCAACACTCATGAGCGGCGGCTGGTGGTTTTTCTGGTGGGACTAACTGAGGAAGACAACGAAATTTTCAGGCGGATGCTATTGCGGCGCGGTGCGGTATGAAGCCGAAAGCGAACCCATCCTCCGCCTGCAGTGCCATTGCCGCGAGTGACAATACATCTCCGAGAGCCCGCCCAACGTCTCGATGGTGATGCCGGATGGCAAGCCCGCTTTCGAGCGTGTGCCGGGCTAGGCGCCGCCATCCGTCCCCAAAAATATTTCCCGCGGAAGCAATGCTCGCTTGTTTCCCTCTCCCCTACTGGGGGAGAGGGCAGGGTGAGGGGGTGGCGAAGCTTGTGCTGGCGTACCCCCCCTCACCCCAACCCTCTCCCCCGAATGGAGGCGAGGGAGCAGCGCCTTGGTAATTTCCCGCCTCCGCCCTCAAAAATATTTCCCGCGGCCCCTTGAAACCGGCCCGTGAAAGAACATATCATGAACATGACGATGGAAAAGGCCCCGGCGCGGCCGAAACTCAGCGCCGAACTCTTCATGCCGCCCGAAGGCGGCATCGAGGAACAGTTGCAACGGCAGATCGCCTTCATGACCCAGGGAGTCATGGACTGCATGGTGCTGGCCAACAATTTTCCCGAGCTGTCGGGCCCGGAGCCGGAGCCCCCGCCGCCCGACGTCTGGGGCCGACGCCGCCCGGCCGAGCCGCCGCCCGACCGGCGCGCCCAGCGGCTGCGCGAGGCGGCCCATCTGTCCAACGCCACCGCCCGGCTGGTCGCCGCCTACGCCAAGCTGCGCGGCGAGTTCCACTTCACCTACAGCCGCGTCGAGAACGTGCCGGGCCGCCGCCGGAAAGCCGTGCAACACGACGGCTCCGGCACATGACCCTCCCCCCTCCCGAAAATGAGGTTCGAATGGCACGCCAGCGCGGCGGCCAGCCCGGCAACCGCAACCGGCTCGTCCACGGCAGCTACACCCGCGCCGCAGTGGAGCGGCGCAAGGCCGTGCGTGTCCTGCTGAGGGCCGCACGCGATCTCACGATCAGAGCCGCGATGGTCGCGCGGGCACGCCGCGCCTACCGGCGCAAGCAGGCCTCAGAACAGGAAAAAGGGAAAACGCACGCCCCGTTTCCGCGGTTTGCGGAAAGCGCCCCGACGGGATCGGGTGTTGCTGTGCGGTCAGTGAACGCTGCTTCGCAAGCGTTCCAGTTCGTCCTTGATGCGGAGTTTTTCTTTTTTGAGGGCGGCAACGCGGACTTCGTCCCAATCCGGATGAGCCATCTCCGCGCCGATGAGCTCCTCCAATCGCCTGTGTTTTTCGGAAAGTTCCAGAATGTGCCCTTCCAGTGCCATCAATGCACCTCTTCTTGGCTTGAGGTCTTGGATTAGAGCACCATTGCCGGATGCTGTCACGGCCCTCTTCCGCATATCCCTTCCTAGCTGTAAACCTGTGCCATGACTGGGGAAAAATCGCGCGATTCCGGGCAAAACCGGGTGGTGGTGGGCATCAGCGGCGCCTCGGGGGCCGCTTATGGAATCCGCCTCTTAGACGCGCTCGCGGAACTGGGCGCCGAAAGCCATCTGGTCATCAGCAAGGCCGGCGAGATGGCCATCGGCTACGAGACGGGCCTCAGCCCCAAGGCCGTCGCCGCCAAGGCTGGCCGCGTCTATGCGGCCGGCGATGTGGGCGCGGCCATCGCCTCGGGCAGCTTCAGGACGGCGGGCATGGTGATCGCGCCCTGCTCGGTGAGGAGCTGGTCGGAGATTGCCTCCGGCGTGACCTCCAGCCTGCTCACCCGCGCCGCCGACGTGACGCTGAAGGAGCGGCGCAAGCTGATCCTCCTGGTGCGCGAAACGCCGCTGCATGCGGGCCATCTGCGCACGCTGGGCCAGCTCGCCGACATGGGCGCGATCGTGATGCCGCCGGTGCCGGCCTTCTATGCGATGCCCGAAACGGTTTCCGACATCGTCGATCAGACGGTGGGGCATGTTCTCGATCTTCTGGGGTATGATTGGCCGAACGCGCGGCGCTGGGGCGAGGATCGCGGCAAAGGCACCAAGCGCGCGAAGGCGACCAAACAGCCATGACGGAAGCGGACGAACAGGCCCTGCGGACGAAGCTGGCCGAACTGGTGCAGGAGCACCGCGATCTCGACGCCGCCATCGCCGCGCTGATCGAGTCAGGCATCTCCGATCAGCTCCGCCTGACGCGATTGAAGAAGCGCAAGCTGCAGCTCAAGGACCAGATCACGCAGATCGAGGATTCGCTGCTGCCGGATATCATCGCATAACGCGTTCAGCGTTTCTTGTGCGCGTACATCGCTTCGTCGGCGCGGGCGATGGCGCTGTCCGCGCTCTCGCCGGGCAGCAGTTCGAAGGTGCCGTAGGAAAAGCTGAGGGGAATGGGTTTCCCCTTCCACAAGGGCGGGGTCTGGCTCAGCGTTTCGGCCAGTGCTTCGGCTTTCTTGTGGGCCTGCACCTGCCCGGCGTGGGAAAGGATGACGCTGAACTCGTCGCCGCCGAGCCGGCCGACGATGTCGCTGTCGCGCACATGGCTCATCAGCGTCTGGGCGAAGTGATGCAGCACCATATCGCCGGCGGCATGGCCGTAGGTGTCGTTGATCTGCTTGAAATCGTCGAGGTCGAAATAGACCAGGCTCGCCGGGGTGCCGTAGCGTGCCGAATGCCCGATGGTGCGCGACAGCTCGCGCACGAAGGCACGGCGGTTGAGCATGGGCAGCAGATGATCCTGATCGGCGCTCTTCTCCGCCTCGTCGAGGCGGCGCTTGGTGTGTTCCAGCTCGCGGCGCAGGCTGTCCACTTCCTGCATCAGGCTCATGATGGCATCGCGGACGCGAGGCGTGAACTCGCTCTCGGGGATGCCCAGCACGCTGGTCACCGCGGCCGGTGCCTCGCCCGGACGCACGGCCGTCGCGGCCTCGCCGCGGCGCGTATAGCCGGACGATGTCACGGCGCTGGTAGAAGCGCCACGTCCGGTCCGCTCGATCTTCATGCCCACTGCGCTCCGAATCGGGACATGTCCAGCCTAATCGGCTGCCGCATCAGAATCAGCAGACAAGCTGACCAAAACGTTAACACGCGACGCAGAGGCCCTTTTCTTGAGGAACGCGGCCCATATAATGCGCCGCTTCGCCGACCGCTCCTGGTATCCGCGCCGGGCCGGGGCAGATAAAGGCCTGAAGCATGAGCACTCCGCAGATCGGCATCATCATGGGCAGCCAGTCCGACTGGCCGACCCTCAAAGCGGCCGCCGAAGCCCTGGACGCGCTGGCGATTCCTTACGAAACCCGGATCGTCTCCGCCCACCGCACGCCGGACCGGCTCTGGGCCTACGCCAAGGGCGCCGCAGGCCGCGGGCTCAAGCTCATCATCGCCGGCGCCGGCGGGGCGGCCCACCTGCCGGGCATGGCCGCCTCGATGACCACCCTGCCGGTGCTCGGCGTGCCGGTGGAAAGCAAGGCGCTCAAAGGCATGGATTCGCTGCTTTCCATCGTCCAGATGCCAGGCGGCGTGCCGGTGGCGACCTTCGCCATCGGGCCGTCCGGCGCCAAGAATGCGGCGCTGCACGGCGCCGCCATCCTCGCCCTGTCCGATCCGGCGCTGGCGGGGCGGCTGGCCGCATGGCGCCAGGCCCAGACCGATGCCGTGGCCGAGAGCCCGGCCGACGCTCCCAAAGACGCTCAATGACAACAGCCAGACAATTATCCGCGCCCGTTCCGCCGGGCGGCATGATCGGGATTCTCGGCGGCGGCCAGCTCGGCCGGATGCTGGCGCTGGCGGCGGCGCGGCTGGGCCTCAAGGCGCACATCTTCTCCGACGTGGCCGAGGCGCCCGCCTTCCAAGTTTCGGATCGCCACACCGTCGCCGCCTATGACGACCGCGCGGCGCTGATCGACTTCGCCGCGCATTGCGACGCCATCACCTACGAGTTCGAGAACGTGCCGGCGCGCACCGCGGCGGTGCTGGCCGGCCTGAAGCCCACCTATCCGGGCGCGCGCGCGCTGGCCGTGGCGCAGGACCGGCTGGAAGAAAAGACCTTCCTCAAGAGTCTGGGCCTCGGCACCGCGCCGTTCGCGGCCGTGAGTTCCGTCGAGGAGGCCCGCGCGGCCTTCGCCGCACTGGGCAGCGGCCCCGCCGTGCTCAAGACCCGCCGTCTCGGTTACGACGGCAAGGGCCAGGCGAAGGTGACCAGCGCGAACGACGCCGCGCAAGCCTTCGAGCATTTTCACGGGGCCGCTTCGATCCTCGAAAGCTTCGTGGACTTCGCCTTCGAGGCATCTGTGATTGGCGCGCGTGGCATCGCGGGGGACTTCGCCGCCTATGATCCGCCCGAGAACCAGCACGAGCACCACATCCTCAAGCGCTCCATCGTGCCGGGAAAGCTCACTGGCGCAGAAGGCGACGAAGCCAAAGCCATCGCCCGCAAGGTCACCGAGGCACTCGGCTATGTCGGCGTGATCGGCGTGGAGCTGTTTGTGACGGCGGCAGGCGGATTGCTGGTCAACGAGTACGCGCCGCGCGTGCACAATTCCGGGCACTGGACGCTGGATGCCTGCGCCGTCAGCCAGTTCGAGCAGCATATCCGCTGCGTGGCGGGCTGGCCGCTGGGCGACACCGCGCGCCACTCCGACGCGGTGATGGAGAACATCCTGGGCGAGGAAGCAGCGGGCTGGCAGAAGCTTTCGGCATCAGGCGGGGCGTTGCACCTCTACGGCAAGGCGGATATCCGTCCTGGCCGCAAGATGGGGCATATAACCTTTTTATCGCCGCGACCGCGGCCGCGCTGAACCGCCGAGGAAATCGGCAAGCGAAGGAAAATGCTTCGCCTGTTTCTTCATCTCGGCCTTGAATTTCTCGAAGCGCATCACATCTTCAATACGATTGGCGAGAAAGGCGCGGGTTTCCGCTTCGTCCTCGCTGTCGTCGTTGAACCAGCGCACCAAGGTGGCCGAATACACCCCCCCTAATATCATGCGCTTCGTATAAAAATTGAAATCGGTCGCATTATCGCCCGCCGCGCGCCACATGGCATCGGCGGTACGGTAAAGCAGCCTCAGCGCCACGGGCGCATGCGGCGGCAAGCTGAGAAACGCGCCCGCGCGTCGCGCCGCTTCCTTGTGCGGCCTGAGCACGTCGAGACGCGCCAGCACCACGGCGCGGATGCGGTCGCGCACCTTCTTGGCCGGAAGATTGGCCTCGGCCAGCCGAGCCTCCATCTGCCGGTCTGCCCACGCCGAAAAGGCCTCGACCAGACCGAGTGGCCCTTCGGGAAAGAGCCGCGCCAGCGCCGCCTTGCTTGCTCCGGCTTCCTGGCCCGCGCGCTCCAGCACCTTGTCGGTGAAGCCATCGAACGGCGCATGCACCAGTGCGGCCGTCAGCACGGCCTCTTTCAGCGCGGCCTCGTCTTTCGGTTTGGCTTTCGTTTTGCGCGCCGTCATGGCTGCGCCTCCTTCGCCGCCCAGTGCCTGGCTTCGCTTTCGAAGATCAGCCTGGTCATGTCGGTCATGCGCTGGGGATAGAGGATGCCGTCGAGATGATCCAGTTCGTGCTGCACCACGCGGGCATGAAAGCCGCGCGCCGTGCGCTCGATCGTCCGGCCGTCCAGATCGAGGCCGCGATAGCGGATGTGCGCGGCGCGCTCCACCAAGCCCCTGAGGCCGGGCACCGAGAGACAACCTTCCCAGCCGCTCTCTCGCTCCGGTCCCAGCACCTCGTAATCGGGATTGATCAGGATCGTGAGCGGCGCGCTGTGTTCGAAGGCTTCCTCGCCCGCCAGCCCCGGATCGCTACGCCCGGCCGGCGCCTGGAACACCACGACCCTGAGCGGCACATGCACCTGCGGCGCCGCCAGCCCCGCGCCGCTGGCATCGGCCATCGTCTCGACCATGTCCACCACCAGCGCCCGGATCTCGGGCGCGGCGGGATCGGCCACCGGGGCGGCTTTGACGCCCAGAACCGGATGGCCCATGCGGGCTATCTTCAATATCGCCATGAGCGGGACTATGGCGCCTCCGCCGGGCCGATCAAGCG
>JAGWZW010000108.1 GCA_018971835.1 Alphaproteobacteria bacterium
GCCGTGTCGAGCCAGGCCAGCCCGATCGCTGCAGCCTCGCTGGTCGGCGCTCTGCGTCAGGGCGGCAAGAAATCGGTCGATTACAAGATGGGACTGTGGCTGCTGCTGGGCGGGCTCGCTGGCTCGGGCGCAGGCGTCTACATTTTCCGCCTGCTTCAGAAAATCGGCCAGATCGACTTCGTGATCCAGACCAGCTACGTGCTGCTGCTCGGCTCCATCGGCAGCCTGATGCTGGTCGAAAGCGTGCAGGCCATGCTTTCGATCCGCAAGGGCGGACATTCCCACGTGCACCGGGCCGGCCAGCACACCTGGATTCACAATCTGCCGTTCAAGACGCGCTTCTACCGCTCGATGCTCTACATCAGCGTCATCCCGATCGTCGTGCTGGGTTTTCTCGTCGGGGTGATGACCGCGATCCTCGGAACCGGCGGCGCCTTCATTCTCATCCCGGCCAAGGTTTACCTGCTGCGCATGCGCACGAACCTGGCGATCGGCACCTCGCAATTCCAGATGTTCATTGTCGCCTCGATGTCGACGCTGCTGCACGCGGTGCTCGATCAGACGGTTGATGCCTTTCTGGCGATGCTGCTGATCCTCGGCGGCGTCATCGGCGCGCAGTTCGGCGTCAACGCGGGGGCAAAGCTCAAGGCTGAGGAACTGCGAACCGTGCTGGCACTATTGATCCTGGCGATTGCCGGCCGGCTTGTGGTCGATCTCGTGCTGACCCCGTCGGATATCTACACCATCACCACGGCCATGCAGTGATAGCGGCCGAAGCCCCCGGGACGGGTCACAGGAAGCGCCGCCACCACATCCGGCGCGGCGCACCGGTCTGGCATTCCGGCCGGCGGTCTGCATATTCCACTAGCGAATCATGGGTGGAACACGGTTAATAGCGTTCCATGAACGGGGGATCCTCTACTGGACTGCAGGCTGTGACCTGGGGGCGTTACGGCATACCGGCCGGCGCCTGGCGCTGGGCCGCGCTGGCGTTTGTGGCCGCAGCCGTCGTTTCGGCCGGGCTGGCCATCGGCGCGCCCGATGCCGCCAACTGGGCAGGCGTGGCGTTGCTGGCCGGGATCGGGGCGGTGGCCTCGCTCTTTCTATATGCCATCTGGCCGCGCGAGGGCATTTCGGCCGCCGAGGCCCGCCGCGTGGCCGAAGCCGCGGCCCGGGCCAATGTCGCCTGGGCGGTGACGGGGCCGGACGGCGCCGTGCTCGACTGCAATGCCGCCTATCGCGCCCTCAGCGGCTCCCGCGCCGACGAAGCCGCCATCCCGCCAGAGCTGGCGCTGGCCGGCGAAAGCTCGGCCGCCGTACTCTATCGCCTCGCCCGCAAGGCCGGCGAAGGCAAGGCCGCCGAAGAGAGCTTCCGCGCCGGGCCGCGGCTCGAAATCGTCGCCGCCGTGCGCCCGCTGCCCGAAGGCCAGGCGGCCTGGTGGTTCACCCCGCGCCTCGGCGGCGACGCGCCGGCGCCGCAAGCCGCACCGGCATCGAACAGCGCCGGTGCGCCTACGCTCTATCGCGATGCCCCGGTGGGCATGGCGCTGTGCGATGCGGACGGCAAGCTGATCGAGAGCAATCGCGCCTTCGACGCCTTTTTCGCCGTGGCCGTCACGGCGGGCCAGAAGCTGGCCAGCCTCGTCGATGCCGACGGCACGCTCGGCGAACTGATCGCCGCCGCACTTGAAGGCAAGAGCCACGCCCCGGCCGAAATCCGCCCGCGCAGCGATGCCGACCGCATCGGCGAGCTGTTTGCCATCGCCACCGCCGCCAAACAGGGCGAAGCGGGCCGGGCCATGCTCTACCTGATCGACATCTCGGCCCAGAAGGCGCTCGAAACCAAATTCGCGCAGGCGCAGAAGATGCAGGCCGTGGGCCAGCTCGCCGGCGGCGTGGCGCACGACTTCAACAACCTGCTCACCGTCATCATCGGCAATTGCGAATTCCTGCTGATGCGCCACCCGGCGGGCGATCCCTCCTTCAAGGAGATCAACGAGATCCAGCAGAACGCCTTGCGCGCGGCCAACCTGGTGCGCCAGCTGCTGGCCTTCTCGCGCAAGCAGACGCTGCAGCCCAAGGTGCTGGCGCTGCGCGACGTGCTGGGCGAACTGGCCATGATGCTGCAGCGGCTGCTGCGCGAAGGTATCTCGCTCAAGGTGGAGCCGGCCAGGGATCTCTGGCCCGTCCATGCCGACGAGGCACAGATCACCAGCGCCATCATCAACCTCGTCGTCAATGCGCGCGATGCCATGCCGCAAGGCGGCGCCGTCAGCATCCACACCGAAAACGAAACCGTGGCCGCACCCGTGCCGATCGACACCGCGATCATGCCTGCGGGCGATTACGTACGTATCGACGTAGCCGACACCGGCACCGGCATCCCCAAGGAACACCTGGGCAAGATCTTCGATCCCTTCTTCACCACCAAGCCCACTGGGCAGGGCACGGGCCTCGGCCTCGCCACCGTCTACGGCATCGTCAAGCAGACCGGCGGCTTCATCACGGTGGAATCCGAAGTGGGCAAGGGCACGACCTTCCGCATCTACCTGCCACGCTTCAAGGGCGAGATCGCCGCCACGGCCATGCCCGAACGCACGGCGCCGCGCGACGTCACCGGACAGGACACGATCCTGCTGGTGGAAGACGAAGACGCCGTGCGCGCCTTCGCGGCGCGCGCGCTCAAGCTGCGCGGCTACAACGTGCTGGAAGCCAGCGGCGGCGAGGAAGCGTTGGAACTGGTGAAGGATCACGGCGGCGCCATCCAGCTGCTCGTCACCGACGTGGTGATGCCCAACATGGACGGGCCTACGCTGGTGCGCAACGTGCGCCGGCTGATCCCGGAGGTTCGCGTGATCTTCATGTCCGGCTATGCCGAGGATGCCTTCCGCCGCCACGACGAGAAAGCCGAGAACCTGCACTTCCTGCCCAAGCCGTTCGGCCTGAAGGAACTCGCCGCCAAGGTGAAGGATGTGCTCTCCGAAGCGCCGGTGAAATAGGCGGGAGCAGAGCGTGTCGGCCGCCGAACCTGCTTCGAACCCGCCGTACAACGGTGCCGGCGCAACGGATGCAGCCTTTGCGCTGCTGGTGCTGCTTTCGATCCTTCCGGTGTTCTTCGTACGCTATCCCGAATGCGCCGATTGTCTCAATCATATGGCGCGGCTCTTCGTGCTCACGGCGCCGGCAAACCACCCGGTCCATCTGTTCTATCATGTGCATTGGCACCTTCTGCCAAATCTCGGTTTCGAGCTTGTCGCCCTGCCGCTGACGGGACTGTTTTCGCTCGAAACCGTCATGAAATGCCTCTGGGTGCTGTGCGTGCTGAGCCTTGCCGCTGCCGCCTGGTTCGTTCATCGCGCACTGTTTGCGCGGACGCGACCGACATTCCTGCTCTCCGCGTTGCTGCTGCTGAACCTGCCGCTGGCGGGGGGCTTCATGTCATATCTGCTCGGCGTGTCAGCGGCACTTGCGACGGTCGGATGGTGGCTGCGCCTGGCCGACCACGTGACCGTGAAGAAGCTCGTGCTGCTCAACCTGCTGACCGGGTTGATCCTGATCGTGCATTTCGCAGCGGCGGCGGCGCTGATGCTCACCATTGCGCTGCTGCAGATGGGCTCCGAGCCCCGAACCCTCCGCGTCATGGCCGGGCGCACTGTCGCGATCCTGCCCGGCTTCATCCTGCCGGTGTTGCTACTGGTTCTGATCGCGCTGTCGACTCCGGCGCATTCCGGGCCCATGTGGGGCGCGTCGTCCTGGGCCGCCATTTCGTACGGGCTCGAGGACAAACTGAGCCTGATCACTGCTACTTTCTTTACCGGCCATAGCCTGCCCAATCTTGCCGGCTCCATTTTCTGGATCGCCGCGATCTTGATGTTGTGGCTGGGCGGGCGGCCCCATCCGCGCCTGCGGTTGACGCTGGCGTTGTGGCTGCTGGTGCTGCTGGTCATGCCCTACGGCATCGGCCGGGCGACCATCATCGACTTGCGGCTGGCGATCTTCCCGGCGGTACTATTTGCTGCCGCGTTCGACTTCGTGCCGGTACAGCGGTTCGGCCAGGCCGCGCTCGCCGCCGTCGCGCTCGCCGGCGTCTGCGCCCGTACGGCGCTGCTGATTCCGGCATGGCAACGGCACGACGCCGACGTCAGGAGCTTCCGCGCCATCGACGACGTCGTGGCTCCGGGCAGCACGGTGCTGGTCGCTTCGGCACCCCGCTCTGCCGGCAAGTCTTGCGCCGAACCAGCGCGCTGGCCACCTTTTGACGAGCATGTCCCGACGCTCCTGACCATCGACCGCGCCGCCTTCGTCTCGACCCTGTTCGCGTCGCCGACCATGCAGCCGATCGAACCTGCGGCCAGCGTGCGCGGCGACGTCGTGGAAAATGCCGGTATTGTTCCCTGGCGGGTGCTGAGGCTGAACGCGACCGCGGCGGGGCGCCGCTGGCTCCGCACTGCGCCCGCCAGCAGCATCCCGCGTCTTTATGCCGAGGACTGGCAGGAAAAATACGATTATCTGGCCGTACGCCGGGTGAACTGCGCGCGCCAGATCGCGCCACGCCACGGCCTGGTGCCGATTGCGCAAAGCGCGACCTACCAGCTCTACCGCATCGTGCATCCGCGCACGCCCAGCGGGCGCCCGGCCGGCGCTGGCACCCACAACTCCTGACTGCACGCATCGCTGGCGCGGGCAGGCATGCCGCCGATAACCGCGCGCCTTTTGGGCCTGGCGCAGGCGCGTCCGTGCCAAAAGAACCAAAGATTACAGTGCTGTAATATTGCGAATAAGACGCCGACGCATTATCAGTGAGCCATATATATCACAACCTGGAACTGTTTTGCGTATTTGAGGCACGATCCCTGCCTCTATTGCAGGTTGTTCGTTGATTGGCTGACCGACCGGTCATACAAACAATTTCACAACCAACAAAAATGAATTGCGCGATGCGCAATTCACAGGAGGAACGTATGAAGGGGATCGCATCACTACGCGTTATTGTGCCCGCACTCACTTCGCTGTTGCTTCTCAACAACAACGCCTCGGCACAACAGACACAGAATACAACACAGGCCGCCTCCTCCGGCGGTCTGGAAGTCGTCACCGTCACCGCCGAACGCAAAACGGAAAACGAGCAGACCGTTCCCATCGCCATCACCGCGCTCGAAGGCTCGAGCCTGCAGCGCGACGCCGTCGTCAGTGCGCAGGATCTGGCGCAGCGGGTGCCGAGCTTCACCTTTTCCGATTTCGCGCCGGGCGAATCGATCCTGTCGATCCGCGGCGTCTCCTCGACCGACGACGGCGCCGGCACCGAAAGCTCCGTCGCCGAATTCATGGACGACGTCTATATCGGCCGCATGTCGAACCAGGCCTTCGACCTCTACGACCTGCAGCGCATCGAAGTGCTGCGCGGGCCCCAGGGCACCTTCTTCGGCAAGAACGCGATCGGCGGCGCCATCAACATCGTCTCCACGCCGGTTGCCACCGACCAGCCGCACGCCTTCGCCTCGCTGGGCTACGGCAACTTCAACCAGATCACCGCGCAGGGCACCGCCACCGGCCCGCTAACCCGCAACCTTGCCGGCAAGATCGCCTTCTACACCAGCAGCCATGACGGCTGGGATACCAACGTGGTGACCGGCAACAAGATCGACTCGCGCCAATCCGTCGATGGCCGCGTCGCCCTGCTCTATCACAGCGACGACGATCATTTCCGCGTGCAGCTCAACGCCGACTACATGCACGAATACCAGTTCGGGCTCGGCCGCATCCCGATCCGTGACGGCTCGGTGCCCATCGTCGAGCTGATGCACCTGCACGGCGGCAATGGCTGGAACAAGACCACCGATGCCGGCGACTACCCCATGACCCGCAGCGCCAAAGGCGTTTCGATCAAGGCCAACCTCGACATCTGGGGCGGCGAGCTGACCTCGATCACGGCCGTACGGCGCAGCGCGGCAGACTGGGAGCACGATTCGGTCGGCATTCCCGAGATCAACCTCATCAACGGCGTGCACGATTATACCGACCAGTTCTCGCAGGAGTTCCGCTTCAACCAGCAGGTCACCGACACCATCGACTACGTGGCCGGCCTGTACTATCTGGTCGAAAGCACGGACCGCGAGCGCTACTTCCACTTCATCATCCCGCCGCCGGCCAGCGACCTGGAAAGCTCGCACCAGTTCAACACCACCCATTCCTACGCCGCCTTCATCAACGGCGACTGGGCCTTCGCCAAGCAGTGGAAACTGTCGGCCGGCGTACGCTTCACGACGGAAAGCAAGATGATCCGCACGGTCGACATCGGCCCGCAAAACGGCTTCATCAACATCATCCCGACCTCGTTCACGGCCTCCGCGCACAAGACCTGGACCGACGTGTCGCCGCGCGTGTCGCTGCAGTACCAGCCCAGCCCGAGTTCGCTGATCTACGCCACGCTGTCGCAGGGCTTCAAATCCGGCGGCTTCGCGGCGGAGCCGGCCACCGTCAAGGACGCCACCACGCCGCTGAACCCGGAAACCGCCACCAACTACGAACTCGGCTTCAAGAACGATTTCTTCGATCATCATGCGCGCCTGAACGTGGCGGCCTATTACACCAGCTATCACAACCTTCAGGTCCAGCGCTTCGGGCCGCCGCTCAACCAGCCCACGCAGTTCGGCCGCTTCCAGACCCTCAACGCCCCGGACGAAGAAATGAAGGGCGTCGAGGCCGAGGCGATCGTCCGCCCGGTTACGGGGCTGACGCTGGACGCGTCCTACTCCTATCTGGAAGCGACCTTCTCGAAGTTCATCTATGTCGACAGCGCCGGCACGGCCGTAAACCTGCACGGCACCTCGCTGCTGCGCGCGCCCAAGAACAAGGTCACGGCCGCCGCCGACTACACGCTCGACGGACCTTTCAACGGCGCGTGGGATTTCCATTACGAGTGGCGCTACACCGGCACCCAGCTGGCCGAGCTGGCGGACCCCTCCCAAACACAGCCCGCGTTCACGGTGTCGGACGCGAACATCACCTGGATGTCCAACGACAACAGATGGTCGGCCGAGCTGTGGGGCAAGAACCTCTTCAACGAGCACTACATCTCCGAGCTTTATGTCATCGGGCCCGGCGGTGTGGGCGTCTTCGGCGAGCCCAGAACCTATGGCGTGACCGTGCGTTATCGCCTGGACTGAACCAGCAGCTCCCCCTGTTTGGTTTGAGAGGCGAGAACGGCCGCATCCTGCCGGCACCACCGGCGGCTGCGGCCGTTGCTTTTTGGGCGGCGCGTCAGACTGCCTTCGCCGCCAAGGCGAAGGCAGCGCGCCGCGAAGCTCCGGCAAAAAAAGCGCGCAGAAGAGACGGCACACAGCGCGCAAAGTCATGACGGCATTGTACCAAGGTATCAGTCCGTTTTGCTGCAATGGTGCGTTTTTACGCGCCAGACTAACGCGGCGTTAAGTGCAGGATTGTCTCCTGTAACACGCTTGTCGCCGGCTTTTCATGATCGAAAAGCGCACTCGAAATTTGCAGCACGGGGATTTCAATGGCTGTTCCATCACCCGATCATCCTTGCTGGCAGAAGCTCGCCTCCGGCGCGCTCTCGCGCATGAAGACCAAGCATCTGGGAACCCAGCTCCTGATCAAGAACATCGAGCGCAGCACCGATCCGGTGCCCGTGAAAGCGAAGGAAATCCATGCGTTCTTCGCCAAGTGGGAACGCGGGCTCAGTGCCGAAGTCCAGCAACTGCCTTATCTGTGAGGGCCACGATGAACCGAATGATCTCCACCGACGCGGCCGCCGAACTCATCCGCAGCGGTGCGGCGTTGAGCGTGGCGGGCGTTGAAGCCGCTCTCGACCGGCTGCCGGCCGGCAACTGGATCGGCGGCACCAGCCCCTACTTCATGGTCGCCTCCGGCGGAACGGTGGTGGACGACA
Organism: Alphaproteobacteria bacterium; assembly: GCA_018971835.1. GTDB lineage: Bacteria > Pseudomonadota > Alphaproteobacteria > Micropepsales > Micropepsaceae > Rhizomicrobium. The sequence goes on from JAGWZW010000108.1 coordinate 7,910, forward strand.
GCAAGGTTTTCGTCACCGAGCTGAGCGGGATCGGCCAGGTCAGCGTTGCAAGCTATGGCGCGGATGAACTCGCCGGGATTTGCGGCGATGCGCCGGAGAACGGCTTCGCCGTGACGATCATTCCGTTCGGCGGCGCCTGCCATCAGCGTTTCGCGCTCGACGCCGCAAGCTTTCCCAACGCCTTCCTGCGCCCGACGGTGGGCTGGATTGCGGGCGTGCACCTCTCCGAGATCGGCAAGACGGCGCCACTGGTCTATGATGGCCGCACGGCGGCGAAATTTCGCGACCGCGCCGTCGTCGCCCATGTGGCGCTGCCCGAGGATCGGCTCGTCTCGGTCGAGATCGTCAATCTGTTCGAGCCCGACGATGGCGACATCCTCCGCTTCACCGAGGCCAGCTTCGAGATCGGCACCTGTGAGGTGAACGGCAAGACCGTCAATTTCGCGGACTATGTTGCCGCGCGCGGCCTGGAGCATGGCCAGCAGCCGCTGGTCGGCGATTTCGCCGGCGCCCATCTGAACGTCTCGCTGCAGAGCCTCGACAACACCGCCCATCGCGCGGCCCTCTATGCCCCGGTGTTTCCGGGCGTGGATTACCGCTTCGCCAAATCCGTCGGCGATTATGCGGCCGTCTTCCGCACCCGCCTGACCGAGCAGGATACGCAGGGCGCCGTGATGGCCTGCAACTGCATCCTGAACTTTGTCTTCGGCGAACTGGAGGGCAAGGCCATCGGCGGCATCGAAGGGCCGATCACCTTCGGTGAGATCGCCTACCAGCTTCTCAACCAGACCGCCGTTATCGTGCGCATCCTCTGAGCCCGGAGCGCGATGGCGAGGTGGGGCGTGCCGCTCAGGATCTGAGGGCCATCCCCACCCTGCGCGCGCCTGAAAAGTCCGAATCGGGTTCCCCCACCGGCGGTGGGTTCGGAACGGCCCTGCCCCATATCTGGTGACGGGAATTTGAACCCCTCGGCGGGGTATAAAATTGCGTTCGGCGCCCGAGTCAAAATTCACGGGACGTTCCGCGAACATATTGCAAATACTCACATATATTCAATGCCTTGACGACCGGCTTGCGGAACGGAACAAAACATGCACTCTGGGCCGCAGGCAGCCCCTTGGGATTTGGGGGCCGCTATGGAATAAGGAGCGAGCGGCATGGCACAGGCGAGTCTGCGGGTAGTGGGCAAAGAGGACAACAACAGCGATCGCAAGAAGGCGCTGGAGGCGGCGCTCTCCCAGATCGACCGCGCCTTCGGCAAGGGCTCGGTGATGAAGCTGGGCAGCCGCGAGGCCGTGGAAACGGATGTCGTTTCCACCGGCTCGCTGGGGCTCGACATCGCGCTGGGCATCGGCGGGCTGCCGCGCGGCCGCGTGATCGAGATCTACGGCCCGGAATCTTCGGGCAAGACCACGCTGGCGCTGCACGCCGTGGCCGAGGCGCAGAAGAAGGGCGGCGTGGCCGCCTATATCGATGCCGAACACGCGCTCGACCCGGTCTATGCGCGCAAGCTGGGCGTCGACATCGACGAGCTTTTGATCTCCCAGCCGGACACCGGCGAACAGGCCCTCGAAATCACCGATACACTGGTGCGCTCCGGCGGGGTGGATATCGTGGTGGTGGATTCGGTGGCCGCGCTCACGCCCAAGGCCGAGCTGGAAGGCGAGATGGGCGACCAGCTGCCCGGCCTGCAGGCCCGGCTGATGAGCCAGGCCCTGCGCAAGCTCACCGGCTCGATCTCCAAGTCCAACACCATCGTCATCTTCATCAACCAGATCCGCATGAAGATCGGCATCATGTTCGGCAACCCCGAAACCACCACCGGCGGCAATGCGCTGAAGTTCTATGCCTCGGTGCGGCTGGACATCCGCCGCATCGGCGCCATCAAGGACCGCGACGAGGTGGTGGGCAACCAGACCCGCGTCAAGGTGGTCAAGAACAAGGTGGCCCCGCCCTTTAAGCAGGTCGAGTTCGATATCATGTACGGCCAGGGCGTCTCCAAGACCGGCGAACTGATCGACCTCGGCGTCAAGGCCGGGATCGTGGAAAAGTCGGGCGCCTGGTTCTCCTATGACGGCCAGCGCATCGGGCAGGGCCGCG
>JAGWZW010000109.1 GCA_018971835.1 Alphaproteobacteria bacterium
CCCATGCCGATGGCCGCAGCGATGATGCCGCCTTCGCCGATCGGCGTATCGAAGCAACGGGTGAGGCCGTGTTTCTTCTGCAGCCCCTCGGTGGCGCGGAACACGCCGCCGAAATAGCCGACGTCCTCGCCGAAGACCAGGACGTTCGGATCCTTGCCCAGCATGACATCCATCGCCGAATTGAGCGCCTGGATCATGTTCATCGTGGCCACGATCAGACTCCCATTTCCTGGCGCTGGCGGCGGATATGCCAGGGCATCTCTTTGTAAACGTCTTCGAACATGTATTTGACGGACGGTTTCTCGCCTTCGCCCAGCGTGCCGTAGGACGAGGCTTCCTTGTCGGCGGCACGCACCGTCTCGACGGCTTCGCGATAGGTGGCGTGCTGCTGCTCGTCGCTCCATTCGCCCAGGCCGATCAGATGATCCTTGAGCCGCTCGATGGGATCGCCCAGGGGCCAGGCCTTGGCTTCATCGCTGGGGCGATAACGCGAGGGATCGTCGCTGGTCGAATGCCCCTCCGCGCGATAGGTGTACAGCTCGATCAGCGTGGCACCGAGATTGGAGCGCGCCCGTTCCGCCGCCCAGCGCGTCGCCGCATAGACGGCGAGAAAATCGTTGCCGTCCACGCGCAAGCCCGGCAGGCCGTAACCGATGGCGCGGCTGGCGAAAGTGGATTCGCCCGCCCCGGCGATGCCCGAGAAGCTCGAAATCGCCCATTGATTGTTGACGACGTTGAGCACCACGGGCGCGCGATAGACAGAGGCGAAATTGAGCGCGTGATGAAAATCGCCTTCCGCGGTCGTGCCTTCGCCCACCCAGCTGGCAGCGATGCGATCATCGCCCTTGTAGGCCGATGCCATCGCCCAGCCCACGGCCTGCGGGAATTGCGTGCCCAGATTGCCGGAAATGGAGAAGAAGCCGTAATCCCGGGCCGAATACATGATGGGCAATTGCCGGCCGTGCAGCGGGTCCATCACGTTGGAATAGACCTGATACATCATCTGCAGGATGGGATAGCCGCGCGCAAACAATAGGCCTTGCTGGCGATAAGAGGGGAAGCACATGTCGTCGCGTTCGAGCGCATAAGCCGCGGCAATGGCCACCGCCTCCTCGCCTGTGCATTTCATGTAGAATGAAGTCTTGCCCTGGCGCTGGGCGCGGTACATGCGATCGTCATAGGCACGCGTGAGCAGCATGGTCTTGAGGCCACGGCGCAGCGTTTCGGGATCAAGCTGCGGGTTCCACGGCCCCACCGCCTTGCCCTTCGCATCGAGCACCCGGATCAGCGAATAGGCGAGATCGGTAATATCGTGCGCGCGCGCATTGATCTCCGGCCGCCGCGCCTCGCCCGCTTCCGGCAGCACGATGCCGCTGAAATCCGGCGTGTCGCCCGGCCGGTGCTGGGGCGCCGGAACGCGCAGGGAAAGCTCGGTTCTGTTCTTCATGGAAACGCCCTCTTCGAGACAGGCGAGAAAGCCGGCAGAGTTGGCGCGATTATCTTGTGCGACAGCAGGCCGTCAAGAACGGCCGCGGGCACGCAACAAGCATTCACCGGCAGGGGGCGCCCCGACAGGAGATATGCCCGAACGCGGGCAAGGGCGCACGATTCCGAGCACCCTTTCAGTGCACCATGAAGAGCGGCAGCGTGGCGTGCGCAGCGATATGCACGGTGGTGCCGCCGAACAGAGTCTCGAACAGGCGGCTGTGGCCGTAGCCGCCGGCGACGAGGAGCGAGGCGCCGCCGTCCACCGCAGCGTTCAGGAGTGCCACCGCAGGCTGCTGGCCCCCGGGGGCGACCAGCCGGGTGGCGGCAGAAATGCCGTGCAGCGCCAGATAGGCGGCCGCATCGTCGGCCGAGGCGGTATCGACGGAAGGCGCGCGCACGCAGACGATCTCTACCGCGCCGGCAGCCGCCAGAAGCGGCAGCGCAGCGCTGAGCGCGTGGGCGGCGGCGGCGCTGCCGTCCCAGCCGATGGCGATCTTGCGGACCAGATCGGCGGGAGGGGCTGCCGCGCTGAGCAGCACCGGCCGTGCACATCTGGTCAGGGTTTCGATGAAGGCGCCGTGCAGGTCCGGCCCGCTCCGAGGCGCGTCGGGCGCGAAGACAATGAGATCGGCCAGCCGCGCGGCCTGCGCGATCTGCGCCGCGAACGCGCCATGCGTCTCACGAAAGGAACAGGTCACGCCCTTTGCGGGCACCGGGTGGGCGACGCGTTCTGCCCCAGCCGCCTTCGCCGCGGCATCCAGGTAAGCGCGCGCGGCATTGGCGCCCGCAGTGGCCAGCTCCTCGGCGTTCTGGATGATCTGCTGCACCACTTCGGCCGAAACCGGCATGCCTCCGAAGGGGGCCGTTTCACGCGGATCGGGCCGCACAAACAGGGCCTCGACATGGCCAGAAAACAGCCGGGCAGCAGCAAAGGCGGTGGCCAGCGCCACGGCGTCCCCGCCCGCGCCGATTACCGGGACGATGATCTTCTTGAAGGACATCTGCGGCTCCGCCCGAGTGGACGTCGGCGCGAAGAATTATCAGACCTCGGCGCCTTCCGCCACGGCTTCCAGCGCGTCCATGTTGCGGATCACCACCTGGTGACGGTTGGGAATCGTGATGACTCTTTCGCGCTTGAGTTCGGTGAGTGCGCGGCAGACCGTTTCGATGGTCAGACCGAGAAAATCGGCAATATCCTGCCGGCCCATCGGCAAATCGAGCGTGTCGCCGTTGTCCGAGTCGGTACGCTCGGCGAGCTGGAGCAGGAAGGAAGCAAGCCGCTCGCGCGCACTCTGCCGACCCAGCATCACCAGATGGTCCTGCGCGGCGGACAACTCGCGCCGGAGCAGCATCATCAGCGTACGGCGTACATTGGGCACCTCTTCGCTGAGACGCTCGACGTGCTTGCGTGGACAGCGCATCACCACGACGTTGCACAGAGCCTCGGCAGTCAGCGAGTGCTCTTCGCCCGCCTCGAAACCGAAGAGATCACCCGGCAGCAGGAATTCCGCGATCTGGCGCCGCCCGTCGGGCCGCACCTTGCACACGCGCACGCCGCCTTCGACGATCTTGTAGGAGTAGCGCGCGTCGTCGCCTTCGTTGAAGATCGTCTGGTTACGGCCGAAGCGCAGCACAGTGCTCACCGCGTTGAGCGGGAAGAGCGCATCGTCGGCGGATGCCGCGTGAGGAACAGAGCCGACAGCAACCTCATGCGCCGCATGCCGTGCCAGTGCATCGTGGTGTTCCAGAGCTTGTGTCATATCCGCCTGCCTTCCAGCCGGTTCCGTTAGCCGGCACCGGCACAATGCGACGGGCCCGCCTGCGCCGAAATGAGGAGTTCCCCGTAAGGGGTTTTCCCTACACATTTTGACGCATCCCCGAGGCGCAAGGTGCGTTCAATTCTCAGTCACGAGCAGGAAGGGGTGGGATGGCGGGATTTTGGCCAAATCTGCGTCAGCCGGCCGCAGGCCCTTGCTCCAATGCGCGCTCGATCCAGCCGATCAGTTCCCCGGCCGCGACGGGCTTGTACAGCAGTGCCAGCACCTCTGCCTTGCGGGCGCGCTGGGCCAGGAAATCGTCCTTGCGGCCGGTGACCATGATCGTGGGGGTGCGCACGCTGCGCCGGTGCAACTCGCCGACCAGCTCAAGGCCGTCCATCTCCGGCATGTGCAGATCGAGCACCAGGCAGTCCGCTCCGCCGGGCCCGCCCTCCGCCAGAAAAGCGCTGGCCGAGGGATAATCGTGAACCTGGTAGCCGTAGGACTCCACGAGGATGCGCATCGAATCGCGCACCGCCTCATCGTCGTCGACAATGCAAACAGTCGTGTTACGCTCCATCGTACTCGGCCCCCCGACAGCCCTATACGGCCCCTCCCACTGGCAGACGGCCGCCGGTCTGGCCTTTCAGCGCAGAGGCTGAAGCCTTTGCCTTCGGAAAAAAATACGGGATTCTGCTTAGAGCTTAATTTTCCACCAGAATTGCCGTCGAATCAGTTATTCAGACTCGGGCAAAACATCGCTTCCCACATCGGCCGCCACCACCATGCGCACCAGCTCGGCAAGGTTGCGCGCACCCATCTTTTCCATCACCCGGGCACGATGGATCTCGACCGTCCGTGGCGAGATATCCAGTTCATAGGCGATGACCTTGTTGGGCCGGCCGGCCGCCAGCAGATCGAGCACCTGGCGTTCGCGCTCGGTCAGGCTGGCAAAGCGTACCTCCACTTCGTGCGCTGCATCTGCAGCCTGCGAAGCCGCCCTGGCCGCCTCCAGCGCGCGCCGGACCGCGGACAACAGCACGCCTTCGTCATAAGGTTTTTCCAGAAAATCGATGGCGCCGGACTTCATGGCGCGCACGGCCAGCGGCACGTCGCCGAAGCCCGTCACCACAATCACCTGCAGGCGGGTGCCGCGGCGCACCAGTTCTTCCTGCAGCGCCAGCCCGTCCATGCCCGGCAGCCGGATGTCCGCGATCAGGCAGCCCGTGCGCGTCAGTGCCTCGCTGCGAAGGAAGGCGTCGGCCGAATCGAACACCTCGACCCCGAAGCCGTGCGATTCGAGCAGAGCCTCCAGCGAACCGCGCACGGCTTCGTCGTCATCGACGATGAAGATCGTCGGCTGCGCGGCCATATCAGTCCTCCTGACCGCCGCGAACGGGCAGCCGGAAGCGGAACTGGGCGCCGCCGCCCGGGTTTGGCTCGGTCCAAAGCCGGCCGCCGTGACTTTCTATTATGCCGCGACAGATGGCCAGACCCATTCCCAGCCCCTTTTCCTTGGTGGTGGTGAAGGGGTGGAACAGGCTGCGCCTTATGTCTTCATTCACGCCCGGCCCGGTATCGGACACAACGACCTCCACCATCTCGGGAACAGGCTGGAAGCTCATGACGGTGAGTTGATGGCGCGCAGAGTTCTGCATCGCCTCCACCGCGTTGCGCATCAGGTTGACCATGACCTGCTGAATCTGAATCTTGTCGAAGAACACCGGGGTAAGGTCGCGCGCCAGCTTGACGACAACCTCGACGTCGCCCTCGTCCACTCCCACCAGGCCGAGCGCGATGGCTTCGTAGACCGAGGCGTTCAAATCCTCGAAGGCGCGGTTGGGCTCCTTCTTTTCGATGAACTCGCGCAAACGGCGGATGATCTGGCCGGCGCGGGCGTTCTGGGCGGCGGCCTTCTCCAGCAGTTCGTTGATGCGCGCGGCCGACGGCTCGGCACTTGCCTGCAAGCCGCGACGGGCAGCGCTGAGATAATTGAGCGAGGCGGTGAGCGGCTGGTTCAGCTCATGGGCGAGCGCGCTGGCGAGTTGGCCCGTCACCGACAGCCGCATGGCATGCAGGAGATCGTTCTGCAGTTCCTGCAGCCGCCGCTCGTGCATCTTGCGCTCGGTCAGATCATGAAGAATACCCAGGAAGATGCGCTCGCCGTCCAGCCAGCCCTCGCCGACCGACAGATACATCGGAAAGGTGCTGCCGTCCTCGCGCAGGCCGACCACCTCGCGGCCGATGCCGATGATACGAGCCTCACCGGTGGCCACGTAGCGATCCAGATAACCGTCGTGCTGTTCCCGGTACGGCTCGGGCATCAGCATGCGGATATTCTGGCCGATAACCTCGTCCGCCTCATACCCGAACAATCGCGCGCAGGCCTCATTGTAGAGCAGCACGCGCCCCTTCGCGTCGATCACGATGATCCCATCGACCGCGGTCGAAACGACGGTACGGAAGAGAACATCGGAGTCGGCGCTGGTCAGATTTCCGCCGGCTTGGTCCATCTGTGCCGATCACGCATAGGGTTCCCAGAACTTCATAACAGCCGGCCGCAGAATTTTCCACACCGGCGGGCCGCAAAAAGATGCCGAAATCACTGCGATTTGACCCAAATCAGTATGACGGGCGCCTCCGGGGCTAGATTTCGCATGCCCTTCTTGAGAGGAGGTTTCCCATGTCAACCACGCAACTCGAAACCAGCAAACCGGCCGCCCCGCCGGCCCCGCTGCGCACCACAGATGTCTGGCAATCCATGCGCAATGAGATGGATCGCCTGTTCGATCGCTTCTCCGGCTTCGATCTGCCCAGTTTCGGCACACTGGCGGGCATCGAGCATTTCTGGCCCAAACCCAACGGCGAAACCCTGTCGCTGGCGGTGGACGTGGCCGAGGACGACAAGTCCTACACCATCACCGCCGACGTGCCGGGCATCGACGAAAAAGACATCGACATCTCGATTTCCGAGGACGTGCTGACGCTGAAAGGCGAAAAGCACGCCGAGAAGGAAGAAAAGGACAAGCAGCACTATTTCTGCGAACGGTCTTATGGCGCGTTCAAGCGCTCCTTCGCGCTGCCTGCCGATGTGGACACCGGCAAGGTCGATGCCAGATTCGCCAAGGGCGTTCTGACCATCACGCTACCCAAGAATCCCAAGGCGGCGCCGTCCAGCCGGAAGATTCCGGTGAAAGCGGCCTGATCCATGCTTCCGTCGCCGGGCGGCGCGGCGTAGGATTCCATGCCGCCCGGCGCGACTCGTTTCCTCGGCAGATTGGCGGGACGGCAGACCGGGGCCTCTCCATGACCATCAAACTCACATTCCTGGGCGCGGTCGGCACCGTTACCGGCTCGAAATATCTTCTCGACATCGACGGTAGCCGCCTGCTGGTCGATTGCGGCCTGTTCCAAGGCTACAAGCAATTGCGACTGCGCAACTGGGCAAAATTTCCGATCACGCCACAGGATCTTGACGCGGTGCTGCTCACCCACGCGCATCTGGATCATTCGGGCGCTCTGCCGCTCTTGATCCGTGATGGCTTTGCCCGGCGCGTGATCTCCACGGAAGCCACGCGCGATCTCTGCAATATCCTGCTGCCAGACAGCGGCTATTTGCAGGAGCAGGACGCCGATTTCGCCAACCGCTACGGCTTCTCCAAACACAAACCGGCACTGCCGCTCTATACCGAAGCCGATGCGCGCCGCGCGCTCAAATCCTTCTCACCCGTCCCGTTTCATAAGCCGCAGACGCTGTGGAGCGGCGTCACGGCACGCTTCCTGCGCGCGGGCCACATCCTCGGCGCGGCGATGATCGAACTGTCCTGCCACGGTACGAAGATCCTGTTTTCGGGCGATCTGGGCCGGCCCAACGATCCCACCATGTTCCCGCCTGAGGCGGTCGAGGAAGCCGATTATCTGCTGGTCGAATCCACCTACGGCAACCGGAAGCATGACGGCGCCAGCCCGGAGGACGAACTGGCCGCCGCCATTGGCAAAACGGCCGCGCGCGGCGGAACGGTGGTGATCCCTTCCTTCGCCGTCGGCCGCTCCCAGATGCTGCTCGTCTATATCCACCGGTTGAAGAAAGCCAAGCGCATTCCCGACCTGCCCGTGTTCCTCGACAGCCCGATGGCGATCAACGCCAGCGACATCTTCTGCGCCCATCCTGACGACCATAAGATGAGCGCCACCGAAACGCGGGAAGCCTTCGCCGTCGCCCGGTATGTGCACACGCCGGAAGAATCCAAGGAACTCGATCGCCAGGTGATGCCCAAGGTGATCCTTTCCGCCAGCGGCATGGCCACGGGCGGGCGCGTCCTGCATCACCTGAAGGCCTATGGCCCGGACCGGCGCAGCCTCATCCTGTTCGCGGGCTATCAGGCCGGCGGCACCCGCGGCGCCGCGCTGCTGGCCGGCGCCAAAGCCGTGAAGATTCATGGCCGCTACGTGCCCATCCATGCCGAGATCGCGGACCTCGACATGCTCTCGGCCCATTCCGATGCCGATGAAACGATGGCGTGGCTGCGGAATTTCCGCAAAGCGCCCAAGCTGACCTTTGTCGTCCACGGTGAGCCGGAAGCAGCGGATGCCTTGCGTCACCGCATCGCCGAAGAACTCGGCTGGAACGCCGTTGCGCCGGAACACCGCGAAGAAGTCGAGCTGGCATGACCGCGAAGTCGGGAACCAAGCCGCGCGCCGAAACCGGAGCCGGGGCGCGGGCCCAGGCAAGGGCCTTGGCCGATGGGCACAACGAGCTGAAGGCCCGGCGCATGGGCATCGAGACGCTGCACGAGGCCCATGTCTTCCTGCGCGCGGACAGCCACGTTTGCCGCTCGGAAGGCTTCGCCTCGCAGAACAGCGTACTGGTGACCTATCAAGGCCACTCCATCGTCGCCACGCTCTATGTGGTGGGGCCGGAACTGCTGGGCGAACGCGAGATCGGGCTCTCCGAATATCCCTGGGCGCACCTGGAGCTGAAACCGGGCAGCATCGTCTCGGTCAGCCATCCGCCGCCGCTCGAGTCCTTCAGCCATGTGCGCAGCAAGGTCTACGGCCACAAGCTGAGCGACCGCGCCTTCAAGGACATCATCGAGGATATCGTCGCTGGACGTTACCAGAACATCGATCTTTCCGCCTTCATCACCACCTGCGCGGCCAATTCGCTCGACCTCGAAGAGATGATCGGGCTCACCCGTGCGATGGTCGATGTCGGCGAGCATATCGATTGGCAGCGCAGTCCGATCGTGGACAAGCACTGCGTCGGCGGGCTGCCCGGCAACCGCACCACGCCGCTGGTGGTGGCGATCGTCGCCTCGGCCGGGCTGACGATTCCCAAGACCTCCTCGCGCGCCATCACCTCGCCCGCCGGCACCGCCGACATGATGGAGACACTGGCGCCGGTCGATCTCGACCTCACCGCCATGCGCCGCGTGGTGGAGCAGGAAGGCGGCTGCGTGGTGTGGGGCGGCGCAGTCCATTTGAGCCCGACGGACGACATCCTGATCCGCGTCGAGCGCGTGCTCGATCTCGATGCCGAGGGCCAGCTGGTGGCCTCGATCCTGTCGAAGAAGGTGGCCGCGGGTTCGACCCATCTGGTGCTGGACCTGCCGGTGGGGCCGACGGCGAAGGTGCGCAGCCTTGAAGCCGCGCACACGCTGGCGCACAGCCTGACCGAAGTGGGCCGCGCCTTCGGCCTTGCCGTGCGCACCGTGCAATCCGACGGCACCCAGCCGGTGGGCCGCGGTATCGGCCCGGCGCTGGAAGCGCACGACGTACTGGCGGTGCTGCAAAATAATTCCGGCGCGCCCGAAGATTTGCGCGATCACGCGATCACGCTGGCTGGCAATCTGCTGGAGATGGGCGGCGCAGCCGACGACGGCGACGGCCTGCAACTCGCCGCGCACATTCTTTCCAGCGGCCGGGCCTGGACCAAGTTCCAGGCGATCTGCGAGGCGCAGGGCGGCCTGCGCACACCGCCGCGCGCCCGGCATCTTCATGTGATGGCGGCGGACCGCACCGGCATCGTCGACCACATCGACAACCGGCGCTTGTCCAAGGTCGCCAAGCTCGCCGGCGCGCCGGACGCCAAGGCCGCGGGCGTGGAAATCCATGTGCGCATCGGCCATCGCATCACGGAGGGCGAGCCCACCTACACCATCCATTCCGAAGCGCCGGGCGAACTGGAATACGCCCTGGCCTATGCGCTTTCCAACCTCGACATCGTGGGGATCGCGATCTCATGAGCGCAGTGCTCTTCGCCCTGCCCGGCAACGAGACGATGGCCGTCAAGCTGGCGGCGGAACTGGGCGCGGAGGTCGGCACACTGGAACTGCGCCGTTTTCCGGACGAAGAACTGCACCTGCGCTTCGCCACCAGCGTCGCGGGTAAATGCGCAATCTTCGTTTGCACGCTGGACCGGCCGGACGGAAAATTCCTGCCGCTAGCCTTCGCGGCCGCCACCGCACGCGAACTCGGCGCGGCAGAAGTGGGGCTGGTGGCGCCTTATCTCGCCTATATGCGGCAGGACCGCCATTTCGAGCCGGGCGATGCCGAAACCGCGCCCATCTTCGCCGCTTGCCTGTCGCGCAC
>JAGWZW010000022.1 GCA_018971835.1 Alphaproteobacteria bacterium
GATCGCTGCGCCGGAAGACGATCCCCGCGCCCGCTTCGGCCGGCGCCAGCGTCATGCGTACGGCCGTTCCGGCATGCAGCGCGACACCTTGGGCGGTCACGGCGGATGCGAGCGTTCTACGGGTCATGGGCAAAGATTATCAGGCCGGAAAAAGAAAATCGCCTCGCTTCCGGTGATTGCCCCGGTCCGGCAAAGGACCGGGGCAACTACAGAAGAGAGGCGGAACACGGCTAAGGCGTTACTGTCAGTTCTGCTGGCGGCGCAGGAAGGACGGGATTTCCAAATGATCGTCCACCGGCTGATCGGCGAAGAAATCATCGATCATGGTCTGCGCGGGGCGCGCCGGCTCGGCCGACTGGGTCCGGCTGATGACCTGCGCCGACGCCCGCTGCGGCTGGGCTGGACGGTTGACCGCCGGCTCCATACGCGGCTCCACCTGCTTGTGCTTGCGCCCGCCGAACAGGCCGCTCAACCGGCCGCCGCGCTTCTGCTGCGGCTCCGGCGCGACCACGGCCTGCCGCAGCTCCCGCACCTCCGGCTCGGGGTGACGGCGCTCTTCCGGCTGGGGCGCGACGTCTTCTTCGACGATGCTGGAGGCCACGGTGATGGGCTTGCTGACAACGCGCGCAACGGCTTCGCGATCGCCTGCGAAATCCGCAGCCGGCTTCTTGGATAGCGTCCGTTCCAGCGCATCGACCTGATGCTTCACCGGATTGAAGGAATCGCGGGCGGCGGTCGCGGCCGCCGTCTTGAGCTTGGCCACCGTCTGCAGCTCGGTCACGTTGGGCGGCATCCTCACGGCCCGTTCGGCGTCGATACCAGTCGAAACAACCGAAACGCGGATGCGACCTTCCATGTTCTCCAGGATCGTGCCGCCGAAGATGATGTTGGCGTCAGGATCGACTTCCTGGCGGATACGGGTCGCCGCCTCGTCCACCTCGGTCAGCATCATGTCGGCGCCGCCGGTGATATTGATGAGCACGCCACGGGCGCCCTTCATCGACACATCGTCGAGTAGCGGGTTGGAGATCGCCGATTCGGCCGCCTTGAGAGCGCGGCCCTCGCCTTCGGCCTCGCCGGTGCCCATCATCGCCTTGCCCATCTCGGACATGACGGTCTTGATGTCTGCGAAGTCGAGGTTGATCAGGCCAGGCATCACGATCAGGTCGGTAACGCCGCGCACGCCGGAATGCAGCACCTCGTCCGCCATCGAAAACGCCTGGGCGAAGGTCGTGCGCTCGGTGGCGACGCGGAACAGGTTCTGGTTGGGGATGATGATGAGCGTATCGACGAAGGCCTGAAGTTCCTCGATCCCCTGCTCGGCGATGCGCATGCGCCGGGCGCCTTCGAAGGCGAACGGCTTGGTCACCACGCCAACCGTGAGCACGCCGCGGTCGCGCACGGCACGGGCGATCGCGGGCGCCGCCCCCGTGCCGGTACCGCCGCCCATGCCGGCAGTGATGAAGACCATGTGCGAACCGGAAAGCTGCTCCAGAACCTCGTTCAGCGATTCTTCGGCGGCAGCGCGGCCGACATCGGGATGGGCGCCGGCGCCAAGCCCTTCGGTGATCCGCGCGCCGATCTGGATGCGCCGCTCGGCCCGGGATTGCGCGAGCGCCTGCGCGTCGGTGTTGGCGACGATGAAATCCACGCCTTCCAGCTTGGCGGCGATCATGTTGTTGACGGCGTTGCCGCCGGCACCGCCCACGCCCAGAACGGTGATTCGCGGCCTCAGTTCGCTGACCTCGGGCGCCCTAAGATTGATTGCCATGTTCCACTCTCCTTGCCGTGTAACCGACTTTGTTCCCCACGGACGCCCAACTGTTGTTGTGTTCGTCACTAAGCTTATTCGCGAATCCGAACAAGCCTCTACTTAACCAAACAAGCCGCCAGTGATGCGGCGAAGAAAACTCCCGCGTCCTTCCTGCGGTTCGGTTGCCCGATCCGGATTGAGCGCTTCCGGCGGCATGGTTGCGCCCGCCATCAGCAGGCCGAGCACCGCCGCATAGTCCGGCCCCGCCGACGCCGCCGGCAGCCCCGGAAAGGTTTGCGGGCGACCGATGCGCACCTGTTTGTTGAGCACGCGCTGCGCCAGCTCGCGCGTACCGGCGAGTTGGGAGGCGCCGCCGGTGAGCACCGCGCGCCGCCCGGCCACCACATCGAAGCCGCTGGCCCTCAGGCGCGTCTGCACCTCGCCGAGAATCTCCTCGAGCCTGGGCTGGATGATGCGCGTGAGCATGGAGCGCGGCACGCGCACCGCATAATCCTCGTTGTCTTCGCCCATCTGCGGCACGGCCACCGTGTCGGTGCCGCTTTCGATGTCGCCCAGCGCCGCGCCGTAGAGCGTCTTGATCCGCTCCGCCACCGAAAGCGGCGCCGCCAGCATCCGCGCCAGATCGGAAGTGACCAGCGCGCCGCCCATCGGCACCACGTCGGCATGCACCATCTGGCCTTCCAGAAACACCGCGATCGAGGTGACGCCGCCACCCATGTCGATCACCGTGGCGCCCAGCTGCATCTCGTCCGGGGTCAACGTCGAAAGGCCGCTGGCATAGCCGCTGAAGAGCGAACCGGCGACGCTGAGATGGCCGCGCTCCACCGCCAGCTTCAGGTTCTGCAGGGGCGACGGCTTCACCGCCACCGCGTGCATGGCCACGCCGATGCGCTGGCAGAACATGCCGCGCGGATCGCGCACGCCGCGCGCCTCGTCCACCGCGTAGGAGGTGGGGGCGGCCTGGATCACGGCGTAGCCTTCGCGCTGGCAGCGGGCGCGGCCTTCGCCCAGCAGTGCGTGCAGATGGGCATCGGAAACCAGCGCGCCGTCGAGCGCGGCGGCAGCGCGCGCTGAGACGCTGGTCGGGCTGCCGCAGGCCACGGAGATCACCACGTTCTGGATGCGCGTGTCAGCGTGATTCTCGGCGGCGGCCACCGCCTCGCGGATGGCCTCCTCGGCTTCGTCGATACTGGTCACCGTAGCCGCCTTGATACCCTGCGACTCGCGCAAGGCCGCGCCCAGCACCTTGAGCGCGCCCGGCTCGGCGCGGCCGATCAGGCAGGTGACTTTCGAGGAGCCGATATCCAGCGCCGCCACGACGCCGGTCCGGTACGATATCGGTTGTGCATTGGCCGTGCGCATGCGGCTTGTCTCACCCATTAGGCCGCGCTCCCTCTCGTCGGTTTCTGCTTTGTCTCTTGGCGGAGCGTGAAGAAGTAATTATCCGGCGAACGCAAGTCGATTTCGGTGATGTCGCGTTCGAGAACGCCCTTGTCCACGATCAGGTGCTCCAGCACGCCGAGTTGCTTCTGCCAGCCGGTTTCGGGCAGCTTCACCACCACGCCGTCGTCGAGGATCAGGTTCCAGCGCCGCCCGGAAACGCGCTCCATCGCCTGCAGCCGTGCAGCGACCGCGCGGTGCGTGGCGACGGCATCGACCAGTTCGCCGCCGCCCGTGGGCGCCCCGCCGATGAAGACCGGCAGATGCGGAAACTGCTTCAGGGTCGCCCTGGTGATCGCCGCGCCCGAGCGCTGGATCACGAAAAGACCGTTCTGCGACTGCCACAGCGCGAAGGGCCGCTTCTCGACGATGGCCACCGAGATCGAGTCGGGGTAGCGCCGCGTCACCACCGCATCCTTGACCCAGGGCAGCAGCATGAGCCGCGCCCGCGCGCCCTGAAGATCGGCGGTAAAGATCGACTGGCCGGGCCTGAAGTTGAGCGCCGCCAGCACCGATTCCGGCGGCGTGCGGCTTTCGCCGGACAAATGCAGGCTCGAGATGCCGAAACCGGCGTCGGCGGAAACCGTCTCGGCCACGCCGTTCACCGCATCGATGCCGCGGCGCACGTAACCGCCCACGAACAGGCCGGCGATCAACGTCAGCACCAGCAGCGCGCCGGTGAAATAGAGCATCGGCCGGCGGAAGGTGAACCAGCGGCGCACAGTGCGGATGCTGCGCGAGAAGATGTCATCGCGGAGTTTCGCGCGGCGTCCGAAACTCTGCCGCGGCGCCTCAACGGCCGCTTTGGGCGCGCGCGACGCCTGACGCGCTTCGCGGCGGGCCGACTTGCCGCGCGCGGCGCGAACGGGTTTGCGCTTGCTCCTCACCGATCGCATGAGGCGTCCTCCACCATCCAGCGGCACAACGCGCCATAGCTGAGACCGGTATAGGCCGCCTGTTCCGGCACCAGCGAGGTGGGTGTCATCCCGGGCTGGGTGTTCGTTTCCAGCACCACCAGGCGATGCCCGCCGTCGCTGTCGTCGTAGCGGAAATCTGTGCGCGTGACGCCTCGGCAGCCGAGGGCGGCATGGGCGCGCTCGGCCAGGACCATCGCCTCTTTCGTCACCGCCGCAGGAATTGGCGCGGGAATGACATGTCGCGAACCGCCGGCGGCGTACTTCGCCTCATAATCGTAGAAGGCCAGATCGGTGCTGATCTCGGTCACCGCCAGCGCGCGCGTTCCCATCACCGCCACCGTGAGTTCGCGGCCGGGCACATATTCCTCGATCATCATCTCGCTCGAAAGATGCCACTCCGCCGTACCCAGCGCCTCGGGCGGGCGGTTGTCGCCCTTGCGGATGATGAAGACGCCGACCGACGAGCCCTCGTTCACCGGCTTGACCACATAGGGCGGCTCCATCAGGTGTCGGCTCGCCGCTTCGCGGCGGTCGGCGACGATGGAGTTCACCACCGGAAGGCCGGCCGCGCGGAACACATCCTTGGCCCGCTGCTTGTGCATGGCCAGCGCCGAAGCCAGCACGCCCGAATGCGTATAGGGCA
Organism: Alphaproteobacteria bacterium; assembly: GCA_018971835.1. Classification (GTDB taxonomy): domain Bacteria; phylum Pseudomonadota; class Alphaproteobacteria; order Micropepsales; family Micropepsaceae; genus Rhizomicrobium. The sequence goes on from JAGWZW010000022.1 coordinate 4,775, forward strand.
GGCGCATCAGTTCGAGCAGGCCCTGCACGCAGCCGTCCTCGCCCCAGCGGCCATGCAGTGCGTTGAACACGACATCGGGTTTGGCGGCATTGAGCTGCGCGGCCAGATCGGAGTCCTTGGGATCGATCTCCACCACCTCGAAGCCTTCGCCGCGCAAGGCCTGCGCACAGCCCGCGCCGCTGACGAGGCTGACGTCGCGCTCCGCCGACCGCCCGCCGAGCAGCACCACCACGCGCTTGATCTCATTGGCTGCGCTCATGGCCTTGCTCATCTTTGGCCCACCTTCTTGATTTCCCATTCGAGTGCGACGCCCGATTTTGCCTTCACCCGCGCGCGCACCTCCTCGCCCAGAGCTTCCAGATCGGCGGCGGTGGCCTCGCCGGTGTTGATGAGGAAGTTGCAATGCAGCTCCGACACCTGCGCGCCGCCGTGACGAAGGCCGCGGCAGCCGGCCTCGTCGATCAATTGCCACGCCTTGCGGCCTTCGGGGTTCTTGAAAGTGGAGCCGCCGGTTTTGGCGCGGATCGGCTGGCTCGCCTCGCGCTGCGCCACCAGCTCTTCCATCCGCGCGCGCACGGCGGCAGGCTCGCCCGGCGTGCCTTCGAGCAGACCTTCGACGAAGATGAAATCCTCCGGCACGGCACTGTGCCGATAGCTGAAGCCCATGTCGGCGGGCGACAGCACATGGCGCCTGCCCTGCGCGTCGAGCGCCACGGCCTGCACCAACACATCCTTCATCTCGCTGCCGTAGCAGCCCGCATTCATGCGCAGGGCGCCGCCGATCGTGCCCGGCACGCCGCGCAGAAATTCGAGGCCCTTGATCCCGGCGTCGGCCGCGGCGCGCGCCACTGCGGCATCGAGCGCGGCCGCTCCGGCACGCAGACGACTGCCTTCAACCGAAACCTTGCCGAAGCTCGCCGGCAGGCGCACCACCACGCCAGGAATGCCGCCGTCGCGCACCAGCAGGTTCGAGCCCACGCCGATCACCGTGACGCGCAGCCACTGCGGTCTGGCATAAAGAAAAGTGGCGAGGTCTTCGACATCGGCGGGGCGGAACAGGATTTCCGCGTTGCCGCCGGCCCGGAACCAGACGAGATCCTTCAGCGGGGCGTTCTCTGTATAAGTGCCGCGCACCGGCGGCAGCGCCTGACAGGGACGGGATTGCATCATGCCTTGCCCTCCCGCTTCTTCAGCGCCGCTTCGAGGCCCGCGGCCCACGCCGTGATCGAACCGGCGCCGAGGCAGACGACCGCGCCGCCCGGTTTCATCACGTCGGCGACCGCTTCGGTCAGTTCCTCCGCCCCCTCGATCACGCGCACATGGCGATGGCCGTGTGCGCGCAGCGATTCCACGTAAGTGTCACGATCGATGCCGGGGATCGGCTTCTCGCCTGCCGGATAGACCGGCGCGATGATCGCCACGTCGGCATCGTTGAGACAGGTGGAAAACTGTTCGAAGGTATCCCGCAGGCGCGTGTAGCGGTGCGGCTGCACCACCGCGACGATGGGGCCCGAGTAGGCCTGCCGCGCCGCCTTGAGCGCGGCGGCGATCTTGAAGGGATTGTGGGCATAATCGTCGATGATGGCGGCGCCGTTCCATTCGCCTACGCGGGTGAAGCGCCGGCCGACGCCCCCGAAATTCGCAAACGCTATACGGATGGTGTCGTCGCTCACGCCCAGTTCGCGCGCCACCACGATGGCGGCCAGCGCGTTCTGCACATTGTGCTCGCCCGGCATGGGCAGGCGCATCTTTTCGATGCGGGTTTCGCGCGCCGTCGGCCGGTCTGTGACGATCACGTCGAAATGCGAGGCGCCCTCGGAAAAACGCACATTCACCGCGCGCACGTCGGCCTGCGGGCTGAAGCCGTAGGTGATGAGGCGGCGGTCCTGGACCTGGCCCACCATCGCCTGCACCTCGGGATGATCGAGGCAGAGTACGGCGAAACCGTAGAACGGCACATGCTCGACGAACTGCACGAAGGCCTCGCGCATCTTCTCGAAGCTGCCGTAGAAATCGAGATGATCGGGATCGACATTGGTGACGACCGACACGGTGGCAGGCAGGCGCAGGAAGGTGCCGTCGCTCTCGTCGGCCTCCACCACCACCCAGTCGCCTTCGCCCAGGCGCGCGTTGGTGCCATAGGCATTGATGATGCCGCCATTGACCACGGTGGGATCGAGCCCGCCGGCATCGAGCAGCGCGGCCACCATCGTCGTCGTCGTGGTCTTGCCGTTGGTGCCGGCCACCGCCACGCACCATTTCAGACGCATGATCTCGGCGAGCATCTCGGCGCGGCGCACCAGCGGCAGGCCCCGCAGCCGCGCTGCGTCGAACTCCGCATTGCCGGGCTTCACCGCCGAGGAATAGACCACCGCGCGCGCATCGCGCAGATTCTCCGCGCTGTGGCCGATGGCCACCGGAATGCCGAGCCCTCTGAGGCGCCTGACGTTGGCGCTGTCGGAAACGTCCGAGCCCTGCACATCGTAGCCCAGATTGTGCATGATCTCGGCGATGCCGCTCATGCCGATGCCGCCGATGCCAATGAAATGGATGGCGCCGATGTCGAGCGGCACGCGCGTGGGAGCGGTGCGGGCCTGCATCATGCCGCTCTCCCCAGTTGCTCGACCACGTCGGCGAAGCGCTGCGTGGCATCGGGGCGGGAGAGTTTGCGCGCGGCAGCGGCGCGAGCCCCGAGCGTTGCAGGCGCAGCAAGGATATCGGCCAGCATGGCGGCGAGGGTCGTGGACGTGAACCCGCTCTGCTTCACGCGCCAGCCCGCACCGACATTCGCGAAGGCATCGGCATTGGGCGTCTGGTTGTCATCAAGCGCATGGGGCAAGGGCACCAGGATGGCGGGCCGGCCGATCACTGCCAACTCGCTCACCGTGCCGGCGCCAGAGCGCGCGATCACCAGATGCGCCCAGGCCATGCGCTGAGGCAGGTCCGAATAAAAGCTCGCCAGTTCCGCCTTCACGCCGAGACGCGTATACGTCGCGCGCACGGTTTCGATATCCTCCGGCCGGCATTGCTGGACGATGGAAAGCCGCGCGCGCAAATCCGCCGGAAGCTTTTCGATCGCCGCCGGCACAACCTCGCTAAAGACGCGCGCGCCCTGGCTGCCGCCGAACACCAGCATGTGGAACGGGCCGTCCGCCTCCGGCGTGTCGTAGGCGATCCCGGCCAGCGCCACCACTTCGGGACGCATCGGATTGCCGGTGTAGACGATCTTGGACATGTCTTTCGGCAGGAAGCGCACCAGCGGCAGGTTGGCGGCAATGCGCTGCACGTAATTGGCCACGATGCGGTTGGCGCGACCGAGCAGCGCGTCCGGCGACAGGATCGCCGTGGGCCGGCGCGCCAGGCAGGCCGCGATCATCACCGGCAGCGACGGGTAGCCGCCGAACCCCACCACCGCGCGCGGCCGCAAGCGATGTAGCTTTACCAGCGACAGCACGATGCCGGCTGCAATCTCGAACGGCGCCGACAGCAGGCCCAGGATCGAGCGGTCCGAAAACGCCGCCGACGGCACCGTCTCGATGCGCGCGCCGGGGAATGCTGTCTCATACTGCTTGAAGCGCGCGTCCGTCATCACCACGACGACATGGCCGCGCGCCATCAATTCGCCGGCCAGCGCCTGCGCCGGAAACAGATGGCCGCCCGTGCCGCCCGCGGAAAGGACAATGGTGGTCATGTCCGCGCCTCCCGAAGGAAGCCGAAGACCGCGTCGTCGTCGCGGCGGCCGATCTGTGGGCGCTGCCGCGTCAGCGCCAGCGCGAAACCCATCGTCAGCGCCACCGCCAGCAGCGAGGAGCCGCCATAGGAGATGAACGGCAGCGTCATGCCTTTGGCCGGCAGCATGCCGATGGCCACGCTCATGTTGATGAAGGCCTGCAGCGCGATGACGATGGCGAGCCCGGCCGCCGCGATCTGCGCGAAGGGATCCTTCATCTGCGCCGCGCGGATCAGCAGCCGCACGCTGAGCACGCAGAACAGCAGTGCGATCAATCCGCAGAGCGCCAGGCCGAATTCCTCGCCCGCCACCGCGAAGATGAAATCGGATTGCGCATCGGGCAGGGAATATTTGATGGTGCCGGCACCGGGGCCCACGCCCAGCAGCCGCCCATGCGCAAAGGCATTGGCCGCCAGCTTCGCCTGGTAGCCTTCCTGGGTCATGCCCAGGAATTGCTCGACGCGGTGATGCACATGACCGATGAACAGATAGGCGAGCGCGCCCAGCCCCAGGCTGCCGGCGCCCAGCACCGCGATCCAGCGAACCGAAACGCCATAGAAGAACAGCAGCGCGCCCCACAGCGCCAGCAGCAATCCTGTCTGCCCCACATCCGGCTGCAGCACCAGAATGATGGCCGCCGGCAGCAGCAGCAGGAAGGTGATGAGCGGCTTGGGCAGCACCATCCGGGCGCGGTCGGCCAGGATAGCGGCGGCCAGAACGGCGAAGCCCGGCTTGAGGAATTCGGAAGGCTGCACCGTCAACCAGCCCAGATCGATCCAGCGCCTGCCGCCCAGAACGGCATCGCCCGTGAACAGCGCCAGCGCCGAACCAATCAGCGCCAGCGCGAACACCACCGCCGCCGTCAGCTTTACGGCGCGGATTGACAGAAGCGAACTGTAGCCCAGCACCAGAACCGCCAGCCCCGCGAACACGATCTGCCGCGCGGCAAAGCGGAAATCGCCCGCCGCTGCAGTGCCGCCGGTGGCGGCGGGACTGGCGGCGAAGGCCAGCATCAGCCCGATGGCCGTCAGGGCCAGCACCGCGAACAGGGTGACGCGATCGACCGTCCACCACCAGTCGGTGAATCCGCTTCTGTCTGCGCGCGAAAGACTCATGAGGCCTCCCGCAGATGACGGACCGCCAGCGCCGCCACAGCCTCGCGGAAGGCTTCACCCCGCGCTTCGAAATCGCGGAACTGGTCAAAGGAGGCGCAGGCCGGCGACAGCAACACGACTGGCGCGGCCGCAGCAGATTGCGAAGCGTCGGCGAGCGCTGAGGCCACGGCTTTGTCCAGCGTGCCGGAAATTTCATAAATGACATGACCGGCCAGCGTGTCCGCGAACCGGCTTGCCGCCTCGCCGATCAGATAGGCCTTGCGGATGCGCGGAAAATAAGGGCGCAGGCTTTCAATACCGCCTTCCTTGGGCTTGCCGCCCGCAATCCAGAAAATGTCTGGATAGCAGACCAGCGCCCGTTCCGCGGCATCGGCATTGGTGGCCTTGGAATCGTTGACGAAGGCGACATTGCCGATGCGGCCGACATCCTCCAGCCGGTGCGGCAAGCCAGGAAAATCGGCGATGGCCGAAGCAATGGCACGGGCATCGCGCACGAAGGGCCGGCAGGCGGCATAGGCCAGCGCGGCATTCTGCCAATTGTGCGCGCCGGGCAGATGGGCGGCGTCCTTCAGATCCATCACCCTGGTGGCGCGCTGATTCTGCGCATCGTAGAGCACGCCGTCCAGCACGAAGACGCCGCGCCCCAGCACCTTGCCCGCCGATACCGGGACTGGCTGCGCCGCGCCCCTGGCCGAGAGCTGCGTGCAGATCGCCGAGGACTGCGGATCGTCCACCCCTACGACGGCGAGGCCGTCCTTTGCGGTTTGCGCGAGCAGCCGCGCCTTCACGGCCGCATAGCCGGAGAGCGAACCGTGCCGGTCGATGTGGTCGGGCGTGATGTTGCTCAGCACCGCAACGTCCGGCACAAAGCCCGGCGAAAGATCGATCTGGTAGGACGACATCTCGATCACATAGATCGTGCGCGCGCCGGGCGGCGAAAGCTCCAGCACAGGCTTGCCGATATTGCCGCCCACTTCGGCATTATACCCCGACGCCGAAAGGATATGGCCGATCAGCGCCGTGGTGGTGGATTTGCCGTTGGTGCCGGTGATGGCGATCACCGGCGCGGCACCGTCTGCATCCGGCTCCGGGCGTATCTCGCGCGCGAACAGTTCGACATCGCCGATGACCTCCACACCCGCGGCGCGCGCGGCCAGCACTGCCGGATGGGGCGCGGGGTGCGTCAAGGGCACACCGGGGCTCAGGATCAGGGCGGCGATCTCCGCCCAGCGCCATTCGGCCACGGGCAAGACGGCGGCGCCGGCTTCGACGGCGGCATTTCGCGCGGGCTCGCGGTCGTCCCAGGCCGTCACGCGCGCGCCACCGGCCTTGAGCGCGCGCACCGCGGCAAGGCCGGAACGCGCCAACCCGAAGACGGCGACTCCCTTCCCTGCAAATGCGCGCGCGGCGATCATCTTGCCTCTACCTCAGTTTCAGCGTGGCCAACCCGGCCAGCGCCAGCACCACCGCGATGATCCAGAAGCGGATCACGATGGTGGGTTCCTTCCAGCCGAGCTGCTCGAAATGGTGATGGATCGGCGCCATCTTGAAGACGCGCTTGCCGGTCAGCTTGAACGAAGCCACCTGCACGATCACCGACACCGCTTCCATGACGAACAGCCCGCCGACGATGGCGAGCACGATCTCATGCTTGACGGCTACGGCCACCGCACCCAGCGCGCCGCCCAACGCAAGCGAGCCGGTATCGCCCATGAACACCATCGCGGGCGGCGCATTGTACCAGAGAAAGCCAAGACCCGCGCCCACCAGCGCGCCCAGGAACACGGCCAGCTCGCCGGTTCCGGCCACGTAGTGGAGTTGCAGATAGTCGGCGAATTTGATGTTGCCGGTCAGATAGGCCATGAGCGTAAAGGTGAGCGCGGCGATGATCACCGGCACGATGGCAAGGCCGTCCAGCCCGTCCGTCAGATTCACCGCGTTGGAGGCGCCCACGATCACCAGGCCGCCGAACAGCAAAAAGCCCCAGCCCAGTGGGATCAGCACCGTCTTGAGAAACGGCACGGCCACCATGCCCGCGAGCGAAGGTTCCTCCAGCGCCATGACGGCATAGGTGGCAATGACGGCGACCAAAAACTGCACCAGGAGCTTCATCCGGCCGCTAACGCCATCGGGCGAGCGCTTGGTGACCTTGAGGTAATCGTCGGCGAAACCGAGCAGACCGAACGCCAGCGTGACCAGCAGCACGATCCAGACATAGGCGTTCTTCAGATCGGCCCACAACAGCGTGGCAATCACCGCCGGCACCAGGATCAGCACGCCGCCCATCGTGGGCGTGCCCTGCTTCTCGACGATGTGGCGCTGTGGCCCGTCGGTGCGGATGGGCTGGCCCTTGCCCTGCTTCTTGCGCAGCCAGGCGATGGTGGAATCGCCCATCAGGAAGGCGACGAACAACGCGGTCACAATCGCGCCGCCACTGCGGAAGGTGATGTAGCGGAAGACGTTCAGCACCTGGAAATGATCGGAGAGCGGAACGAGGAAATGTTCGAACATTGCTATCCTGCCCCCCGCGCCTTCAGCGCCTCGATGACGACGGCCATCTTGCTGCCGAACGAGCCCTTGACCAGAACCACGTCGCCGTCCGCCAGCGCTGCATCGAGCGCCGGAACGATCTCGGCGGAGGTAGCGCCATAGGCGCCGCGCCGCGAGGCCGGCAACCTGTCCCACAGCGCCTTCATCTGTGCGCCGTTGGCGAAAACCAGATCGACCTTGGCCGCCTCGATATCGCCGGCCAATGCCGCATGATGAGCCGCACTTTCGGGGCCCATCTCCAGCATGTCGCCCAGCACCACGATGCGCCGGCCCGGAACTCGCGCGGAACCCAGCAGCGCCAGTGCCGCCGCCATCGAGGCCGGGTTGGCGTTGTAGCTTTCGTCGATCACGGTCGCCTCGCCCGCGCCCACGCGCACCCGGAACTGCGCGCCGCGGCCCTTGAGCGCTGAAAACTGCGACAACGCAGCGGCGGCGTTGAGCACATCGCCATCGGCGGCGGCCACGACGGCGAGCGCGCCCACCGCGTTCTGCGCGATATGCGCGCCGGGCGCGCCGACATGGACATGCACCGCGCGGCCCAGAATATCGGCCTCGATCCTCTGGCCTTCGGCCGTTTCTTCGCGCGCGATCAGCCGCGCTTCGCAGCCGGGCGCCGTGCCGAAACGAAGGAGGGTGCTGAGCCCTGCCTGCTTCGCGCGCTGCACCAGGCGTCCGGCGTGAGGATTGTCTGCCGGGATCGCCGCTGCGCCACCGGGCACGATATGCTCGAAGATTTCAGACTTGGCATCGGCAATGGCTTCGGCAGAGCCGAAGAATTCCAGATGCGCGGGCGCGATGGTGGTGACGAGCGCGACATGCGGGCGCGCGAAATCGCCGAGCGCGCGGATCTCGCCGAAATGGTTCATGCCGATCTCGATCACGGCATATTCGCAGTCGCGCGGCATGGCGGCCAGCGTCAGGGGCACGCCCCAGTGATTGTTGTAGGAGGCTGCCGAGGCATGGGTGCGGCCGAGCGCGCCGAAGGCCAGCCGCAGCATCTCCTTGGTGGTGGTCTTGCCGGCGCTGCCGGTGACGGCGATCACCTTGCCGTGGCTGCGCGCGCGGGCGGCGCGGCCGAGATCTTCAAGCCCACGCTGGGTATGCGCCACCGTGAGCAGCGCCGCATCGGGCGGCAAATCGTCCGGCGCGTTCGACACCAGTGCCGCGCCCGCCCCAGCCTCAAAGGCGGCGCGCACGAACGCGTGGCCGTCGCGCGCCTCGCCCTGCAGCGCGACGAAGAGATCGCCGGGCTTGAGCGTGCGCGTATCGATGGAGATGCCGGTGGCTTCGAAGGCGCGCGAGGCCGTACCCAGCGTGGCGGCCTCGGCTTCGGCGGAGGTCCATAATGGATTCTTGGGCGCGCTCATGCTGCCGCCTTTCCGCCCAGCGCCAGCGCGGCTTTCACGGCTTCGTCGCGATCGGAGAAGGGCCGCGTTTCCGTGCCCACGATCTGCCCGCTTTCATGACCCTTGCCGGCGATGACCAGAAGGTCGCCGGCCCGAAGCGCGGCGACGGCGGCACGGATGGCTTCGGCGCGGTCGCCGATCTCGCACGCGTCCGGGCAACCGGCGAGAATCTCGGCGCGGATCGCGGCGGGCTCCTCGCTGCGCGGATTGTCGTCGGTGACGATCGCCACGTCCGCCAGCTTCGCCGCGATGGCGCCCATCAGCTGGCGCTTGCCGCGGTCGCGATCGCCGCCGCAACCGAAGACGACATGGAGCCTGCCCGCCGCGTGCGGGCGCAGCGCCGTGAGCACCGTTTCCAGCGCATCGGGGGTGTGCGCGTAATCGACATAGACCGGCGCGCCGCTCGTGGCCGCGGCGACCTTTTCCAGGCGGCCAGCCGCACCCTTCAGATGCGCCAGCGCCGCAAACACCTTGACGGCCGGATCGCCCAGGCCGATGGCAAGACCCGCCGCCACCAGCGCATTGGAGGCCTGGAAGCCGCCGGCCAGCGGCAGCATCACATTATATGTTGTGCCGCCGCACAGGACAGTGAGTTCCTGCCCGTCGCCCTTCGGCGCGCGGAACACCAGCTTGAGCGCTGTGCCGCGCTCCCCCACCGTCAGCACGCGCAACCCGCGCGCGGCCGCGACGAAATCCGCCGCATGTTCGGCATCGGCATTGATGACGGCCACGCTGCCCTTCTCCATCAGCTCCGAAAACAGTCGCAGCTTGGCGGCCAGATAGGCGGCAAAATCGGCGTGATAATCGAGATGGTCGCGCGTGATGTTGGTGAAAGCCGCCGCGCCGAGGCGCACGCCGTCGAGCCGGTGCTGGTCGAGCCCGTGGCTGGAGGCTTCCAGCGCCAGATGATCCACGTCCTCGCCAGCCAGTTCGGCCAGCAGACGGTGGATTTCGATGGGGTCGGGCGTGGTGTGGGCGAGCGCGCGCGTGCCCGAAGGCGCCACCACGCCGATGGTGCCCATGCTGGCGGCCTTGTAGCCAAGCTGCGCCCAGATCTGGCGCAGGAACACGGCCACCGAGGTCTTGCCGTTGGTGCCGGTGACGGCGGCAATCGTGGCGGGCTGCACGCCGAAAAAGGCGGCGGCAAAATGCGCCAGCCGCGCGCGGGGGTTTTCGTCGGCGATAAAGCGCACGCCCAAAGCTTCGACTTCGACGCGCGCCTCCGGCAGGCCGAGCACGGCCACCGCGCCGCGGCGTACCGCATCGGCGATGAAGGCGCGCCCGTCCGCCCGCGTGCCCGGCAAGGCCGCGAACAGATAGCCCGGCTTCACGGCACGGCTGTCGCACGCGAGCCCGGAAAAGACCCCAATCTGCTCCACCTTGTTCTGGCCCACCTGTTTTTCCAGGACACTCCCTCGCGAATGTGGTCCCATTATGAATTCTCTTTGGCGACGGTATGAACCGGCGCCGGCGGCATGCCCAGCAGCGGCGCGATGCGGGCAATCACCCGCCCGGCCAAAGGCGCCGCCGTGAAGCCTGCCAGGGCAAGGCCGAAGGTTTTCTTGGTGCCGTGCGGCTGGTCGAGCAGCACGAACACCAGATAGCGCGGATTGTCGTCCGGGAAAATGGCGCAGAACGAGGTTCTGAGCGGCCCGTGCAGGTAGCGGCCATCCGGCCCGGGTACCTGGGCCGAGCCCGTCTTGCCGCCCACGTCGTAGCCCGGAACATCAGCGCTCTTGCCGGTACCGTCGGTCACGACATAGCGCAAAAGCCCTCGGATGGTGGCGCTGGTCTGCGGCGAGATCAATTGCGCGCCCCGCGCATCGGCCGGGTGTTTGAGGAACGTGGGGGTAATGGCACGCCCGCCGTTCACCACCTCGGCCGCGGCGCGGACATAGGAAAGCGGCGAGATCGAGATGCCCTGCCCGAAACCAATAGTCGCGGTTTCAATGTCGCCCCAATTCTTGGGATAGATCGGCCCGGCCGCTCCCGGCAATTCCGAATGAACCGCCGAAAGCAGCCCGAGCCTGGTCAGGAAGGCTTTCTGCTCCGCGCCGCCGGAACGCAGCACGATCTGCGCAGTGCCGATATTGGAAGACTGCGCCAGGATATCCCTGACCGAAAGCGTCGCCGGCATCTTCTCGGCATCGTGGATCGTGTAGCGGCCGACCTTGTAGCCCCGGCCGATGGGAAACTGCTCGTCAAGGCTGGTGATGGTGTGATTTTCCAGCGCCATCGAGAACGAGAAAATCTTGAACACCGAGCCCAGCTCGTAGACGTCGTTCACCATGCGATTGCGGTAGGGGTCGGCGCCGCTCGTCGGATCGACGACCGGGCCGTCCCCCGGCGCGGGCAGCGACACCATCGCCAGGATCTCGCCGGTATCGACGTTCATGACGATGCCGCCAGCCGCCTTGGCTGTGAATTCCTTGCGGGCGTTGGCGACTTCCTGCGCCAGCGCGTATTGCACGCGCATGTCGAGCGACAATTGCACGGGCTTAGGCGGCGCGCCATCTGCGGACGCACGCAGACGCGAGCCGAGCCCCAGCTCCAGCCCGGTCAGACCGTTGCCATCCTGATCGGTCAGGCCGATCACCTGCGCCGCGGCATAGCCCTTGGGATAATAGCGCTTGTAGGCGCGCACGAATTCAAGACCCGGCAGTCCGAGCCGTCTCACCCGGTCCTGCGCGTCCGGCGCGAGCTGGCGCGCCACCAGAACGTAACGGTGCTTGCTGGCGAAGATGCGCAGGATGCGCGCCGGGTTTGTACCGGTGGCAGCCGCGAGTTCCTGCGCGGCCTGCGCCTTGTTCCAGAACGCCTGGGGTTGCGCATAGAGGTCGTGTACCGGCAGGTCACGGGCCAGCAGCTCACCGTTACGATCGACGATATCGGCCCGAATGGCGGGTTCGCGGTGCGCAGTAGCCGCACCGCCTTCATGCCTACCGAACAAGGACACATCGATCAGCCCCACGCCGACCGCGGCAAAGGCCATCACACAGATTGCTGCGGCAACGGCGATCCGCCTTTGAACGACGGTAAGGGGCGCAGCCGCATCCATGCGCGTCAGTTTCCGTGACGGATGGAAGCAAGACGCAGGCGCGGATCGTTCGGTTTGGCAGGAACCGTGGCGTTGGCTTCGCGCACGGGGGAATCGCCCAGCGGCGCGGACTGACCGCGGCGCGGCAATAGTTCGAGCGAGGACAGCTCTACCGTCGGCGTGTCGCTGACGCCGAGCTCGGCTTCGGCCAGACGCTGGATGCGCGCCGGATCGGCGACGCGCGCCCACTCTGCCTGCAGCACGCTCATCGTGCTGTGCTCGGCGGCGATCTCGTGGTTGACGCGGGAAAGCTTGAGGTTTGCCACGCGCGTCTGTTCCGACACGTGATAGAGGGCAAGGCAAGCAAGGCCGGTCAATGCAACACAGACGAAGTTGATAACGCGGACCATGACATCCTCCTAGGCGGCGGGCGCCGCGAGACGTTCGGCAGCACGCAGACGCGCGGAGCGCGAACGGGGATTGCTGAGGATTTCCTCCTCGCCCGGCATCACCGGGCGCGAGGTGAGCAGACGGAAGCTTTGTGCATGGCGCCGGCCATGTTCGGGGGCGTGGCGCGAACTCTTGGACGCGGCGGCACTGCGCTCGGCCAGGAAGTGCTTGACGATGCGGTCCTCCAACGAATGAAACGCCACGACGGCAAGGCGCCCGCCTTCCTTGAGCACACGCTCGGCCGCATCAAGGCCGCGTTCCAGTTCGCCAAGTTCCTCGTTCACGAAGATGCGCAGCGCCTGGAAGGTGCGCGTGGCAGGATGGATTTTCTGGCGCGCCGCAGCCGGCCCCAGCGCCGCGGACACCACCTCGGCCAGCTTCGCAGTACGCAGGATGGGCCGGGCGGCGATAATGGCGCGGGCGATGCGCCGCGCCTGCCGCTCCTCGCCATAGCGGAAGATGATGTCAATCAGCGCCTTCTCGTCGGCGGAGTTGACGACATCGGCGGCGCTGGGCCCGGAGCGGCTCATGCGCATGTCGAGCGGGCCGTCCTCGCGGAAGGAAAAACCACGCTCCGGCTGATCGAACTGGAACGAAGATACGCCCAGATCGAGCAGCACGCCGTCGCTGGCCGGTTCGCCGGCAGCGGCAAGCAGCGCCTCCATCTGCGAGAAATTGCCCAGCGAAAGCTTGAGCCGGCCTTCGTAACGGGCGACCAGCTCCTGCCCGCGCGCGATGGCGTCCGGGTCGCGGTCGATGCCCAGCACCCGGCACTTCGCCGAATCCAGCAGGGCGCGGGAATAGCCGCCGCCGCCGAAGGTGCCGTCGATGTAATGCGCGCCGTCGCGCGGCCGGATGATGTCCAGCACCTCGGCGAGCAGAACGGGAACGTGGCCGCTCATGTGCCATCTCCCATTCTGGCGGCACGGCGGGCGGCGTGGGCGGCCCGCGCGCGCTTGAGGTCTTCGTCTTCCATCGCCTCAAAGGCTTCGGTCGACCAGATGTAGAAACTGGCGCCTTCGCCGGCGAAGGTCACGCGGTCCTTGAGGCCGGCATGCTCGATATAGGAATCCGGCAGCCGCACGCGGCCGTTCTCGTCGCGCGGCAGAAGCTGCGTCATTCGCAGCATGAGGCGGACCGTGTCGTCGGTGTCGGTGCCGAACACCGGATCCTGCACCGCCTGCGCGGCCAGCAACTGCTGCATCCGTAGGTCGCCGAAACCTTCGAGGGAACTGTTAAGATGGTTGCGGCGCAGGTAGACGCCGTCCGTGTGCTGCGCGGTGAGCGCGGAGCGATATTCCGCGGGAATGCAAACCCGGCCTTTCGCGTCGAGCGTGCCCGAAAACGTCGAGGTGAAAAAATTCACCACGGCCGACATTGCGAAATCCCACCCCTTCCGTCCCCTCAATGGGACAGTATGGGATAACATGGGACAGCGTGCCCGGTCAACGAAAAGCGAGGAAAATTATAGGTTTGTGCAATACCTCAACACTATCGGCAGTCCTGTTTTGGTGCATATCACAGAACAAATCACAAACATCGTAAGGATGCGGTAGCGATGGTGAATAATGTGTAAACGCACCCCAGGCGGCCGGAAGCCGTTGGCGATCTGACGAACTGTCAGTTATGCTCCGGCAACCCACCCGGAGAGTCCGATGCCTGACCGGCCGCATCCCTCCGTCTTCGACCTGACGCCACTCAACCCGGCGTTCAACGACGATCCCCATGCGCTGCTGGACCAGCTGCGCCGCGAATGCCCCGTGCACCGCGACGAGACGGCAGGTACCTTCGTGCTCACGCGCTATGCGGACGTGCGCGGCGTGCTCTCCGAATCCAGTATGTGGCGGCACCCCTCGCGGGCCGAGCCGGCCGCCATGATCCAGCGCCGCCTCGTCGGCGAGAAGATCGAGGGCCTGCAAGTGCCCGAGGACGAAGCCGGCGCCAGCATCCTTTTCCTCGACGATCCCGACCATGCCCGCATCCGCGAGCCGCTGGCCAAGGCGCTTTACAAGCGCGTGGCCAAATGCCGGCCGCTAGTGACAAAGGTTGTCACAGGAAAGCTCGACGCCCTCGAAGGCCGCGCCGAATTCGACGCCATGAACGATTTCGCGCTGCAGGTGCCGATCGACGCTATCGCCCGCATCCTGGGCGTGGACGAGCACCGCCTGATGGAATTCCGCAGCTGGTCGGAAGGCGCCATCCTGAGCCTCAACCCCTTCCGGACGCCGGAGCAGACCGCGGCCCTCGTCGCCGCGATCAATGCTCTTTCCGCCTATTTCCGCGAGTTGATGACCGCGCGCCGCCGCACGCCGAGGGACGATCTCGTCAGCGACATGGTACAGCTTCAGGCCGAGGGTGCACCGCTTGGCGATGGCGAGATTTCCAACAACCTGCAGGGTCTTTTGATCGGCGGCAATCTCACCACCACCGATCTGATCGGCAACGCGATCTGGCTGCTGCTCACCCATCCCGACCAGCTTACCAGGCTGAAGGCCGAGCCGGCGCTGATCAACTCGGCGGTGGAGGAAGTGCTACGCTATGAATCGCCGGTAGACGTCACCAGCCGTATCGCGCCGCGCGACACGGAGGTCGGCGGCTGCCCGGTCAAGCAGGCGCAATCGCTGTTCATGTCGCTGCGTGGGGCCAATCGCGATCCCGACACCTTCCCCGATCCCCACCGTTTCGACATCGCGCGCAAGGACGCCCCCCATGTCGCCTTCGGCGGCGGCACGCACCTGTGCATCGGTTCCCCGCTGGCACGCCTGGAGGCGCAGGTCGCGCTGCCCCTCTTCTTCGCGCGCTTCCCCAGCCTGCGCCTTGCTGATCCCGAGGCCAGGCCGCGATGGCGGAACCTGCCGTTCTTCCGTGGGCTGAAGGAGCTGCCTGTGGCCGTCTAATCGTGCGGGCCGTGCCAGTCATAGACGCCCGTCATCAGAGCGTAGCAGGCCAGCCGGACCGATTTGGGGATTTCCACCGGCTCGCCGTCGCGTTCGCCCTTTTCATAATACTGGACGACCCGGCGCTTGAGGCCGAGGGCTTGCGCCGCCTCCTTCTGGGAGAACTTCATGCCCTTCCGCCAGCGTTTGAAATCGGCCGGTCGCATGCCTCGCTCTCCGGAAAATATCCCCGCGGACGGCGATTCGGTGAAGAATGTATCAACGATACCGGCGCCGGCCGGGAAATGCCATCGCGCTTACGCCGCAAGGCCATGTTAACGCTGGCTGGGTTAATTTCGGTGGATATGCCGGTTTGCGGGTGGGGCGACGCGGCAAAACCTGCCCCACAACGCAGGCCGCAGGCTGATGGATTGGACCCCAGGCATGATTGCGCCGGACAAGGTGGAACTGCTGCAGAGGTTTCTGGCGAGCCTGCCGGAATCTGCCGCAGTGCGCCTTGCCAAAGCTGTCGAAGTCGATCGCCTCAATGACGGCAAGGCCCTGCCGCACGAGTTGATCCTGGAGGCGCTGCGCCCGGCACTGCGCCATACCCGCCAGACCTCGCGCACCCTGACGCCGCTGCGTCTGTTCTGCCGGCCATTCGAAGACCTCCTGCTGGTTGAGGCACGCCCGGAAAAACAGAAGGGCCGTATCCACCGCAAATCGATCGCGCCGATCTGGCGCTGGCTCACCAGAACGCTGATGCCCGAAGCCGCGGCGGCCTATATCGCCTGCGCGAAGTCGGCGGTACTGGGATTTCATCTGGACAATGCGCTGGCCTGCGCCGGCGAATTCTGGCCGGTGGCCTCTGCGGCGATCCTTGAAGTGTTGAAGGACGACGCCGGCGCCAAGGCCGCGCGCAAGGAACTGGAAAGCGATACCGCTCTGGCCGACGCCCGCGAGATGGCCAACGTACTCGCGGTCGGTCCCGAGATCGTCGAGGTGCAGACCGTGCTGCCGAAGGCCACCGCCAGCCTCGACGACAACACGTTGTGGGCGCTGCGGGCCATCTACGACCGCATCGTCGAAAAGGCGCCCGATGCCGCGCCTTATGTCGCGGTGATCGCTATGCAGCGGCTGGAGCACCCCTGGCAGGCGTTGAAGCTGCCGCTGTTCGTCTCGCGCACCACGCAGGATACGCTGATCTCCAGTACCGATATGGGCCTGGTCGGCGAGGCCATCTTCTGTGAGATGGAGGCCCACCTGGCTGCCATCCGCACCACGCGCCAGCCGGATTTCGATGCCGAAATGCTCTGCCGTCACGTGGCAAGCTTCGCCGAATATTCCAAGGGCATGGTCAAGGAAGTCGAGATGCGGCGCGACGGTCGCTGGGGCCAGCGCCTGCTGAAGGCGCGCTCGGCGGTATCCGAGAGCATGGACGGCTTCATGGAACGTGCGCCCCGCGAAATCCTGGCGGCGCTGCCCACCCAGCGCGCCTCCTATTCCGGCGGCCCCAGAGCGCCGGAGCTTTCGCGCGCGCCCGATCCCGAAAAGCAGAAGCGGGCGATGCATTATGCACACCTGATCGTCGGCACAAAACCTTATGCGCAGGCGGCCTCGTTCGGCGCCACGCTCAAGGATACTTGCGACGAACTGGTCGGCGCGCTTGGCAAATACAATGACGAATTGCTGCGCGAAATGCGCGCGGCCGAAGGCGACCGGCGCGAACATGCGCTGGCCTATTTCGAAATCGCCGCCGAACTCACCACGCTGCTGTTGAGCGAGGAAGAAGGCGAACTGCTGCGCCGCCGCGGCCGGGCGGCAACCACGCCGGCGGCCGCCTAATCACACCACATTCCCGCTTCTCATCGCCGCGATCTCGGCCGGCGAATAGCCGAGTTCGGCGAGCACCGCAGCGGTATGTTCGCCCAGCAGCGGCGGCCGGCTGCGCACGCTTCCCGGCGTCGCCTGAAGCTTCACCGGCGTTGCCGCCACGGGCGCACGGCCGATTCCGGGGTAGTCCACGTCGACAAAAAAGCCCGCTGCCTTTACCTGCGCATCCTCGATCGCCTCGCGCGGGCGATAGACCGGCCCGGCCGGCACGCGCGCCGCTTCGAGCGCAGCAATGGCTTCCGCGCAGGTGCGCGCCGCGCACCATTCGCGCAGGCGGCGGCTGACGATCTCGCTGTGATCGCCACGCGCCTTGTCGCTGGCAAAGCGGGGATCGCCGAGCCAGTCTTCCGCGCCGATCAGGCTAGCGACGCGGCGGAACAGCGGATCGCCGTTCACCGCCACCGTGATCCAGCCGTCTTTCGCGCGGAAAACGTCGTGCGGCGCGGCGTTCTGGTTGCGGTTGAGCGTTGGCTTCCGGTCGAGGTGCAGCACCGCTTCCTCGATCAGCAGCGGGCTGAAATAGGTCATGGCGGTGCGCAAGAGCGCACCTTCGACCAATTGCCCCCTGCCAGTTTGAGCGCGGGCCCTGAGCGCCGTCATCACTCCGAAGGCCAGCAGCGAGGCCGTGCCGAAATCGACATAGGACGAGGCCGAGCGCATCGGCTGATCTGCGCTTCCCGAATACCAGCACGATCCGCTCATCGCCTGCGCCACGCCGTCGAAACCGACGCGCGAGGCATAAGGCCCATCCAGCCCGAAGGCGGACACGACCGCCAGGATCACCCGCGGATTGAGCGCCGAAACCGTCTCGTAATCGAGGCCCATCGCCTTCAGCGTTTCGCCGGGCAGGTTGGCGACCACCACGTCTGCGCTTTTCACCAGCCGGCGCACCACCTCGCGGCCCTGATCGCACATGGGATCGAGCGTCAGGCTCTTCTTGTTACGATTCATCTGCAGGAACATGGCACCTTCGCGCGGGCTGCCGTCGTCGCGCTCGCCCAATGACACCAGCGTGCGGTCCTCGCGGCCCTCCCGCTTCTCCACGCGGATCACCTCGGCCCCGAAATCACCCAACAGCGCCGCGCAATAAGGCCCGGCGATATAGCGGCCAAAATCGATCACCCGGATATCTTCGAGCGGTCCGGTCACGAAACTGTCCTCTCCCGTTGCTACGGCGTTGCCCGCCGTTCCGCCGGGGGACTATACCTTGGCCCCGGAGGATTGCATGGACCCAGCCGGCATCTTCGCCTTGCTCAACCGGATGACAGGTCTGGCGCCATTGCGCGTGCCGCAATTCTCCGGCGCAGAGCCGCATCTTCCCACGCCGTTTCGCGTCACCGCCGCCGCGGCAGCGGCGCTGGGCCTGGCCGGCAGTGCCGCGGACGGCATCTGGCGGCTGCGCAGCGCGGGCGGCCCGCAGGAACTGTCGCTCGATCCGGGCGCGGCTGCGGCCTCGCTGGTATCCTTCGCGCTGATGCGGCTGGACGGCCAGCCGGTGCCGCGCCCGGCCGAAACCAATCCCACCGTTGGCTTCTACCGCACCGGCGACGGGCGCTGGATACACCTCCACGGCGGCTTCCCGCACCTGGCGCAGGGCACGGTGGGCCTGCTGGCTGCGGCGGACGACCCGCAAAGCATCGCCGACGCCGTGGGCAAGTGGAACGCGTTGGCGCTCGAGGAGGCGCTGGCGCATCTGGGCCTTTGCGGCGCGGTGGCGCGCACCGCGGATGAGTGGCGCAGCAGCCCGCAGGGCCAAGCACTGGCCGATACGCCGCCCATCGTGCTCACCCGCATCGGCGAGGCGCCGCGGCTGGAGCTTGCGCCCGGCGAAGCGCCGCTTTCCGGCATTCGCGTGCTGGAGCTGACGCGCGTACTGGCCGGGCCGGTCGCGGGACGCACCCTGGCCAGCCACGGCGCCGACGTGCTGCATATAAGGGCTGAACGGCTGCCCACCATCGACGCCTTCGATCTCGACACCGGCCACGGCAAACGCGCGGCCTTTCTCGACCTGGCCAAGCCCGCCGACGCCGAGCGCCTGCGCAGGCTGGTGCGCGAGGCGCAGGTCTTCATCGACTCCTACCGTCCCGGTGCGCTGGCCGGGCTGGGTTTCACCTCGGCGGCGCTGTCGCATCTGTCGCCAGGCATCGTGCAGGTGGTGCTGTCCTGCTACGGGCACAAGGGCCCGTGGGCGCCGCGGCGGGGTTGGGAGCAGCTTGCCCAGGCGGCCACCGGCATGGCCTGCGAACAGGGGGCGGCGATGGCGGCGCGCGAGCGGAAAGGCCGAGAGGCGCCGCCCAAGCTGATCCCGGCAGCGGCCTGCGATGTTATCACCGGCTATCTGGCGGCGGCGGGCGCGGCCGCGGCCCTGCTCAGGCGGATGCGCGAGGGCGGCAGCTGGCGGGTGGAAGTCTCGCTCTGCGCCACGGCCCAATGGCTGCAATCCCTGGGGCGGGTTCCGGCGGCGGAGATGCCCGAGAGCTGGAACCCGCTGGCGGGACTCGACGGCTACCTGAAGTCGTGCGACACAGCGCGCGGCCGGCTCGATTTCCTCGGGCCCGTCATGCGGATGTCCATGACCCAGCCCGCGTGGCGCCGCCCGCCGCCCGAGCCGGGCGCGGACGAGGCAAGCTGGCTCGCTTAAGTCCGTTCGCCGAATTCAGGATCACACATGGCCCCGAAGCTGAACCCCTTGAAGCTCAACCCGCTGCAACTGCGCACGCTCACCCTGCTGCAGGCGATCGCGCGCCTTCCGGGCGCGGCGACGGCGGGGCCGGGACCGGGCGAGGCCACCATCGAGCGCTTTCCCGGGGCGCATGGCGACCACTTCCACCTGGGCGACGCCACCGTGGCGGGCAAGGACGCCACCGGCCTGACCAACGAGAACGTCTGGCATGCGCTGGACCGCAAGGGCCTGGCCCGCGCCGACTATCCGCACCGCCTGACGCTGACCGTGGCGGGCCTGCAGTACAACACCGGCCTTTACGACCAGATCTTCCACCGCAGCACGCATTGAGGCGGACGGTGGTGCCGGCCGACGGCATCTGTGCTAATATACATTTATGAGCATCGACGAACTCGAAAAGGCCGTGACCAAGCTGTCCCGCAAGGAGCGGGACCGGCTGCGCGCGCTGCTGGAAGAAATGGACGCCGCCGAGTTCGACGCCAAGATCGAACGCGACGCCAAAAGCGG
Source organism: Alphaproteobacteria bacterium (assembly GCA_018971835.1). Classification (GTDB taxonomy): domain Bacteria; phylum Pseudomonadota; class Alphaproteobacteria; order Micropepsales; family Micropepsaceae; genus Rhizomicrobium. The sequence continues at coordinate 25,022 of JAGWZW010000022.1, forward strand.
CAAGCTGGACAAGCTGGTGGAGAAATCCGAGGCGGATTTCCGCGCCGGGCGTTTCCGCGAACTCTGAACTATCGCGTCAGCGCATCATATTCGGAATGCGAGCCGATCCAGTGCCATCGCATGTCATCGCCGGATTCCGTGGCGAGCGCGCGGTAGTGGATGCCGATACGAACGCTCCAATATTTCCCGACCTTCTTGAAATGCAACGATGGGTGCATCGGATAGCGTTTGAGCAGCGCGAATTTCTGGTCCGCCAGTTTTCGAATATCGGCCGGAAGCTGGTCGTATAAGTTCCAGAACTCCGTACTGGCTAGGTGGCGCATCCTAGTCGTGCCCCGCGATTACGAACCTTCCGCCCTCGCCCGGATATGCCGCTCCCTCCTTGTTGCGCCAAGAAAATTGAACCTGAACTCTAACGCCGAGGCTTCGCGCGATGTGTGCAATCCAACGCCACGCATCGTTAGCACTTTGCCCCTGCACCGATATGCCGATATCCGCGAGATAATGATAGCCGTCGTCGACTTTCTTACCTTCAAATATATTGACTAGCGCCAGTCCCTTCAGCGTTCGGAAATTCTCTACGCGCGCTTTCGCCAACCTCACCATCTCGTCCAGCATTGAATTCCAATTCGGCGCATCAAGCGACTGCTTGCCGATCGTCGCGAAGGTCACCTTCGTATGAGTCAGGTTTGGGGGCTGGAAAGGATCACATGAATGTTCGCAGGGCGCAGTCCATTCGTCTGCTGAACTTGGAGGCGCCTGTCGCTGCGAAGGACGGTCTGTAGATTCAGATACATGAGCTTCATAGAAATCTATGATTCTAGATAGAGCTGTATCCAATGTATCCTCAAACGCAACCGCATTGCGCTGAATTCTGCGGAAATTTTCCTCTGAAATCTGCCTCATCGTCGCCGCCAAGATATAATAAATCCATAATATGGCTAGGACGGTAGCTATGTCAAGATATTTCCATATTTGCGTCAGATGGCCTGTAAGCCGGGTTCTGTCCACCGCCGAAGCGGATAGATGGCCATTCCTCTGGGACGGCAGTTGCCTGCCGCCTCGCGCGACCTACCCGGACGGCGACCCGGAAACAGGTTACCTGCCGTCCCTATTTGGTCTTGCTCCCGGTGGGGCTTGCCGTGCCGCTTCCGTTGCCGGTCGCGCGGTGCGCTCTTGCCGCACCGTTTCACCCTTACCCGCTCCGAGGAGAAGGCGGTTTGTTTTCTGTGGCGCTATCCCTGGGGTTGCCCCCGGCGGATGTTATCCGTCACCGTGTTTCCGTGGAGCCCGGACTTTCCTCGACGGGCTTTCGCCCGCCGCGGCCATCCGGCCATCTGACGCACCCGGAATATAGGGCGACGCTCAGGATAACGCCAGCTCGACCGCCGCCAGCGCATGCAGCGTGGTGGTGTCGAAGGTGGGCACGCTGGCGTCGTCCGGCCCCACCAGCAGCGGAATCTCCGTGCAGCCGAGCACGATGCCCTGCGCGCCCTGTTCCACCAGCTTGCCCATCACCGCACGATAGGCGGCGCGCGAGGGCTCCAGAAAGCAGCCGCGCACCAGCTCCTGCTGGATCACCTGATCGACGGTGACGCGGTCCTCATCGCCCGGCACCAGCGCGGCGATGCCGAACTTCTCTTCCAGCCGGCCGGAGATGATACCGGCGCGCTCCATCGTGAAACAGGAGCCGAGCAGGCCGACACGCCTGATGCCCCTGGCGCGGATGGCTTCGCCCAAGGGATCGGCGATGTGCAGCAGCGGAATGCCGGCGGCCTTTTCCACCGCATCGGCGACGATGTGCATGGTGTTGCAGCAGATCATGATGAAGTCCGCCCCGGCGCGGGCGAGGCGGCGGCCGGTTTCCTCCATCATGGCGCTGGCGTCGGCCCAGCGGCCGGCCCGCTGCAACACATCCATCTCCGCAAAGTCATACGATTCCAGAATGAGCTTCGCCGAATGCACGCCGCCCAGGCGTTTCTGCACTTCGCGATTGATGACCTGGTAATAGGTGGTGGTGGATTCCCAACTCATCCCACCGATCATGCCTATGGTTTTCATCGTCTGCTCCGCGATTGGAGCGGCCAAATTAAGGGCTCGGGCGCGCGCACGCATCTGCATTTCGCGCATAGCGGACCGCCGGTTTGCGGAATCAGGCGGGCGCCGTCACCAGCGCATGGACGGCGGCGATGCGGCGCTGGGTTTCGGGATCGGCCTCGCCCGTGACGCTCTCGGGCACGAAATGGCGCTGGAAAGCGCCGAGCACCTGCTCCAGCGTCACCTCCACCTCCGGCGCCACGCCATAGCCGATCTCGGCAAGGGCCTGCTCGACCGGCAAATCGAGCGCGCGGGCCGAATGCTCCGGCCAGATGCCGATGCCGAAATCCGCCAGCCCTTTCCACGGGAACAACTCGCCCGGGTCCTGCTTGCGCGCGGGCGCGATGTCCGAATGGCCGAGCACGCGGGCGGCGGGAATGCTATGGCGGCTGATGATGCCGTCGGCCAGGTCCACCAGCGCCTCGATCTGCGCCTTGGGGAACGGCACGTAGCCGAACTCGTGGCCGGGATTGGCCAGTTCGATGCCGATGGAGCGCGCGTTGAGCCCGCGCGCGCCCGCCCAGTAGGACACGCCGGCATGCCAGGCGCGCAGCGCCTCGGGCACATGGGCGAAGACCGTGCCTTCGGTATCGATGGTGTAATGCGCGGAGACTTGAGAAGCCGGATCGCACAGCCGCTCCACCGCCTCCTCTGCCGTCTTCATGCCGGTGTAGTGCAGAACCAGCAGGTCGATGGGCGTGCCCTCGGGCCGGGCATCGCGATTGGGCGAAGGCCGCTCGATCAGGCGCATCGCGTCACACGAAGATTTTGTAGGCCACGGTTTCGCCGCCCGGCCGCTTGAGCGAGAACTCGGCGCCCTTCTCGTGCTCGTCCACCAGGGCCTCGAACAGGCGCAGCGCATTGCGGATCACCTCGGCATAGGAGGCGGCCTCGGTGCGCTCCTTCAGGCGCTGCAGCCGCTCCATCGCCTGCGGCGGCATTTCGAGCTGCACGCGCGTGGTGGTGCGCTCGCCGCTGCCCGAACCGCTGCCGTCCATGACATCGGCGGCAGCGCGCATCGCCTCGGCGGCGCTCTTGTAACGCCTGCGGTGATGGTGGTGCATGGTCAGTTTCCTTGCGCGGGCGGCGTGCCGCTGGTGCCGGACGACGGCGGCGTGAAATCACGATCGTGGAACGGACCATAATGACGGTGCGCGGCATAAAGCACGGCCAGCACTGCGGCCCCGAGAATGATCAAGGGCGCATCGGCAACAAGACGGAAGATCAGCATGGCCACCGCAACGATCAGGATGATGCGCAGAACCCGCGGCAGGCCCCAGTAGTAATAGAAGGGATCGCCCGGGCCGTAGCGCCTCTGCTGCTCCTCGCGGTAGCGGCGGCGCCATTCCCGGCGCTGCGCCCGCCATTCGTGCCGCTGGCGGCGCCAATCGTCGCGGCGGGCGCGCCAGTCCTCATAGGATTCGCCGGCCTGGCGGCTCCAGCCGCAGGGACCGTAACCAGGATCGTAGTCGCCTTGGCGCGCCGCTCCGGCCTCGTCGCCCGGCGCTGCACCGGCTTCCGCTCCGGCGGCGGCGGCATTTCGATCTTCGATGGGGAAATCCTCGCCGACACCGACCCCGATCTTGGTCATGATCTTGTTTCTCCTCAACATCTTGTGGCCGTGCCCGGCCACCGGCATTCGAACCGGAATTTTTGGGGGTACCCCCCATCCCAAGGTTCGGGCCCGGTCAGGGCTCGCTGGGGGCCAGCCACACGGATATGGGAGCGGCCCGCAGCCGCATCAAGCCTTACTCATCAAAATATCATCAATAATTTTCATGTCAACGCGCCGCCGGCCCGCCCCCGCAAGTTAAGCAACATTCCAATGTTTTGTTTTTCCGGCCACCTGCCCGCCTAGTTTTGCCCTCCACAGTCAAGCGGGGCAGACGACGGGGCGGGCATGAAAATTTCGGTATTGTTGGCGAGGGTCGCACTTGGCCTCGCCTTGGGGACGGCGCTTTCGGGCTGCGCCACGGTGGTGGAGGGCACGAAAGAGAAGGTGACGGTGAGAACGGTGCCGCCGGCCGACGCCAACTGCTTGCTCCGGAATCGCGAAGGACAATGGCACGCCTCGGCACCGGGAACGGTGAAGGTGGACCGCAGTTCCAGCCCACTCCAAATCGATTGCGAAGCGCCGGGCTACGGCCCCGGCCATGCGACGGCACAAGCGCATTTCAACGGCGTAACGCTTGGCAATGTGGTGCTCGGCGGGCTGGTCGGCATCGGGATCGATGCGGCCACGGGCGCCGATCATTCTTATGACGACGTGACCGTTCCGCTCGGTCCGCCGAGGGTGGCTGAGGCGCACCTGGCGCCTCGGGTTGAGACGCCAGAAGCGCCGCCTGCGCCACCGGCCGACACCCCCGATCGGGGCTGGCCAGCCGCGCCGCCGCCGCCAACCGCAACGCCGGAGGACAGCACCGGCCCCGCGCCGGCGGACGAACCGCCGCCCTGGGGCATGCCGCCCGGCTAACGCCAGGCCGTTTTGGGCGCAAGGCGGGCATCGGCGAAGCTGTCCGCTCCCGTGCCGGGCCGATAGACTGCAACGTCGGCGCAGCTACCCCGCCGGCCAGATTTCCAGCGTCTGCACGAAGCGCGTAAGCCAGGCATTGGTCTGGTGGCCGTCGAGCGCGCGGTGGTCGATGGAGAGGGAGACGTAAGCCATCGGGCGGATGAGGAGCGCATCCGTGCCCCCCACCTCGCGCACCACCGCGCGCTTCTCCAGCCTGCCCACGCCCAAAATCGCCGATTGCGGCTGGTTGATGATGATGGGTGCGGCCAAGAGCGAACCGGAAACGCCGTGATTCGAAATCGAGAAGGTGCCGCCCTGCACGTCGGCGCGTGCGAGCTTGCCGTCGCGCGCCTTGTCGGTGAGCGATTGCAGCGCCTCGGCAATGCCGAACAGCGACAGCGTCTGGGCGCGATGGATCACCGGCACCACCAGCCCGCGCTCGCCCAGCGCCGTGCCGATGCCGATGTTCACGTCGGCGGGGATTTCGAGGCGGTCCTCGTACCAGCGGCCGTTGACGGCGGGCGCCGCCTGCATCGCCGCCGCGCTCGCCGCCACGAAATAGGCCGTCAACGTGAGGGCCACGCCGCGTTTGGCAAATTCATCCTTGTGCGCCTTGCGGTGGGCGAGGATGGCGGAGAAATCGGCCTCGAACACCGCGGTGACGTGCGGCGCGATGGCCAGCGAGCGCGCCATGTGCTCGGCAATCTGCAGCCGCATGCGGTCGTGCGGGATGCGGGTGATGCCGGGCTCGACCGCCGCGGGGCTCTTGTGTTCGAGCGCCTTCTCGACATCCTGCCGCGTCAGCCGCCCGCCCTTGCCGCTGCCGGGCAACCCGCGCGGATCGAGCCCGGTTTCGATCAGCAGGCGCCGCACCGAAGGCGACAGGCGCAATTCGGGATCGAAACTGGCGATGGAGGCGCGCGGCGGCACCGCGGCTTCGGACTCGGGTTTGGCCTTGGCGGGCGCCGGCGTTGTGACGGTTTCCAGCACCTTCTCGCTGATGCGGCCGAGCACGGCACCCGGTTCCACTTCGTCATCGGGTTCGATCAGGATTTCCGACAGCACGCCATCGGCCTCGGCCGCGATCTCGACGGCGACCTTGTCGGTTTCCAGCTCCGCCACCGGCTCGCCCGCGCGCACCGGATCGCCGAGTTTCTTCAGCCAGCTCTTGAGGACGGCCTTGGTGCCTTCCTGCTCGATGGGCGCGCGGATATCGGCCATCAGAAGCGCACCAGTTCTTCGATTTTCGCGCGGATGCGCGCCACCGACGGCACCGCCGCCTCCATCAGCACCGGATTGTGCGGGCTCGGGATATCCGGCATGGCCAGGCGCGAGACCGGCGCATCGAGGTCCATGAAGGCGTCGCTTGCCACGGTGGCGGCGATCTCCGCGCCGAAACCCGCGCTCATCAGGTCTTCATGCACGATCAGGCAGCGCCGCGTCTGCTTCACCGATTTCAGCACCGCCGCGCGATCCCACGGCATCAGCGTGCGCAGATCGAGGATGGTGGCGGAGAAACCCTCGGCCGCTTCCTCGCAGCGCTCCACCATCGCGCCCCAGGTGACGATGGTGAGGTCGCCGCCTTCGCGCACGGCCCGCGCGCGGCCGAATTCCAGCACGTAATCGTCGCCCGGATAGGGCCGGCGGGCGGAGGCCGCGTCCAGCATGGCGCGATGCTCGAAGAAGATCACCGGATCGTTGCCGCGCAGCGCCGCGCGCAACAGGCCCACCGCGTCGGCGGCGTTGGAGGGCATCGCCACCTTCCAGCCCGGCGCATGGACGAACTGCACCTCGTTGGTCTGGCTGTGCCAGGGATCGCCGCATTTGAAGAAGCCGCCGGCCACGCGCACCACGATGGGCGCGGCGAAGCGGTTGTTGGTGCGCCAGCGCAGCGTGCCGCAATCGTTGAGCTGCTCCATCGCCGGATCGGCATATTTGCGGAACTGGATTTCCGGCACCGGCACCAGCCCCGCCAGCGCGAGCCCCACGGCGCGGCCGATGATGCCTTCCTCGGACAGGCTGGTATCGAACACGCGCTCGGCCCCGTGGCGCTGCTGCAGGCCCAGCGTCACCGCATGGACGCCGCCCTTCGGCCCCACATCCTCGCCGAACACCATCACGCGCGGATTGATTGTGAGTTCGTGATCCAGCGTGCGGCGAATGGCCGTGACCATGTTGAGGCGCTGGCCTTCCTCGGACGGCGTCGCGCCGGTGTGCGGCGGCACATAGGCTTCGGCCCATTGCCCGCCCATCGTCTGTAATGCGCCGTCGAAAAAAACATGCTCAGTGAGGCGCGCCGGATCGGGCAGCGCGCGCGCCTCGGCTTCGCCGCGCGCCGCCTCGACCGCGCCTTGCGCCTCGGCTTCGAGGCCCGTCCACTCCGCTTCGGACATTTCGCGCGGCACCAGAAAATCGCGCAGCCGCGGCAGGGGATCGCGCGTCCATTCCGCGGCGATCACGTCTTTGGATTTGTAAGTCTGCGTATCCTGAAACGAATGGCCTTCGAGCCGCGGCACGCGCAGGCGCAACAGTGCCGGGCGCCGCTGCCCACGCACATGCGCCACCGCTTCGCCGATCAGGCTGGCGGCTTCGGCGGGATCGGCGCCGTCGCCCGACAGCACGTTGAGATTGCGGAAGCTCGCCAGATTGGCGGCGATGTCCGCGCCCGGCGTCTGCAAATCGGAGGGCACGGAGATGCCGTAGCCATTGTCCTCGATATAAAAGAGCATGGGCAGCTTCAGTGTCGTCGCCATGGTGAGCGCGGACCAGAAGCCGTTGGTCGCCACCGAACCATCGCCGCCCAGCGCCACGGAGATCGCTTCGCCATATTCCGCTTCGCCCAGCACGCTCTGCCGATAGGTCAGCGCCTGCGCCCAGCCGCAAGTGGGCGTGAACTGCGCACCCACGCCACCGCACATTGGCAGCGCGGAGGTGCCACTGGGATTGGGATAATTGAAGACCACGCCGATATCGCGCCCGTCCGAATAGCCGCCCGCGCGCGCCATCGAGGACACCAGCGCTTCTGTCGGCGGTACGCCCAGCGCCAGCAACGCCGGCCGCGAGCGGTAATAGCCGCAGATCGCATCGTGCGGATGATCGAGCGCCAGCCCCAGCAGGATCTGCGCCAGGTCGTGGCCGCGCGCGGAGAACTGATAGAGCACCTTGCGCTCGGGCACGAGGGTGGTTTCCTCCAGTGCATCGAGCTTCCGCGACAGCTGCAACAGATAGGCGGCGCGGCGCCAATCGATCTTCGGCAGGTTGAGGCGCGCTTCGTCCCGCTTACCCAGTGCCGACATCAGGGCCTCCCTTCGGCGGCGAGCGCCGCGCGCACCATTTCCACGAAGCGCGGAAGATTTCCGGGCGTCAGGCCGCAGACGCTGATGCGCCCGGAGCCGGCCATGTAGATCGCCTGCTCCTTGCGCAGCCTGTCGATGGTTTCTTTCGACAGCGGCAGCATCGAGAACATGCCCTTCTGCCGCCCCAGCGCGGCGAAGGCCGGATCGGCCGCGGCCAGTTCGGCCCGCACGCTCGCGATGCGCGCGCGCATCGCATCCAGTTCGCGCCGCCAGTCCGCGCGCAAGGCGTCGTCTTCCAGAATCAGCGCCACCGCGGCGGCGCCGTGATCGGGCGGCATCGACCAGTTGGTGCGCGCCAGCGTCAGCACGTTGGAAAAGGCGATGCGCGCTTCGGCCCCGCTGCGCCCGCGCACGAACAGCATGCCCACGCGCTCGCGGTAGAGGCCGAAATTCTTGTCGCAGGAATAGGCGATCAGCGCCTCGTCCACCTTGTCCAGCACTTGGCGCAGGCCCGCGGCGTCTTCCTCGAGGCCATTGCCCAGGCCCTGATAGGCCAGGTCGAGCAGCGGCACGAGCTTCCGCGCCGCCAGCAGCTCCGCCACCTGATCCCACTGAGCGGGCGAAAGGTCGGCGCCCGTCGGGTTGTGGCAGCAGCCATGCAGCAGCACCACGTCGCCGGGCGCCGCGCTCTCGAGCGCGGCAATCATCTCATCGAAGCAAATGCTCTGCGTCGCCGGATCGAGATGGCGATAGGTCTTGATCGCCAGGCCGGCGGCCTTCATCAGCGGCGCATGGTTCGGCCAGCTCGGTGTGCCGAGCCAGACGCGCGCCTTGCGGTCCGCCGCCGCGATCAGTTCGGCGGCGAGGCGCAGCGCGCCCGTGCCGCCCGGGGTCTGCACGCCCAGGATACGCTCGTCCCCGGCCAACGGCCCCAGCACCACCGGCGCCACGGCGCGGGCGAAGGCGCGGTTCCCCTCCGGCCCCAGATAGGCCTTGCTGTCCTGGGTTTCGAGCAGCCGGCGTTCGGCCGCCTTCACCGCCGCGAAGACGGGCGTGCGCCCCTCCGCATCGCGATAAACCCCGACGCCGAGGTCGATCTTCTCCGGCCGCGGATCGTCGCGGAAGGCTCCGATCAGCGCGAGCAGGCTATCCGGCGCCTGGGCCGCCAATTTTTCGAACATGGACGCTCCCTTTCCCTGAAACAAGGATAGCGCCGGATGGCGAAATTTACCTTTCAATATCAAGCAATAAGGGAGATACTTGGATGATCATTTCATAATGCCGCCATCCATGAAATATCCCATTCAAATCGACGAGACTGACCGTCGTATCCTGCGTGCCCTGCAACGCGACGCCACGCTGAGCCAGGCGGCGCTGGCCGAAGAGGTGGGCAGCTCGGCCGCCTCCTGCTGGCGGCGGGTGAAGGCGCTGGAGGAAGCCGGCGTGCTCCGCGCCACGGTGCGCCTGGTCAACCCGGCCGCCATCGCGCGCGACGTCAACGTGCTCTGCCAGGTGCGGCTGAAATCGCATTCCGACGAGAACCGCGAAGCCTTCGAGCGCTTCGTCGCTTCGCGCGAGGAGATCATGGAGTGCTACTCCACCTCCGGCGACTGGGACTACGAGCTGCGCGTGGTGGTGCCGGACGTGGCGGCCTATGAGCATTTCCTGATGCGCGTCCTGCTGCACCAGCCCTTCATCGCCACCGCCGCCTCGCGCTTCGCGCTGGCGCAACTCAAATATCAGACCGCGCTGCCGGTTTGAGCCTCAGAAGGATTTCGGCAGGCCCAGCACATGGGTCGCTACATGGCTGAGGATCAGGTTGGTGGAGATCGGCGCCACCTGATAGAGCCGCGTCTCGCGGAACTTGCGCTCGATATCGTATTCCTCGGCGAAGCCGAAGCCGCCGTGAATCTGCAGGCAGGTGTCGGCCGCGAACCAGGAGGCTTCCGAGGCCAGCAGCTTGGCCATGTTGGCCTCGCTGCCGCAGGGCTTGCCCGCCGCGAACAGCGCGGCCGCCTGCTGCACCATCAGCGCCGCGGCGGCGAGCTGCACATGGGCGCGGGCGATGGGGAACTGCACGCCCTGATTGGCGCCGATGGCGCGGCCGAACACCTCGCGCGAGGCCGCGTAGGCGCTGGCGCGGTCGATGAAGAAGCGCCCGTCGCCGATGCACTCCGAGGCGATCAGGATACGCTCGGCATTCATGCCATCCAGGATGTAGCGGAAGCCCTTGCCTTCCTCGCCGATCAGGTTTTCGGCGGGCACCGGAACCTCGTCGAAGAACAGCTCGGTGGTGGCATGGTTGAGCATGGTGCGGATGGGCCGGATGGTGAGGCCCTGCTTCGCCGCCTGCCGCATATCGACCAGCAGCACGCTCAGGCCCTCGCCGGGCTTGGCGGCATCTTCGCGCCGCGTGGTGCGGCAAAGCAGGATCATCAGGTCCGAATGCTCGGCGCGGCTGATCCAGATCTTCTGGCCGGAGACGAGATAGCGGTTGCCCTCGCGCCGCGCGAAGGTGGCGATGCGGGTGGTGTCGGTGCCCGCGCCCGGCTCGGTGACGCCGAAGGCCTGCAGGCGCAAATCGCCGCGGGCGATCCTCGGCAGGTAGCGCGCCTTCTGTTCGGCCGAACCGTGCTTCAAGAGCGTGCCCATCGTGTACATCTGCGCATGGCAGGCCGCTCCATTGCCGCCGGAACGGTGGATTTCCTCCAGTACCGCGGTCGCCGCCGACAGCGGCAGGCCCGCGCCACCGTACTCCTCGGGGATCAGGATGGAGAGATAGCCCGCCTCGCCCAGCGCGCGCACGAATTCGGCGGGGTAGCTGCGGGCGCGATCATGTTCCCGCCAATAGGCACCGGGAAAGTTCGCGCACAGCTTACGCACCGCTTCGCGGATGTCCGGCCAGGTCTCGTCGCTCATCATTTCTCTGTTTGGTCGCAATTCCGGACGGAAAACCGGTTCCCACTTTTCCTGGAATTGCTCTATAGCATCAATTCGGCGAGCCGCGCGCGCTGCCACGCCGCATCGCCGTGGCGCGCCTCGCCCCACAAGCCGAGGCGGCGGTAAAGCTGCGCGTCGCAATCATAGGTGAAGCCGAAGCCGCCGTGGAACTGGATGGCGCGGTCGGCAGCGAAGGCCAGCGCCTCGCCCGCGGCAGCCTTGGCCATGCGCACCGCGATCTCGCCTTCCTTGCCCTCGCCCACCACGCCCGCGGCGAAGTAAAGATGCGAGCGCGCGGCATCGAGCAGCATCAGGGCATCGACCATCGGATGCTTCAGCGCCTGATAGGAGCCGATGAGCCGGCCGAACTGCTTGCGGGTCTTCAGATATTCCACCGTGGTGGCGATGACGCCGGCAGCCCCGCCGCACATCTCTGCTGCCGCCAGCAGACACGCTGCTTCGTCGAGATGTTTGAACGCCGCCGCAGTTTGCGCGGCTTCGAGGAAATAGCAATCCTGCACCACCATGCCGTCCAGCGTGACGCGGTAGGAGCGGCGCGTCTCGTCGATCACGGTTTCGCGTGTCATGCGGCCCTTGCCGAAGGCCGCGCGGTCGAGCACCGCCAGCGCCGGCCGGCCATTCCACAGCACGGAGATCAGCATCAGCTCGGCCGAGGTCGCATCGGTGACGAAGGTTTTGACGCCGGACAGCGCAACGCCGTCCACTGTTTTCGTTGCCGTGGCGGCGAGGTTGGTCAGGTTCCAGTCGCCGCTCTCCTCGCTCAGCGCCAGCGCGCCGATGCCGCCTTCCGCCAGCTTCGGCAGGTAGGTGCGTTTCTGGAACTCCGTGCCCGCTTTCAGCAGGGCCTGCGCCAGCAAGGTTGTGGACACCAGCGGCGTGCCCGCGACGTGGCGGCCGAGCGGCTCGACAATGGCAACGGCTTCGCCGAGGCCGAGCCCGCTGCCGCCAAAATCTTCGGGGATCGCCACGCCGAGCCAGCCCAGCGCCGCCATCTCGCTCCAGATTTCCTTGTCCAAATCCGCTTCCGCCGCAATGCGGGCGCGGGCCGCGGAAAGCGGGAACTTGTCGCGCGCGAAACTGGCCGCGATGTCGAGCAGCTGCGCCTGCTCGTCGCTGAATTTGATGGTCGGCCGCTTGGCACCTTCGAACATGACCGCCCCTCAGCTCTTGGCCAGGCCGAGCACGCGCTCGCCGATGATGTTGTGCTGGATTTCGCTGGTGCCGCCGCCGATGGTGGCGGAGAAGGCGTTGAAATAGGCCCGCTGCCACAGCCCGCGGTCGATGGCATGGGCGTCGCCGACATAATAGGCGGCGCGGCCGCCCTCCAGCGACAGCGCGAACTGGCAGAGGCGGCGCTGGAACTCGCTCACCGCCAGCTTGCCCGCCATCGCGATCGACAGCGGATATTCCGCATTGAGCGGCGCCAGGCGCTTGCGCGCGGAATTGAGCGCCAGTCCTCGCTCCTCGATCAGGAAGCGCACGAGCTGGTCGCGCACCAGCGGATCCTCGATCGCGGGGCGGCCGCCGCGTTTTGCCACGCGCGCCAGCGCCACCACTTCGGACACTTCCGTGCTCATCATGGCGTGGCCGCCGGCCTGCCCGCCCGCGGCGCCGCGCTCGAACATCAGCGTGGCCATCGCCACGCGCCAGCCATTGCCCTCGCCGCCGATCAGGCAGCTTTCGGGCACACGCGCATCGCGGAAGAAGGTCTGGTTGAAGCCATATTCGCCGGTGAGCTTGCGGATGGGCCGCACCTCGATGCCCGGAATCTGCATCGGGATGAGGTAGAAGCTGAGGCCCTCATACTTGTTGTTGGCGTGCGGATTGGAACGCGCCAGCAGGATCATGTATCGCGCGTGGACACCGAGGCTGGTCCAGATCTTCGAGCCGTTGAGCACGAAATCCGTGCCGTCGCGCACCGCCTTCATCTGCGCGCTGCCGAGATCGGAGCCGTGATCGGGCTCGGAAAAACCTTGGCACCAGATGTCCTCCGCGCTCAGGATGCCGGGGATATAGGCTTTCTTCTGCTCCTCGGACCCCATGTTGAGGATCAGCGGCCCCGCCCAGTTGAGCCCAATGGTGTTGACCATGAAGGGCACCTTGGCGCGCATCATTTCGCGCGTGACGATATCCTGCAGCGCCTGCGGCTGGCCGCCGCCGCCATACGCTTTGGGCCAGGCCATACCGAGATAACCGGCTTCATAGACCTTGCGCTGCCAGTCGCGCAGGAAATGGAACTGCTCGTCCGTGCCCACTTCCATGAAGGATTGCGGCAGCAGGAAGCCCGGATCGGCGGGCCGGTTCTCTTCGAACCAGGCGCGCACCTCGGCGCGGAAATCCTCAAGTTCCTTCGGATCGAGACTCATCGCAACTCTCCGTTCAGATTCCGAGCTGGCGGGCGGCGAGATCGCGCATGATCTCCTCCGAGCCGCCGCCGATGGCGTTCACCCGCACCTCGCGATAGATGCGCTCCACGCGGCAGCCGCGCATATAGCCGGCGCCGCCCATGATCTGCATCGCCTCGCGTGCGCAATACTCCATCGTCAGCGTGGCCTGCACCTTGAGCAGCGAGAGGTCGGCCACCGGCGTCTCCCCCGCCTTGACGCGCACCGCGCATTGCTCCAGCCAGGCTTGCGTGGCGGAAATCTTTCGCGCCATCTCCGCGAATTTGTGGCGGATCACCTGATGATCGGCGAGGCGCTGGCCGAAAGTGTACCGCGCGCGCGCCCAGGCCAGCGCATCCTCGAATGAGACGCGGGCGAAGGCGTTGGCGCTGGCCGCCATGCCGATGCGCTCGGAGTTGAAATTGCGCATGATGCCGATGAAGCCCTGGTTCTCCGCGCCGATCAGGTTTGCCACCGGCACCTGCACGTCATCGAAATAGAGCGCGGCGGTATCGGAGGCCCACCAGCCCTGCTTCTTCAAGGGCGTACGGGTAAAGCCCTTCATGTCCCGCTCCAAGAGGAGCAGCGAAAGGCCGCCGGCGCCCTCCCCACCCGTGCGCACCGCCACGGTATAGAAATCCGCGCGCATCCCGGCGGTGATGAACATCTTCGAGCCGTTCACCACATAATGATCGCCCCCCGAATCCTTCACCCGCACCGCGCGCGTTTTGATATTGGCGACATCGGAGCCGCCGGAGGGCTCGGTGATGGCCAGGGCGTGGATTTTTTCGCCGGCGAGCACCAGCGGCGCCACGCGAGCCTTCATCTCCTCTGAACCGATGGCCAGCACCGGCGGCAGGCCGATGCCGTGCACGAGCAGGCTGGCATTGATGCCCCCGGCGCCGAGGCGCGCCATCTCCTCGGCGGTGACGATGGCGTAGAACGGATCGCTGACCGGCGTGCCGCCATATTCGGCCGGATAACCCAAGCCGATCAGGCCCACGGCGGCGGCCTTCTTGTAGAGCGAACGGGGAAACTCGCCGGCCTCGTCCCATTCGTTCACATGCGGCATCATCTCCGCTTCGATGAACTTGCGCAAAGTATCGCGCCAGGCGCGATGATCCTCGGTGTAAAGCGGGCTCTGATAGCGGTGATCGAAATCGATCGGGCTCTGGCCGCCGGAGAATTCCGCGCCCATCGCATGCTCCTCCCAGATTGGCCGCGAGCGGAAAAGCCGTGCGCGATCGCGGGTCATTCAAGCGGAGGATCGGGCGAAAGGCAACGCGGGGCGCGTTCACCCTACGTCAACTTCAGCGCGCGTCGGCCCGCGGCGCTGTCATCCGCGGCGGATCGGTGTATACTGCGCGCGGCTCGCGGGACGTTGCGCGACCGAGATGGCCGCAAGCGTTTGCCTGCACCGAATGACCGGTTCGGGAGAATGTCATGCACATCAGAAACCCCGTCGAATGGAGCGGCGCGCAGCTTGTGGGCGCCGCGCAAGCGCTGGGCTCGGCCTATCGCTCGCTCCACCACATACAGGACAGAATCCACACTCCCGCGCCCAGGGTGCGGAGGATCACTGCCGCCGATATCGGCACCGCGCTGGCGAAGGGCTATGACGATTTCGCCGCCTATCGCAGCGACGTCCTGTTCCTCTGCGGCATCTATGCCGTGGCCGGACTGGTGCTCTCGCGCATCGCGCTGCGCATGAACCTGCTGCCGATGCTGTTTCCGCTGGCGGCGGGCTTCGCGCTGATCGGCCCGTTCGCCGCGGTGGGACTCTACGAGATGAGCCGCAGGCGCGAGCAGGGCGCGCACATCACCTGGATCAACGCCTTCGACGTGCTGCGCGAGCCGGCCATCGGCGCCATCGCAGTGCTGGGCCTCGTGCTGATCGCGCTGTTCGGCGCCTGGCTGGGCGCGGCCTGGGGCATCTATCGCGGCACGCTGGGGCCGGAGGCGCCGGCCTCGCTCACCGCCTTCCTGCACGACACCTTCACCACTCCGGACGGCTGGCTGATGATCCTTTACGGCACGGGCACGGGCCTGTTCTTCGCCGTGCTGGCGCTGGCGCTGAGCATCGTTTCGTTTCCGCTGCTGCTGGACCGCGACGTGGGCCTCGACACTGCCATCGCCGCCTCGTTCCGCGCGGTGAAGATGAACCCGCTGCCGATGGCGCTGTGGGGCCTGACGGTGACGGCCGGCCTCGTCATCGGCACCATCCCCGCCTTCATCGGCCTGATCGTGGTGCTGCCGGTGCTGGGCCACGCGACTTGGCACTTGTACCGCGCGCTGGTGGCGCGTTGATCAGTCGGCGGCGAGGACGTCCGGCGCGATCTCGTGCAGCGTGCCGCAGAATTCGCACTGGGCGCGGATGATGCCGTCGGCATCCGCCAGCCCCGCGCGCTCCTCGGGCGAGTAGGCACGCAGCACCGAAGCGATGCGCTCGGCCCGGCAATCGCAGCGGAAGGCCAGCGGCTCGGCCGGATGGACGCGCACCTCGTCCTCGTTGAACAGGCGCCAGAGCAGATCTTCGGCCGAAAGATTGGTGTCGATCAGCTCGAAATCCTCCAGCGTGTCGAGGATGAAGCCGAGGCGCGTCCAGTCGTCGGCGTCGCGGCTCTCGCCCGGAACGGCCTGCAGCATCAGCCCGGCGGCGCGCCACACCGGTTCCTTCCCCGGCTCCAGCACCGGCACGGCGGCGAGGCGGATCATGGTCGGCAGCTGCTCGGACTGGGTGAAGTAATCCTCGGCCGAAGCGGCAAGGCCGCCGGGATTGAGCCCCACGATGCCCTGATAGGCGTTGTCGCCCAGCCGCGGCTCGATGGTGATGGCGAGCGCCCCCGTGCCCACCAGCGCGGCGAAATCGGGAGTGGCGTGGAGCGCGGCGAACCGCGTCATGTCGAGGCGGCCATAGCCGCGCAGGCCGGTGGGCCGCTCTTCCTCCGCGCCGTAATAATCGGCGGCGACGAGGTCGAGCGGGCCGGAGCCCTGCACCTGCACGGTGAGCCGGCCGTCCAGCTTGAGCGCGGAGCCGAGCAGCGCGGACAGCGCCAGCACCTCGCCCAGCACGCGCGAGGGCGCCTCGGGCAGCGCGTGGGCGGACAGGGCGCGCGCCGATACCGCCTCCAGCCGCACCAGCCGCCCGCGCACGGCGATGTTGGCGAGGTCGAAGGAGAGCACGAAATCCGCCGCCGGCGCGGGGGTGTAGTCAGAGCGTGTGGTCATGGGGAGGGTATATGGGGTGCGCAAACGCCTTTGGGCAAGGTGCTTTACTCTAATAACAAGTGAAGCCCGTGATCATAAATATTTCTGTCGCAAATCAATATCTCTACGGAAGCGTGCCAAGTTTATCTGTTCCAAGCAGTTGATCTACGTCGAACCAGCCATATGTGAACGCTGGCTTCCGCTTAGAAAAGCCATCTATTAGCTTGGTACGAAAGTCGTCCACATCAGAAACATCAAACATTTGCTTTACACCATTGAAATATCGTTTGGATTCCGAACGAGCGAATATTTCAAATGGCCTAGATCGCGCAGACGCCCACATAAGCGAGACAGGATACCAGCCCCACCGATCTTCATCCGTGAATCGAACGCTTCTCAAATAGGCAACGAAATCAGCCTGCAACACCGTCTCGAGTGACAGCGTTCCGTGCGAAAACGTCTCCTTTATCAGGTCAGCATGAAGGCTCTGACGTCTGAGATTTAGCCTTCCGTTACGATGTTCAAGTGATTCTGCGGGCTGAAGGAATAGATAATAGCCCTGACTACCTCTAGCTCCACCTGCCTCGCTTTGCACAAGATAACGCCGTCCAAGCAGACTAGTTGCAACATCAAAACGCTCGTCCTGCAGCGCCACCGCGAGACACCCTAGAAATGCTGAATGAGCAATAAGTTTGAAATTGTCGAAGTCCCATGCATTCCAGCTCGATATACTCTCCGGGCGAAACATGTAGCGCGCCACAGCTTCCAAGAGGCGTGCAATTTGCTCCGCATACATCGGATCATTAGAAAAACGACAAATCGCACGCACTAAATGGAATAACTGATCTAGGTAGGGTCGCGCAGCTTTATAAGAAGCTACTACTTGTTCATCGAACTCGACATCTTCGGCTCTTTGGATGCGCAACTTCTCAAGTTCGCTAGAAAATATATCGCAAAATTCTTGAAATAGACCCCTTGCATTTCCCGCACCCTCTCGAAGGGCCTCACGCGCCCTGCGAAATTTTGGCTCGGTACTTAATTGTGGCGCGTCAGGAGACGCCAGATGCTGCGGCAACCTGCCGAGATCGGGCTTCACAAATCTAGGTTTATCAACGATCCACCGAAGCAGCGATTCATACTGCGACTCGTAATCCTCCCCTCTAGAAAAGTCGAAGTAGATGCGCCCCTTATAAAATGCTGGAACACAGACCACACCTTCATCGTCACATTCGGTAATTGCAGCAGCGAATTTGTCTTGAGTGGATTTTGAATACAATTCCGGAGAAATTATCTGACTTTCGGTGCCAACTCCTCCAGCGCGAGCATTCGCCTTTTCTGCATATGCCGCGTCGCAAATCATCACCACCTTGGTAACGGTGGCATCCGTGACCATTTGCTCCATGAACTTATAAGCGTCGTGTCCAGGCTTAAGGTCCCACTTATCGAGCACGACATCGACGCCATCTGCACGAAGCCGTGTAGCGAGATCAAGCACCCATGTTTCGTGAGCAGGAGAGGTCCACGAATACGAAACGAACGTCCTCACCGGATTCTGTT
Source organism: Alphaproteobacteria bacterium (assembly GCA_018971835.1). Lineage (GTDB taxonomy): Bacteria > Pseudomonadota > Alphaproteobacteria > Micropepsales > Micropepsaceae > Rhizomicrobium. The sequence continues at coordinate 43,036 of JAGWZW010000022.1, forward strand.
CGCCTTCGCTCATGTTCCTTGCCCCCTACCCCAAGCACCACCGCAGTATCGCCTTCTGGGCGTGGAGGCGGTTTTCGGCCTCGTCGAACACCACCGATTGCGGGCCGTCGATCACCTCGTCGGTCACTTCCTCGCCGCGGTGCGCGGGCAGGCAGTGCATGAAGAGCGCGTCCTTCTCGGCATGCGCCATCAGCCGCGCGTTCACCTGATAGGCCTTGAGCAGATTGTGGCGCTTGGTGGCGTCCTCGTCGCCCATCGAGACCCAGGTGTCCGTCACCACGCAGGCCGCGTGTTTCACCGCGGCCTCGGGATCGTGCATGAAATGCACGTCGGCGTTCGCGCCCTTGGCCCAGTGGCGCACCGCCTCGCGCGCCGCCAGCTCCTTGGGCGAGGCGACGTTGAGGCGGAAGCCGAAGCGCGCGCTCGCATGGACCCAGGAGGCCAGCACGTTGTTGCCGTCGCCCAGCCAGGCCACGGTGGCCCCGGCGATTTGCCCACGATGCTCCTCGAAGGTCATGATGTCGGCCATCACTTGGCAGGGATGGGAGAGGCGCGTCAGCCCGTTGATGACGGGGATGGTGGCGTTGTCGGCCAGATCCTGCACCATCTCGTGATCCAAGAGGCGGATCATGATGGCATCGACATAGCGGGAGAGCACGCGCGCGGTGTCGGCGATGGTTTCCTCGCGGGCGAGCTGCATGTCCTTGCCGGAGAGCATGATGGTGCTGCCGCCGAGCTGGCGCATCCCCACGTCGAAGGAGATGCGCGTGCGGGTGGACTGCTTGTCGAAGATCAGCGCCAGCACGCGGCCTGCGAGCGGCTGGTCGTCGTCGGCCAGGCCGTGCGGCCGGCCCGCCCGCGCCGCCTTGCGCGCGCGCGCCTCGGCGATCAGCGCCTTGAGCGTGGCGGTGTCGAAATCCGACAGGTCGATGAAATGCTTCGGCCCTTCAGCCGTTCTGGTCAGCGCGTTCATGCCGCGGTCTTTCCTG
>JAGWZW010000110.1 GCA_018971835.1 Alphaproteobacteria bacterium
AGCGGATCGACCACGCGCTCGGGATGGGGCATCAGGCCCAGCACGTTGCGCTTCTCGTTGAGGATGCCGGCGATGTTGCGGACCGAGCCGTTGGGGTTATCGCCCTCGGCATAGCGGAAGGCCACGCGGCCCTCGCCCTCGAGCCGGTCCAGCGTCTCGGGATCGGCGAAGTAATTGCCGTCGCCATGCGCGACTGGAAACACGACCTTCTGGCCGTTCTCATAGAAGCGCGTGAAGGCGGACTGGGTTTCGCAAACCTCCAGCGTCACCGGGCGGCAGACGAATTTGAGCCCGGCATTCTTCATCAGCGCACCGGGCAGCAGATGCGATTCGGTCAGCACCTGGAAACCGTTGCAGATGCCGAGCACCGCCCCGCCCTTTTCGGCATGGGCCTTCACCGCGCGCATGATGGCGGACTGGCCGGCCATGGCGCCGCTGCGCAGGTAATCGCCATAGGAGAAGCCGCCCGGCAGCACCACCAGATCGACATCGGGCAGCTCGCTGTCCTGATGCCAGACCATCTCGGTCTTGTGGCCCGTGAGCTGCTGAAGCGCCGAGGCCGCATCGCGATCGCAGTTGGACGCCGGAAAAACGATGACGGCGGATTTCATGACCGCAACTCGATCTCGTATTTCTCGATCACGGTGTTGGCGAGGAGTTTCTCGCACATCTCTTTCAGAGCGGCGCGGGCTTTGGCCTCGTCGGTTTCGGCCAGATCGATCTCGATCAGCTTGCCCTGCCGCACCTCGCCCACACCCTTGAAGCCGAGGCCTTCCAGTGCATGACCGATGGCTTTTCCCTGCGGATCGAGAACGCCGGTTTTCAAAGTGACAAAGACGCGCGCTTTCATGTGGCGAACAGGTCCCTTCCCGGGTCTCCATAATGGCTCCCCTTATGGGGAGAATAATCCTGCCGGATCCCCTTCCCTCGCGTGCCGTGCACGCTCGCCGGGGATGACGTCCGCGAACGCGGAAGTCATTTCACCAGCACTGGACCCTTGGCATCGGATTGCACCGATTCGGGCATGATTCCCAGCCGGCGCGCCACTTCCGAATAGGCTTCCACCACCCCGCCGAGGTCGCGGCGGAAGCGGTCCTTGTCCATCTTCTCGTTGGAGTTCACATCCCACAGCCGGCAGGAGTCCGGGCTGATCTCGTCGGCCAGCACGATGCGCATATAGTCGTTTTCCCACAGCCGCCCGAACTCGATCTTGAAGTCCACCAGCTTGATGCCGACGCCGAGGAACAGGCCGGAGAGGAAATCGTTGATGCGGATGGTCAGATTGACAATGTCGTCGAGGTCTTGCGGGCTGGCCCAGCCAAACGCGGTGATGTGCTCCTCGCTCACCATCGGATCGTGCAGCTTGTCGTTCTTGTAGCAGTATTCGATGATCGAGCGGGGCAGGATGGTGCCCTCCTCGATGCCCAGGCGCTTGGACAGCGAACCGGCCGCGACATTGCGGACGATCACCTCCAGCGGGATGATCTCCACCTCGCGCACCAGCTGCTCGCGCATGTTGAGGCGGCGGATGAAATGGGTCGGCACACCGATATTGGCGAGCTGCGTCATCAGATATTCGCTGATGCGGTTGTTGAGCACGCCCTTGCCGTCCAGCGTCGCTTTCTTGGCGGCATCGAAGGCGGTGGTGTCGTCCTTGAAATATTGGATCAGGGTTCCGGGCTCGGGCCCCTCATAGAGGATTTTGGCCTTGCCCTCGTAGATCATGCGGCGGCGTTTCATGGAAATGGTCCTAGGGGCGGACGGTTTTGTCCGCCAGAAATGCAAAACGAGGCCGTACAGAGCCCCGCCGGGAGGCCAACTTAGCGGAAGGGCGAGGCCCCCGGCAATCTTCCAATGCTGCGGCGCGCAAGCCCGTCGCGCAGCGGCGGCAGTTGGGCTAGACTCGCTGGCGAGTTGCGCCCGTATGGGCGATTTGCACCGTTTTTTCAAGAGGTTATTCATGACCAGCGGTTTCGAGGAGCGCGAAAAGGGCTTCGAGGAGAAATGGGGGCGCGACGAGGAGCTGCGCTTCAAGGTCCACGCCCGGCGGGACAAGCTCTTCGGCCTGTGGGCAGCCGGTGAGATGGGAATCGCCGGTGCCGCGGCCGAGGCCTATGCCAAGGATGTGGTCCAGGCCGGGCTGGCCGAAGCGGGCGAGGCGGCCGTGTTCAAGAAGGTGCGGGCCGATTTCGACGCCAAGTCCATCGCCCGCAGCGACCACCTGATCAACACCAAGCTGGCCGAATTCCTCGAGACCGCCAAGAAGCAGGTGATGGAAGGGAAATAGGGGGCCTAATCCCCGAACACACGGGCGAAAATCGTATCGACGTGCTTGAGGTGGTATTCGAGGTCGAACAGCGCCTCGAGTTTTTCGCGCGGCAGGGCCTTGGCGACCTCGGCATCGGCCAAGAGCAGATCGAGCAGCGTACCTTCGCCGTTCCAGGCGCGCATGGCGTTGCGCTGGACCAGCCGGTATGAATCCTCTCTGGAGGCGCCGGCCTGCGTCAGCGCCAGCAACACCCGCTGCGAATGGACCAGCCCACGGGTCCGCTCCAGGTTCTCCTTCATCCGCTCGGGATAGACCAGCAGCTTGTCAACCACGCCGGTGGCACGGGCGAGCGCGAAGTCGAGCGTGATGGTGGCATCCGGCGCGATGTAGCGCTCGACCGAGGAGTGCGAGATGTCGCGCTCGTGCCAGAGCGCCACGTTTTCCAACGCCGGCGTCACATAGGACCGCACCATGCGGGCGAGGCCCGTGATGTTCTCGGTCAGAACCGGGTTTCGCTTGTGCGGCATGGCCGAGGAGCCCTTCTGCCCGGCCGAGAAATATTCCTCGGCCTCCAGCACCTCGGTGCGCTGCAGATGACGGATTTCGGTGGCGAGGCGCTCCAGCGAACTGGCCACCACGCCCAGCGCGGCGAAGAAGGCGGCGTGGCGATCGCGCGGGATCACCTGCGTCGAAACCGGCTCGACCTTGAGCCCCAGCTTCGCGGCCACATGGGCTTCCACGCGCGGATCGACATTGGCGAAGGTTCCCACCGCGCCCGAAATCGCGCAGACCCCGACCTCCTCGCGCGCGGCCACGAGCCGCCTGCGCGCCCGCACGAACTCCGCGAAATAGGTGGCAAGCTTGACGCCAAAGGTGGTGGGCTCGGCATGGATGCCGTGGCTGCGGCCGATGGTGACGGCGTGCTTGTACTCGAAGGCCCGCTTCTTCAAAGCCGCCAGCAGCGCGTCGACATCGGCAATGAGCAGATCGGCGGCGCGCGTGAGCTGCACCGAAAGGCAGGTGTCCAGCACATCCGACGACGTCATGCCCTGATGCACAAACCGCGCCTCGGGCCCCACGATCTCAGACAGATGGGTGAGGAAGGCAATGACGTCGTGCTTGACCTCGCGCTCGATCTCGTCGATGCGCTCGACGTTGAAGGTGGCCTTGGAACCCAGATCCCAAACCTTTGCGGCGGCCTCCTTCGGGATCACGCCGAGGTCCGCCAGCGCGTCGGCGGCGTGGGCCTCGATCTCGAACCAGATGCGGAAGCGGGTATCCGGCGACCAGATCGCCGTCATTTCCGGGCGGGCATAGCGGGGAATCATGCTTACGGTGCTCCCACGCCGCCGAGGGCGATGTATTTGATTTCGAGGAAATCCTCGATGCCGTATTTGGAGCCCTCGCGGCCGATGCCGGACTCTTTCACGCCGCCGAAAGGCGCGATCTCGGTAGAGATGATGCCTTCGTTGGCGCCGATAATGCCGTATTCCAGCGCCTCGGAGACGCGGAAGATGCGCCCCACGTCGCGCGCATAGAAATAGGCGGCCAGGCCGAACTCGGTATCGTTGGCGATGTTGATCGCCTCTTCCTCGGTCTTGAAGCGGAAGAGCGTGGCCACCGGCCCGAAGATCTCCTCGCGCGCAAAGGCCATGTTGCGCGTGACGTTCGTGACGATGGTGGGCTCGAAGAAGGTGCCGCCGAGCTTGTGGCGATGGCCGCCGGTGACGATCTTGGCGCCCTTTTCCTGCGCATCCTTCAAGAGCCGCTCGACCTTCTCGACCGCATCCTGATTGATGAGCGGGCCTTGCGTCACGCCTTCCTCGGCGCCGTTGCCGACCTTCAATTTGGCGACGCGCTCGGCCAGCTTGGCGGCGAAGGCGTCATAGACGCCGTCCTGCACCAGCAGGCGGTTGGCGCAGACGCAGGTCTGGCCCATGTTGCGGTATTTCGAGAGCATCGCGCCATCGGCGGCGGCATCGAGGTCGGCGTCGTCGAACACGATGAAGGGCGCGTTGCCGCCCAGTTCCAGCGACACCTTCTTCACCGTGGAGGCGCACTGGCGCATCAGCAGCTTGCCGATCTCGGTCGACCCGGTGAAGGAAAACTTGCGCACGATCGGGCTCTGCGTCAGCTCGCCGCCCACCGGCGCCGGATGCGAGGTGGGGACAATATTGAACACGCCCGCCGGGATGCCCGCACGTTCGGCCAGCTCGGCCAGCGCCAGTGCGGAGAGGGGCGTGTCCTCGGCCGGCTTGACCACCACGGTGCAGCCCGCCGCCAGCGCGGGGGCGCATTTGCGGGTAATCATGGCATTGGGGAAGTTCCACGGCGTCACTGCCGCCACCACGCCGATAGGCTGCTTGAGCACCAGGATGCGGCTGCCCGCCCTGTGCGTGGGGATAATGTCGCCATAGACGCGTTTGCCCTCTTCGGCAAACCATTCGATGAAGGCCGCACCATAGGCCACCTCGCCGCGCGCCTCGGCCAGGGGCTTGCCCTGTTCGGCCGTCATCAGCCGGGCGAGGTCTTCCTGCGCCGCCATCGTGAGTTCGAACCATTTGCGCAGGATGGTGGCGCGCTCCTTGGCCGTCCTGGCGCGCCAGGCGGGCAGCGCCTTGTTGGCGGCCTCGATGGCGCGGCGGGTTTCCACATCGGACAGATCGGCCACCTCGGCCAGTTTCTCGCCGGTGGCGGGATTGAGGACGGCGAAGCGCTTGCCGGATTCGGCGCCGGTCCAGATGCCGTCGATATAGGCGTCGGTGCGGAAGAGGGAACGGTCTTTGAGATCGAGCATCTTGCAACTCCTGGGGGCGATTTGGCCCGGGGCTGCCGTCCTTCTAACCCCAGAAGGCGCGTTACGAAAGCCCGCCGGAAGGAGTCTCCGGCATACGCACGGCGTCCACCAGGGTCCGCGTCGAGATGTCCTTGGGGGCACTCATCATCTCCGCGATCGGGCCACGCTCGACGATGGCGCCGTCCTTGAAGACGAAGGCCGTTTCCGCCAGCGACCGGGCCACGGAAAAGTCCGACGTGATCAGCAGCAGCGCCGGGCCTTCTTCGGCGCGGAAGACGCGCAACAGATCGCGCATCACCGATTGCGCAAAGGCGTCGAGACCGCTCAGCGGCTCGTCCAGCACGGCAAGCAGGGGTGCGGTGACGATGGCCCGCGCCACCTGCAACCGCCGCTTGTCGAAGGGCGAGAGCGTCGCCACCGGGCGCGTCCCCGGCAGCGAGGCCAGACCAACGCGCTTCAGCGCCGCCTCGCGGTAGCCGGAGATAATGTCGCGCGGCAGGCCCAGATGGGCGCGCAGGGGTTCGCTCACGGTGTCGGCGATGGTCATGCGCGGGTCGAGGGCGTGATCGTCTCCGGTGATGTAGGCGACGCGGCGCCTGAGGCGCGTCAGCATGGTCTCTGAGAGGATCCCGATATCGACGGCATCTAGCACCACGCGGCCGGAGCGGACGCGCTCGAGTCCGATGATCCTGCGGGCAAGCGCATGGCGGCCCGAACCGTCTTCTCCCACCAGTGCCAGCGCCGCGCCGCGCCGAAGTTCGAAGGTCAGCCGGTCGCGCGGACGCGCAGCGGATTTATGGCGCGTGCTGGGCAATTCGAGATCGTAAATCTGCAGCACCGGTTCGCCCCGGCCGGCCGTGCGTGGCGTTTCGGACGCCAGCGGCGCCCTGTCGCGCAGCAGCATGCGGGTATAGGCGTGGGCTTGCGCACCCGAAAGGCGCGAAAGCGGGCCTTCCTCCACCACGCGCCCGCGGCGCATCACGATCATGCGGCCGCCAAGGAGCGCCGGCACTTCGGTTCCCATTGCCGCATAAAGCAGCATGAAGCCCTGGCGCTTTTGCTCGCTTTTCAGGACATCGACGAATGCACGCATCTTCACTGGTTCGATCCCGGTCAGGGGATGATCGGCCAGCAGCAGATCGGGCGTCTGTGCAAAGGCGGTGGCGAAAAGCCCCCAGGCGATCGTCGCAGCGTCAAGCTTCGCCGGCCGCTTGTCGAGTTCGGTCAGCGTCGGCGCGGCCGGCATCCGGCCCAGCACCAGCTCCAACTCGGCGCGCGCGCTGCTTCTGGGCGCGTCGAGCCGCGTCGACAGGATGCGCACAAGCTGCGACAGCACACTGGCGTTGGGATAGAGCGGACACGCCCGCGGTCCCGTCAGATAGGCGACGCGCAGCTGCGACAGCCGGCGTCCCGCGCGCTCAGGCTCAGTTTCGCCGAATTGCAACGTGCCGCCGATCTCGTCACCGCGCAGCGGCACGCCGCTCAGTGCCCGCATCAGTGCTTCTTTGCCGCAACCTGCCTCGCCCAGCAGCACCACCGCCTCACCTGGCGCCATAGTCAACGAAAAGCAATCGAGCTGGGGGCGCGGCGCGCCGCGGCGGCCGACATGAATATCCCGCAGGCGCAGAAACGACCCGCTCTGGTTCATGGCCGCTCGCCCTCCTCAAGAGCCGCCGCCAGCCGCGCGAACAGGATCAGCAGCAACAGTGCCAGCGCCGGAAAGGCAGCAGTCCACCAGGCCTCGAGGTAACTGGCTCGCGCCGCCGCGATCATCAGACCCAGATCGCGATGCGGCGGCACCGCGCCGAAACCCAGAAAGCTTACCGTAGCCAGCGTGATCGTGACAGCGGCCAATGCGCGCGCAGCGTTGGCGAGGAAGGTGTCACGGAATTCGTAAACGAGATCACGGCGCAGGAGGGTCGCGCTCAGAATGCCGGTGGCGCGCGCATATTCGGCGTGGCGCGATCGGGCCAGCGCGCCGGCCCGATCATAGGCACGGACAAAGGCCAGCGGCGCCGCAGCGAGCCCCGCGGCCAAGGGCGCCAAGTCCCGTGTCGTGATGCCGATGAACAGGATCGCCAGCAGCAGCGCAGGCACTGCACCCAGAATGCCGCCGATCCAGCGCAAGATCACGCCGCTGCCCCAAGGCAGGCGCGCCGAGACGAACCCGGCAAACCCGCCGGCCAGAAGCGTCACCAGCATGGCCAGGACCGCGTAATCAACGGTGATCGCGAGCCCATGCAGCGTCTCGCTGAGAATGTCCCGGCCGAGAAGATCGGTGCCGAACGGGTGCAGCGCCGAAGGCGGCGCCAGCGCCGCACCCACATGCAGCGCGTCGGCCGCATAGGGCGCAACGACATCGCTCATGCCGACCAGCACCGCGATCAATGCCAGCCCGACAAATCCAGCGGTGCGGATGGCTGCCCGCAGGCCTGCACCGGCGGCTGGAGTGGCTTCGCCGTCGGCAGGATGGGATGACGAGTAAGCTGGAGCGCTCACGCCCACACCTCCTCGGGTGCGATCGCATGGGCCGCCAGCTTGCCCGCGAAATCGGCTGCAATGGTGATGAACGCGAACACCAGCAGCACCAGGGCGGCCGCGCTCCAGTCGTGCAGTGCCACGGACTTCACGAACAGCACGGCCGCGCCCGGCCAGTCAAACACCCATTCGGCCACGGCAGCCGCCGAGAGCAGCGCCAACGCGATCTCGCCCAGACTCGCCAGCAACCCGGCCAGTATCTGCGGCGCCAGGTAGTTGCCGTCGATCTCGAAGCCACTCAGTCCCATCAGGCGCAGACCCTGGCGGTAAGGTGCCTCCATTGCCAGCGACGCGGCCCGCCGCAGGGCGAGCTGGACCGCCGCCGCCCCGGCCGCCCCCACCGTCAAAGCCGGCAGGGCGAGTGCCTTGAAACCAATGGCTACGGCCGGATCACCGTGAAGCAGCGGTGTCCAGAACGGCATTGGTCCTGCACCCTGCCAGCCTAGAAACCGCTTCGAGAGCCAGAGTAACAGAAGCCCCGCGCAGAACACCGGCGCAGCAGCCACGATCTGAACCAGGGGCGCGGCGGCCCGGAGCCTGCGCCCCGTTCCGAGCAATACGCCAAGCGGCGCCCCAAGGATGACCGCCACCAGCGCGCCGGCGCCGACCAGCTCCAGCGTCACCGGCAGCCCGCGGGTAAGCTCGGTCACGGCGGAAAGCCCGCTGACTTGGCTGGTGCCGAAATCGAAATGGGCCGCCAGGTCCATCTGCCGGAGCCAGGCGGCGAGATAGCCGGGAATACTGCCGGCATGCCCGCTAGCCGGAAGCGCCGCCACCGCCGCCGCCAGCAGGAACGCTCCTGCCACAGCCGCCGCGAATTGCGCTGCCGCTTTTACTCCGAACACCCACATGCCCACGCCCCGCCTGTCCCGTTTGGGGACAGAGATTACGGCACCGCTGCCGTGCCCCTACCCTGAAGCAAGCCTGGTGCCGGGAGCGGCCCGCGCGGGCGGGCGCCTAAACGCCAAAAGCGGCGCACAATCCAAAGGACCGCACGCCGCTTTCGGCATGGATGCTACGGTAGGCCAGCGGCCGCCGCTCTCCACGGTGGGCCGACAGGCACCTTTGCATCCTCCTCGGGCATTTCGAGGCCGACAACCGGACGCGTTCGTCGCGGACCCCGTTCGGGCCATCCGCTTCCCGCGCCCATCTTCGACGCCGACGGTCCGCGCATGGGCGGCGCGGCCTTTGTCCTGTATGTGCCCACGTGGGGGCAAAGTTTCATCGTTGGCCGTACGCTTGCGCGCCGCGGCCTGGGCAGTCTCCGTCTTGTTCCGTCTAGAACATAAGGCGAACAAAAAGCCTTTCAAGGGGTATGGAGAAGATTTTTTGGCTTGGGAGTTTTGGGAGAATGAAGCGGCCTAAAGCGAGGCGCTGAAGCGGACGGCATTTGGAGACAGGAGGACGCAGTTGCAGCGTTGCAATCTGTGACTAGGTATTCAGCGCTCGCAGGGCAAGATTTTCAGTGCAAAACCCGACTCTTGAGGGGAACTCGCGGATATTGTTGGTTCATTATCTTTTAACATCCCTCACATCATTAGATCGATCGGCTTTCCAGTAAGGCTCCGCCATGTCCAACATCGCAATCCTCGTCGGCAACACCAACTACCGCGCACTCGCGAATCTCGAATGCTGCGCGGCCGATTTAGCAGCGATGAAAGAGTTGCTGGAGGCTACGGAGAAATATGACACCCTTGAGATCATTCAAAATGTGGATGCCAGTGAGCTTAAGGCGAAGATACGCGGAGGCGTCGATAAAGCAAAATCACCAACTGAGCTTTTTTTCTACTTCACTGGCCACGGCTATGTGCACGCGGACGAGTTCTTTTTTTGCGCTACGAAATTCGACCCCAGCCGTCCAAATGAAACTGGTTTATCAACTACGGAGCTGCACACCCTGCTGCGCCTTGCAAACGCCGACGTAGTTGTCAAAGTCGTCGACGCATGCAATTCCGGGACACACCTTATCAAATCTGACATCGGCCTCACGCAGCAGAACAAGCAAGGCTTCAAGAATCTTATTCAAATTTCCTCTTGCCTCGATTCGCAGTCATCGCTGACGGGCCATCCTCTTAGCCTGTTCACCGAGAAGTTTCGCAACGCTTCACTTAGCAAGACCTCCGGTGTTGTTCACTACATGGATGTCATTGGAGCGCTGCGCGACCAATTTATCGG
>JAGWZW010000111.1 GCA_018971835.1 Alphaproteobacteria bacterium
GAGGAGAACGTCACCTGCCGCCCGGTCTTCTCGCTGCCCGGCCCGCGGCGCTGGATCAGCCCGGCGATGATGGCGCAGTTGCGGAAGGTGCGCTTGTAGAGCGCGGACTCGGCCAGCCAGGCATCGAGGTCGTCGCCCAGCATGTCGGCATCGAACAGCCCGCCCATCTGGAGCCCGCTCATGTCGGACAAGCTCCAGACCGCCAGCGCATATTCGTTGGCGACGAAGCCCAGCGGTCGCATCCTCTGCCGCTCCAGCCGCCGCGTCAGCAGCATCCCCAGTGTCTGGTGCGCCAGCCGCCCCTCGAACGGATAGCAGACGAGGTAATGCTTGTTGGCGCGCGGAAAACACTCAACCAGCAATTCGCCCGCCTGCGGGATCACCGAGCGCAATTGCTGCACGCGCAACCACTCGCCCACCGGCTCGGGCAGCAACGACCAGTGCTTCGGATCGGCCAGCATCTCGCGCACCCGCGCGGCGAGAAAGGTCGAAAGCGGGAACTTGCCGCCCATGTAGGACGGCACCTGCGCCATCGGGTCATGCGTGCGCGTCACGAAGGCGGCGTTCTCGCGGATGGTTTCGAAGCGCAGCACCTCGCCGCCGAAAACGAAGGTATCGCCCGGCGTCAGCGATTCCAGGAAATATTCCTCGACGCGGCCGATGGTGCGCCCGCCTGCGCCCGCCGGCCGACCCTTGGCCTGCAGGCGGATATCGAGCATCGGTTCCTCGACGATGACGCCGACATTGAGCCGGTAGTCCTGCGCCAGCCGCGGATGGGCGATGCGCCATGCGCCTTCGGGCGTGCGGCGCAGGCGGGCATAGCGCTCGTAGCGCTTGAGCGCATAGCCGCCATTGGCGACGAACTGCACCACGCGATCGAAATCCGCGCGCGCCAGTTCGCGATAGGGCGAGGCGGAGGTGACTTCGCGGTACAGCGCGTCCTCGTGGAACGGCCCTGCCGCCGCCATGCCCAGCACATGCTGCGCCAACACGTCGAGCCCGCCGGGCTTCAGCCGCTCGCCGTCCAGTTCGCCCGCCAGCACCGCATCGCGCGCCGCCTCGCATTCCAGCACCTCGAAACGGTTGGCCGGCACCAGCAAAGCTTCGGACGGCTCATCGAGGCGGTGATTGGCCCGGCCGATGCGCTGCACCAGACGCGCGGCACCCTTGGGCGCGCCGATGCAGATGACGCGGTCCACCGCGCCCCAGTCGATCCCAAGATCAAGTGTGGAAGTGCAGACCACCGCGCGCAGATTGCCGCGCGCCATCGCCGCTTCCACCTTGCGCCGCTGCTCGGGCGCCAGCGAGCCGTGATGCAGCGCGATGGCGAGATTGTCGTCGTTGATCGCCCACAGATCCTGAAAGATGCGCTCGGCCTGCGCGCGGGTGTTGACGAACACCAGCGCGGTCTTGGAGGCGCGGATCGCCGCCATCACTTCCGGCATCGAATGCCGCGCCATATGGCCGGACCAGGGCACGTAGGCGTCCGAAGCGAGGATGCGGATTTCCGGCTTGGCGCCGCTCTCACCCATCACCAGCGCGGATTTGCTTTCACCGGATTCCGGTTGCGGCACCAGATAGCGCTGCAGGGGCGCCGGATCGGCCACGGTGGCGGAAAGCCCGACGCGGCGATGACGGGGCGCGAGATTCGCCAGCCGTGCCAATCCCAGCGCCAGCAAGTCGCCGCGCTTGGAATTGTGCAGGGCGTGCAATTCGTCCAGCACCACAGCGCGCAGATGCTCGAACAGGCGAGGCGCCTCCTTGGAGGCCAGCATCAACGCCACCTGCTCCGGCGTGGTGAGCAGAATATCCGGCGGGGCGTAGCGCTGGCGCTGGCGGCGGGCCGGCGGCGTGTCGCCGGTGCGGGTTTCGATGCGGACGTCCAGCCCCATCTCCTCCACTGGCGCGCCAAGGTTGCGCGCCACGTCCACCGCCAGCGCCTTCAAGGGCGAGATGTAGAGCGTGTGCAGCCGCCACGGCCGCTTGTGCGCGGCCGGCGCGGTGGAGAGTTCGATCAGGCTGGGCAGGAACCCCGCCAGCGTCTTGCCGCCGCCGGTCGGCGCCACCAGCAACACCGAATCCCCGGCGCGGGCATGAGCCAGCAGCGCCAGCTGATGCGCACGCGGCCGCCAGCCGCGGCTCGCGAACCAGCGGGCGAACAGAGGTGGCAGCGCGGCATCATCCGAATCCGGCGCGAGGCTCAACATGAAGCCAGATTAGCAGATCGGAACAGAAGGGAAACGCCGATCAACTGAACGCCGGAATCCCCGTGATGGCGCGGCCCATGATGAGGGCGTGGACGTCGTGCGTGCCCTCATAGGTGTTGACCGCTTCGAGGTTCAGCACATGGCGGATGACGCCGTACTCGTCCGACACGCCATTGCCGCCGTGCATGTCGCGGGCCTCGCGGGCGATGGCCAGCGCCTTGCCGCAATTGTTGCGCTTCAAAAGTGAGATGGCCGGCGGCGCGGCCACGCCCTGATCCATCAGCCGGCCCAGCCGCATCGCCGCGGCCAGGCCCAGCGTGATCTCGGCCTGCATGTCGGCCAGCTTCTTCTGGATGAGTTGGTTGGCGGCGAGCGGGCGACCGAACTGCTTGCGGTCCAGCGTATATTGCCGCGCGGCGTGGAAGCAGGCTTCCGCCGCGCCGATCACGCCCCAGGCGATGCCGTAGCGCGCGCGGTTGAGGCAGCCGAACGGCCCGGCGAGCCCGCGCACATCGGGCAGCAGCGCATTGTCCGGCACGAAGCAATCGCTAAGTGCGATCTCGCCGGTGATGCTGGCGCGCAAGCTGAACTTGCCTTCGATCTTGGGCGTGGTGAAACCCTTGGCCTCGCGCTCGAGGACGAAGCCGCGGATGGCGCCGTCCAGCTTGGCCCAGACCACGGCGAGATCGGCGATCGGCGAATTGGTGATCCACATCTTGGCGCCGTTGAGCACGTAGCCGCCGGAAACCTTGTCGGCCCGCGTGCGCATCCCGGCGGGATCGGAGCCGTGGTCCGGCTCGGTCAGCCCGAAGCAGCCGACCAGTTCGCCGGTGGCGAGCTTGGGCAGGTATTTCTTCTTCTGCTCGTCCGTGCCGAAGGCGAAGATTGGGTGCATGACCAGCGAGTTCTGCACGCTCATGGCCGAGCGGTAGCCGGAATCGACGCGCTCCACCTCGCGCGCCACCAACCCGTAGCAGGTGTAGTTCATGCCCGCGCCGCCATAGCTTTCCGGAATGGTGACGCCGAGAAAGCCCATCTCGCCCATCTCGGTCATGATGGCGCGGTCGAAGGTTTCGTTGCGGAAACCGTCCCGCACGCGCGGCGCCAGCTTCTCGGCGCAGAAGGTTTGCGCGGCATCGCGCACCATACGCTCTTCGCCGCTCAGCTCCTGGTCGAGCAGCAGCGGATCTGCCCAGTCGAAGGCGTTGTTTTCAAGGCGCACGGGCGCGTGATCGTGGGACATCGGATTTCCTATTCCTCAAGAAATTGCAGAACGGCTTCTTTATAAATCTTGTCGCCCACGCTCGTCATGTGATCGCGGCGGGGGACCGTGACGGCGCGGCCGCCCGGAAAGGCGGCGGCCAGCGGGCCCGGCCGCCCGGTGATCTCGTCCAGCTCGCCACACACCACGAGCACCGGCTGGCGTGCTTGCGCCAGCGCGGCGGCGGTGAAGGTGGCGCGGTTGGCGCGCATGCAGGCGGCCAATGCCGCCAGATCCTTGCCGCCCTGTTCGGCGAAGGCGCGGAAATTGCGGCCCACCGGATCGGCAACGTGGCTGGCGTCCGGCGCTTCCAGTGCGGCGACGATGCGTTCGCGTGTCGCCTGCGCCGTGGTGAAATAGGTTTCGCCCACGCCGCCGATAATCAGCCGGTCCACACGCGCGGCGTGATCGAGCACCAGGTGCATGGCCAGATAGCCGCCCATCGAATAGCCCATCACCGCCGGGCGATCGAGCCCGGCCGCATCCATTACCGCCACCGCGTCGCGCGCCATGATGCTGTGCGCATAGGCGGCCGGATCGTGCGGCTTGTCGCTCTGGCCGTGGCCGCGACAATCCAAAGCCACCACGCGATAACCCGCACGCATCAGCGTGTCGTACCAGCCGGGGCCCTTCCAGTTCTGCACCCGGTCGGAGGCAAAACCGTGGATCAACAGAATAGCCGGGCCCTCGCCCACGCTCTCATAGGCGATCCGCACGCCGTCCGCTGCCGTTGCGTAATCTGTCATGGGAACCTGTCATAACCGGATCGCGCGGCCTTCGCAAAGCGGCCGCGGCCTGTCTATGATGCCGCACCAGAAAGAGGGATGGCATGCGCATCTGGCTGACGATCGCGGCATTGAACGGCTTGCTGGCGGTGGCGGCCGGCGCTTTCGCCGCCCACGGGATCAAGGCTGCTGTCGGTCCCCAGGATCTGCAGATTTTCGAGACCGGCGCGCGCTATCACATGTATCACGCGCTGGCGCTGGGGATTTCCGCCCTGGTCATGCGGGGTGGGGCAGCCAGGCGCGCCCGCCTGGCGGCCATGTTGTTCCTGGCGGGAATCGTGCTGTTTTCCGGCTCGCTCTATCTGCTGGCGCTGACCCATGTGATGGCGCTGGCATTCGTGACGCCCATCGGCGGCACGGCCTTTCTGGCGGGCTGGCTGGCGCTGGCCTTCGCTGCCGCTAAGATCGATAACTGAACCGAAGCGGAGACGGCCATGACCAGCTTTCCCGAGCCGACCATGATCAAGACCAACGGCATCGACATGGCCGTTTACGAGATGGGGCCGAAGGACGGCGTGCCCGTCGTGCTGTGCCACGGCTTTCCCGAACTGGCCTATTCCTGGCGGCACCAGCTTCCGGCGCTGGCGGCGGCCGGCTACCGGGCCATCGCGCCAGATATGCGCGGCTATGGCCGCTCCTCGCGCCCCGAAGCGGTGGGCGATTACGACATCGTGCATCTGACGGGCGACCTCGTCGGCCTCTTGGGCGCGCTGGGCCTGAAAAAAGCGGTGTTCGCGGGCCACGATTGGGGCGGGCTGGTGGTCTGGGCCATGCCGTTGCTGCATCCCGATCGCGTGGCGGGCGTCATCGGCATCAACACGCCGTTTCTGCCGCGCGCGCCGATCGATCCGGTCGAGTTGCTGCGCGCCGCCTATGGCGACAACAACTACATCGTCTATTTCCAGAAACCCGGTGTGGCCGATGCCATCCTGGCGAAGGACGTGGCAAAGACCTTCCGCTTCTTCATGCGCAAGAACGGCGTCACCGCCGCCGAATATGCCAAACTGCCCAGGGAGGCGCGCCGGCTCGAACTGGTGCGCGCGTTGCAGCAGGACGAAAGCGGCTGGGCGGGCGAGGTGCTGCTGAACGCCGCTGAGATGAAGGTCTTCGTCGATACCTATACCCGCACCGGTTTCACCGGCGGCATAAACTGGTACCGCAACCTGCGCCGCAACTGGGAACTGATGGCACCTTATGCGCAGAAAGTGAACGTGCCCGCGCTCATGATCATGGCGGAGGACGACGTGGTGCTCTCCCCGGCCATGGCCGAAGGCATGGAGCAGTACGTGCCCGACCTGGAAAAGGTGCTGATCCCCCACTGCAGCCACTGGACGCAGCAGGAGCACCCCGAAGAGGTCAATGGCTCGATCGCCGGCTGGTTGAAGCGCCATTTCCCGGGCCCGCTGGACTGACGCAAAACCGAAGCAACCTCGCGCCCGCCCGTCTGTCGAAGCCGGCGGCATGACGGGAGCAAAATTTTTTCGTCGCCCCCCTTGAAGCGTCACGCTGTCATCCCCATTTCAGCTACATCCCCACAAAAGCAAGCAGGTTGTTCGCGGCTGCGTACGAAAGCACCCGCGCCCTGGCGCGTGCCGAAAAGGATTCGCATGAACGCAACGATCCCGGGAACCCGGAAGATGTCTCAGCCGCTTAAACCCAGCGCCGCGCGGGCGAAGCGGCCCGCACCCTTGTAATCAGCCTTGCCATTGGGCGCGCGCAGCGGCATCTCGGCTACCAGCACGCGCTTGGGCGTTTTGTAGCCGGCCAGCTGCGTACGCACATGGGCGCGGATGGCCTCTTCATCGAAGGCCGCGCCCGGCGCAAGCGCGACGATGCCGGTAACGGCCTGGCCCCATTTCTCGTCCGGCACGCCCAGCACCAAGGCGTCCTCGACGGCCGCGTGCGTTTTCAGCGCCTCCTCGACTTCCTCGGGATAGACTTTCTCGCCCGCGGTGTTGATGCAGTTGCTGCCGCGGCCGAGCAGCGTGATCGAACCGTCCGCCTCCACCCGCGCCCAGTCGCCTGGAATCGAATAGCGCCGGTTGCCGACGACGCGGAAGGTGCGCGCGGTCTTTTCCGGATCCTTGTAGTAGCCCGCGGGGCTCGGCCCGCCCAGCGCCACCAGGCCTGCCTGGCCACTGCCCGGTGCGATGGGCACGTCGTTCTCATCGATGACGATGGCGTTTTCGAGCAGCTGGAACGCGGCGGTGCCGACCTCGCCGTCCTTCGTCATGACGGACGCCCCCATGCCGAGCGCCTCGGTGGAGGCGAAATTGTCGGTCATGGTGAGTTGCGGCATGTGGCGTAGGAGGCCGCGCTTCACTTCCCGGCTCCACATCGCGCCCGAGGACGTCATGGTGAGCATGCTCGAAAGATTGTAGCGACCCGGTTCTTCGTCCAGCGCGGCCAGCAGCGGGCGGGCGAAAGGATCGCCGACGATGGCCATCGTCGAAACCTTGTTTCGCTCCACGGCACGCCAGATGGCGTGCGCATCGAGCGAGGCATTGTCCACCGTCACCACGCAGCCGCCGCCTACCATCACGGCGATGGCGGAGAGGAAGCCCGTGCCGTGCATCAGCGGACAGGCCGGAAGCCCGGCCGGCCCTGCGCCCATCATCGCCACCAGCTTGGTGTAACCGGCGATGCTTTGAGGTACATGGCCGATGGTCGCGGAGATGCGGGTGAGCCAAATCTTGCAGAGTTCACCCTGCGGCCACATCACGCCCTTGGGCATGCCGGTGGTGCCGCCGGTATAGATGAAGAACTGGTCCTCGGGCGAACGCACGATGCCGAGCGGCGCACCACTGCCTTCGTTCGCCAGCGTTTCGTAATTCTCGGCGAAGGGTGCAACCTCGCCCTCGCCCACTTCGACATAGGTTTTGATGCCGGGCAGCCGGTCGCGGATTTGTGCCACGGCCTCGCGAAATTCCGCCGCGTAGATCAGTGTCTGCGCATCCGAATTGTCGAGGATGTAGGCGACCTCTTCGGGCTTGTAGCGGTAATTGACGTTCACATGCACGAAGCGGCCCAGAAACGTGGCGCCCGTCGCCTCCATGTATTCGGGCACGTTGCGCAGGTAGAACGCCACCTTGTCGCCGGGCGTGGCGCCGCGCGCGGCCAGCGCGCGGGCCAGATTGTTCATGCGGGCATAGGCTTCGCGCCACGGGATGCGCCGCTCGCCATGCACAAAGGCCGGGGCCTCGGGGCGCACGGCCGCTGCCACGGCATCGAGGATGTCGCCATAATTCCAGGGCATCGGGTTTCCTCTCATTTATCGGTATAGCTTTGCCATCACTATTCCGCGTTCTGCGCCGCTTGGCGAGCCCCTAAGGGGCGCCTCCAAAAGAGTTGAGCAGGGCGGGCTTCCTGCCTAACCTGAAGGCGAAACGCCATTCGAACCGGAGCCGCCGCGGCGGCGAAATCCATGATTAGAAAATTGCTGATCGCCAATCGCGGCGAGATCGCGATCCGCATCGCGCGCACGGCCGCCGAGATGGGGATCGCCACGGTCGCGGTCTATTCCGCCGACGATGCCCAGAGCCTGCATACCAAAAGGGCCGATGCGGCCGTGACGCTGAACGAGAGCGGCCCGGCCGCCTATCTGAATGGTGCCAGCATTGTTGACGCCGCCCGCGCCGCGGGCTGCGATGCCATCCATCCGGGCTACGGCTTTCTGGCGGAGAATGCGAGCTTCGCCACGGCCTGCGCCGCGGCGGGGCTGACTTTCATAGGCCCGGCGCCGGGAACGCTAACGCTGTTCGGCGACAAGGCCCGCGCGCGCAGGCTGGCGGAGGAGTGCGGCGTTGCCGTGCTGCCCGGCACCGGCGGCGCCACCACACTGGACGAAGCGGCGCGCTTCCTGGCCGGCCTTGGCGACGGCGGCCAGGTGATGCTGAAGGCGGT
The DNA here is from genome assembly GCA_018971835.1 of Alphaproteobacteria bacterium. Classification (GTDB taxonomy): domain Bacteria; phylum Pseudomonadota; class Alphaproteobacteria; order Micropepsales; family Micropepsaceae; genus Rhizomicrobium. Next base: position 8,157 of record JAGWZW010000111.1, read on the forward strand.
GGCCGGCGGCGGCGGACGCGGCATGCGCGCGGTCACGCACCTGAACGAACTCGAAGCGGCCTATGAACGCTGCACCTCCGAAGCCACGGCCGCCTTCGGCAACGGCGCGCTATATGTCGAGCAGGTCTTTCCGCACGCGCGGCACATCGAGGTGCAGATCGTCGGCGATGGCATGGGCGCGGTTTCTCACCTGTGGGACCGCGAATGCACGCTGCAACGCCAGCGCCAGAAGTTGATCGAAACCGCGCCGGCCAACGGCATCCATGACAAGCTGCGCGAGCAGTTGTTCGCCGCCGCGGTGACGCTGGCCAAGACCTCTTGCTACCAGGGCCTTGGCACCGTCGAGTTTCTGGTGAAGGCCGATGCCGAAGCGTATGTCTTCATCGAGGCCAATGCGCGGCTGCAGGTGGAGCACACCGTCACCGAGGAAATCACCGGCCTCGACCTCGTGCGTCTGCAGCTGGAAATCGCCGGCGGCCGCACCTTGGACGAACTTGGATTGTTACAAAAAGATATTCCGCATCCGCGCGGGCTGGCGCTCGAAGCCCGCATCAACATGGAAACCATGACCGCGGACGGCACCGCCCGGCCCGCAGGCGGCATCCTTTCCGCCTACGAGCCACCCTCCGGCCCCGGCATCCGCGTGGACGGCTTTGGCTATGCCGGCTACCAGACCAGCGCGCGCTTCGATTCTCTGCTCGCCAAGCTGATCGTGCACGCGCCCACGGCCCATGTGGTGGACGCCGCCGCCAAGGCCTATCGCGCGCTGTGCGAATTTCGGATCGCCGGCGTGCCGACCAACATCGCCTTCCTGCAAAACCTCTTGCAGCATCCCGCGCTTGCCACCGGCGCGCTGCATACGCGCTTCGTGGAAGAACACATCGCGGACCTGCTGCCGACGGACCACCAACACCAGCGCTTGTTCTTCGAGGCACAAACGAACGGGAGACGCGCAGGCGTGCAACTTTCCAGCGACGATCCGCTGGCGGTGCTGCATCACGGCAAAAGCGAATACGAAACGATCGAGGGCGAGACGCCGACGGGCACCTCCGCCCTGCGCGCGCCCTTGCAGGGCACCGTGATCTCGCTCGCCGTTGCCATCGGCGATGCGGTGCACGAAGGCCAGCCGCTGCTGGTGATGGAAGCCATGAAGATGGAGCATGTGATTGGCGCGCATACCGGCGGCATCGTGCGCGGACTGGCGGTGGCGCCCGGCGACACGGTGTTCGAGGCCGCGCCGCTGGCCTTTATCGAGGAAGCCGAGGTGGCGCGCACGGTGGACCGGGAGAACGAGGACGTCGACCTCGATGCCATCCGCCCCGATTTGGCCGAACTTTATACCCGGCGCCGATATACAGAGGATGCAGCGCGGCCGGAGGCGGTGGCGCGGCGGCGCAAGACCGGCCAGCGCACCGCGCGCGAAAACATCGACGATCTTTGCGATCCCGGCTCCTTCACCGAATATGCGCGGCTGGTGGTGGCCGGGCGGCTGCGGCGCAATTCCATGCAGGAGCTGATCGAAAAAACGCCGGGCGACGGCCTCGTCATGGGCCTCG
>JAGWZW010000112.1 GCA_018971835.1 Alphaproteobacteria bacterium
GCATCGTGCAAATAGGGATGATCGAGCCGCTGGTTGAGCGTGAACGACGGCGGATTGGCGAGCGTCGGCGGCGTGCCGCCCAGAATCCCGATCACCGCGTTCATATGCGCCAGCTGCGCCGCCGACGCCGAAGCGGTGTCCACCACCAGCGGCCGCAAGCCGTCGCCGTTGGTCAGGGCCCCGTCAAGACGCAGCGTCCAGCTCAGGTCGGGCGTGACTTGCCACTTGGCCGAGAGCCGGCCCACAGGCGTATCGTCGGCGCCGTAAGTCTTGCCGTCGAAGCGGTTCTTGTAGAAGCCGCCGTGATGGGTCTCCGACACCGCCAGGCGCAGCGCGAAATCGTCCGTCACCGGCAGGTTGGCGACCGCCTCTGCAGACATCAGGTCGTAGCTGCCGCCTTCCACAGACGCCTCGAGCGATTTCCCGTCGAACGACGGTGCATTGGTGGTGATCGAGATTGCACCCATCGCCGCGTTGCGGCCGAACAGCGTGCCCTGGGGCCCGCGCAGCACTTCCACGCTCTTCACATCCAGGAAGCTGGAAAGGATGGCGCCCGGCCGCGGGATATAGGCGGTATCGAGATAGGCGGCGACATCGGAATCGATCGCCGCGTTGGCACCGGAGCCGAAGCCGCGGATGCGGAAGATGACACCGGCAGACTGCGCCACTTGCGAGATCTGCAGATCCGGCACGATCTTCTGCAACTGGGTAGCATTGTTCACGCCGGACGCCTGCAGTTGATCGCCGCTCACCGCCACGATCGACAGCGGCACGTTTTGCAGGCTCTCGCTGCGCTTTTCTGCCGTGACCGTGATGGTTTCGATCTGGTCTGCCGCCTGGCCATGGGCGGGCTGTGCGCCCATCAGCGCCGCCATGGCGTAAACCGGCGCGCCGATCAACAGGGCCGCACGGAACTTCAATGTTCTTTGTTTGCCGCGATGGCTGATCATGACTGTTTCCTCCCCCGGAATTCCAATGTGTTCTTCGTCTGCGCGGTGGCTCGGTCTACGCCGAGCGCCGCATTCCCGTTCACTTTCAAGGTTCCCCTCTCATCGTGCCGGTTTCGGACACGTGCCTAACATGGGATGTCCGCACCGGAATTGATCCGACGGGACATTTTCTTGGCGGTTAGAGACACCCGCGGTCTATGGAGCGGCCCTCAACGAACTTTGATGACGAGGCGAAAAACATCTTCTGACGCCCAAATACTGCGCAGCGGCGCGCTCGGCGTCTTTCAGGAAGCAATCCTGTTCCTGTCAAAAAACGATCACACTGCCCGTGGCGTCAGGCGGTGATCTCGGGCCCGGCCCCCAGGCCGATACGGCGCAGGCGCGGAAAGGCGATATCGAGCAGGCGCGATCCGTTAACCAACTCCAGCCAGCCGCGCACTCTGGCCGCGTCGTCGTCCGACATCCGCAGCAACTCGTCGCGCGCCCGCTGCAGCATCCACAGCGAATAAGGCAGCGTTACGCGACGGATTGTGCCGCCCGAAAACGGCACCTCGACAACAGGGCCGAGGCGCGGATAACGCCCCGCGGCCCGCGCGGTGGGCGACATGGTCTGATAGGGCCCGCCCACCGGCAGCCGCCCGAGCACGTCGGCGCAGCGCTCGAGATAGGGCGTCAGCTCTGCGAAGAAGCTTTGCAGCATCGGCTGCAGCGTTTCGGGAATGCGATCGCCCGCCACCAGCGCGCTGTCGCCGTCATGGGAGCGGCTCATGCGCGCCACCCAGGCCTTCAGATGCGGCCGCGTATCGATCAGGTTCTTCGATGGCCAGGGATCCCAGCACAGATGGCCGAAAATCGGCCCCATCAGCGCGTAATCGCCCAGCGTGGCGCGATGACCGAGAAGAAACGGCAGCGTGGAAAAATGCCGGTCGAGCGCGTCGAGTTGCCAGGCCGTCCAGCGTTCGACCAACTCCCTGGCCTCGGGCGTCGCGCCCGCATTCCGCGTGGCCTTCACCATGAAGCTGTGAAAGTGGTCGACCACGCGATGGCGCAGGACGCGCGGCGCCCAGCCGATCAGCGAGCCGATCTCGTCGCGCCATTGCGGAAAATAGCCCGGATAGTCGAAGCGGTAATGCAGCGCCGTGGCGTGCCAGAACTCGTCGGCCCACAACTCCGCAAGATAGCTGAAAAAGCGCTGCACCGGCGTGGCCGGCACCGCGCAGAGATCGGGAAAGCGGCGCTCCAGGTTTTCGATGATGACGGAACTGTCGGCCAGCCACTCGCCTTCCGGCGTGACGACCAGCGGCGCCGCCCCGTCGCCGCAGCGCCGCGGCATGGCGATCCAGAAGCGATGAAGGCCGGGCTTCTTCTCGGTGTACGGAATGCTCTTGTGCTGGAGGTAGGACCGCACCTTGGCGGAATACCACGACAGCCGCCAGCCATAGAGAACGAAGCCCGGCGCCGTCATGCCAGCACCAGCGCGTAGTCGTTGCGCTTCATCGGGCGGGCAAGCCGGATCTGCATCGCCTCCGTGCCGCCAGTGCGCGCAAGCAGGGCCGCGAAGCGATCGCGCGCATCGCCCTCAAGCCCGCGCGCCGCCTCGGCCGCGCGGCTGAAAAGCCAGAGCACATGCGGCGCGCTCCAGCGCTGCATCATGACGCCCCGCCAGGGATAGGCGATCCCGCCGAGCGTGGGATGCACCTTGCGCGAGCCGTCGGCGGAGACGAGGTGGCCGGCCGGCTTCGCCGGTTCGCCTTGCACCCAGGCATTGAAGCAGACCGCTTCGGCGATGAGGCCGGGCGTCCAGTCCGCGAAGATGCGCTTCAGCACCGCTTCGAGCGTTTCGGGTATGGCATCGTCCGCGACATAGCTCTCCGGGTAATCGGTGAATTCGCCGTCCGCGAAGCCGGCGGTGTTCATGCGCTCGGTCCAGCGATAAAGGTTGGGCGCACGCTTCTTCGTCAGCGAGGCCGGCACCGGATCACGCCCGAGATGAGCAAAGAACGGCGCCATGAACCCGAAATCGGCCAACGCCGGCCGGCCGCCCAGCAGATAGGGATGGGCCTGGAAATGAATGTCCAGCGCCTCGATGAGTTCGAGATAGGACGCTTCCAGCGCCGGAATGGTTTCGTCCGTCACGCCCAGCGCAGGCAGAAAACCGGCGAAATAGGCCATGAACTGCTCGCCCGTCGCCAGGCGCGCCGCCCGGTCCGGCCCGCGATGGACGGCGCGGCCGAATTCGGCGCGCAGGAAATGCTCCTGTTCGGCGCGATAGCTCCAGCGGTAATGCATGGCCAGCGGCAGCATATATTCGGAAGCGAAGGCATCCAGCAGCAGCGAGACGGCATGCTGCACCGGCGTTTCCGGCTCCATCCGCGGTTCAGGAAAGCGGGTTTGGAGGTGCTCGATGATATCGGTGGTGTCCTGAATGATCGCTCCTTCCGGCGTTTCCAGCACCGGAATCACCAGCGATTTGACCGCGGACACGATGCGCGCCTGGAAATCGGGATGCGAAGGATAGACCTCGCGATAGGGCACGCCCTTCTTGATCAGATAGGCGCGCGCCTTGCCCGCGTACAGCGAGTGCTGCACGCCCCACAGCGTGTAGGGTTTCGCCTGTCCGTTACCACCAGCCATGTCTTCCTCCCAAAAAGCCTCTGCCATCTCACTTGCGCGCGATGCGCACGATCGCGCTGCCTTACATGTCGCGGGCCGTCCGCGCGGCCGTCTTGAGCAACCCCCAGGGGATCAGCAACGATGACCGGCCTGCATAACCTTCCCAATCGGGATAGCGCGAGATGGATTCGTCCTTCATCAGCATCCGCGGCAGAAACAGGCAGGTGGATTGGATCACGATCACCAGCCAGCCAAACCAGTGCGCGGCCAGCAGCGCATAGCTCGCGTAGATCAAGATTTCGCCGAGATAGTTCGGGTTGCGCGTGTAGGCGAAGACGCCGTTCGTAATCAAGCCTTTCCGGTAGCGCAGGGTGCAGTTCTTCTGCGTATCGGCGGCCGCCATCCAGGCAACGCCCAGCGTATGCATCGCGATCGCTGCGAATAGCATCGGTCCCGAAGGGACGACATGCCGCGAGATGAACAACCACGGCAGGCTCCAATAGGCGGCATTGAGGCCGAGGTACAGGAACAGCACAGAGCCGATCGTGATCCGCCGTTCGAACGCCTTGTTGGGAAACGCCAGATCCTTGACCAGCCACGTATAGCCGTAGGTGCCATGCAAGGCCAGATAGACCCAGGCGCCGAGCGAAAAATTGCCGTAGTAGTGCATCAGACCGTAGATAAAGAAGACGGTCACGATCTTCTGCCCGTCGATGACATGATCGCAGCGCCAGGTCCGTGGCCCGCCGCCGAGGTCGAACGCCAGATGCTCGGTCAGATTGAACAGCCAGTGCGCCCATGCAGGCGCGCGCTTGCGGTGGACCGCGACGGCCGGAGATGACGCGCTCATACCGCCTTCTCCCGTGCGCCGCCGCTTACGCGCTCGCGCGGCCCGGACAAGAGATGGCTTACGAACAATGCGCTGTAGATCACGTCGCCGCTGCCGAGCGCGAGCGTTCCAAACGGAATATCCTTGACCAGGAAGTAGTGATAGATCGCCAGCGCGACCAGGCCGACCTTGCCGAGCGCGCCGAGCTTGACGATGTCGCGATTGTCGGCCGGGTTACGGCCCACCATCCAGTAGCCGATACCGAAGACGACGATCGCCACCAGCAGTCCCTGCTCGAACAGCGTGTTGCCGATCGGCTGCGCGCCCAGATGCCCGGCTAAACCGGAGGCCGGCAGCAATATGACCGCCGCGACCCAGTTGAATATGGCCGCAGTATAGAAAATGACGCGGGCGGAACGGATGGTCATGAAGGGCTTCTCCGGATCGCGATCGGGCTGAGTTTCACGGCGTCATCTGCTCAGGATGTGAACGGCTACGGCGCCTTCCTCCACGCCGACGAGCCCACCGCCGTTTTCCTGTATCGCATGGCGCGCGCCCGCCACTTGCCGCGCCCCCGCCTCGCCGCGCAGCTGCGTGACCAGTTCGAACAGCTGGCCGATGCCGGTGGCGCCGAGCGGGTGGCCCTTGGACTCCAGCCCGCCGGAGGTGTTGATCGGAATGCGCCCGCCCAGCGTGAAGTCTCCCCGTTCGGCGGCCGGTCCACCTTCGCCATAAGGCACGAAGCCCATATTCTCCGCCTGGATGATCTCGCCCATCGCCGAGGCGTCATGCACTTCGGCCACGTCCATATCCTCCGGCCCGAGGCCGGCGATCTCGTAGGCGGCCTTGGCGGCGCGGCGGCCCACGCCCTGCTCAAGATCGGCCATGTCGCGATGCGTGAAGCTTTTAAGCACGCTGGCGGCGATTTTGATCGCCCGGTTCTTATCGGCACCGATACGCTTGAGCCCTTCCTCGGTGCAGAGGATGGCGGCGGCGGCCCCGTCGCTCAAGGGCGCGCACATCGGCAGCGTCAAGGGATAGGTGATGGGCGGGGCGGCCAGCACCTCCTCCACCGTGAAATCCTTGCGGAACTGCGAGAAGGGATTGTGCACGGAGTGATGATGGTTCTTGGCACACACCGCCGCGAGCTGGCGCTGGGTGGTGCCGTAGGTCTTCATGTGGTAGCGGCAGAGCGCGGCATAGATCGCCATGAACTTGCTGTATGGCCGGTCGGATTCGCTGCCCGGCGGCGGCGTGACGCCCTCGCCCATCTTCACCAACGTCTGATAGTTCTCCTCGGCGCGCGACACGTCCCAGCCCGCATCGAAGAGCGCAAAGGCCTTGGCCTTGTCCGGGATGTTCATCTTCTCCGCACCAAGGGCCAGCGCCACATCGGCGCTGCCGGCCCTCAGGTACTGCGCGGCCAGATGCACCGCCGAACTGCCCGAGGCGCAGGCATTCTCCACGTTGAAGATCGGAACCCCTTCGATGCCGATCTTGGAGAACACCACCTGCCCCGGAATCGAAAGCTGGCCCTGCAACGGCCCCTGCGTCATGCCGGAATAGAAAGCCGCGCCGATATCGGCAGCGCACGCGCCACCGTCCTTCAGCGCGCCCGTCAGCGCCTCGCGCGCCAGATCGTCCACCGCGCGCTCGGCATGGCGCCCGAACACGGTCATGGCAATGCCCGCAATATAGATGTCGGTCATGTTCGCCTCAGATTTTCCGCGCCGCTTCCTGCCAGTATTGTGCGCGCAAGTCCTTCTTCAGCACCTTGCCGGCGGCGCTGCGCGGCAGGGCCGCCACGAAGTCCACGCTCTTGGGCGCTTTCACCGAACCGAGCTTCGCCTTGCACATGGCGATCAGCGTCTCGGAATCGACGCTCTCGCCGGCATTCAGTTCGACCACGGCCTTGACCGCCTCGCCCCACTGCTTGTCCGGCACGCCGATGACCGCGCAATCCTGCACGGCGGGGTGGCACCAGATCACCTGCTCCACCTCGCTGGGATAGACATTGAAGCCGCCGGAAATGATCATGTCCTTCTTGCGGTCGGTGATGTGCAGATAGCCGCCGGCGTCGAGATGGCCGATATCGCCGGTATGCAGCCAGCCGTCGATAATGGTTTCGGCGGTCTTCTCGGGCGCCTTGTAATAGCCCTTCATCACCAGATCGCCGCGCACGCAGATTTCCCCGGTCGCGCCTTGCGCGAGAATCTTGTTCTCGTCGTCCATGATCTCGATCCGGATGAGCGGATTGGGCCGGCCGACGGAGGAGAGCCGCTCGTCGGACGCGATTTCGCCATTGCTGAAATGCTCGCCGGGCGGCAGATAAGAAATCGAAGCCGGCGCCTCGGTCTGGCCGTAGCCGCCCGTCATCACCGGCCCGAAAACTTCGATGGCCTGCTTCAGTTTCTCCACCGACATGGGCGCCGCGCCGTACATGAAATATCTGAGCGAGGAGAAATCCACTTTCTCCTTAAACCCCGGCACATCCAGCAGGCGATAGATCACCGTTGGCGGCAGGAAGAATTCCGTCACCCGGTATTTCGGTATGGCGGACAGCAGCAGCATGGGATCGGGCCTGGTCACGATCACCACCGTGCCGCCGCGCGCAGTGCAGGGAACAGAGAGCAGCCCCGCGGTATGCGTCATCGGCGCGGCGGCGAGATTGACGGGCAGTTCCCCCGCGCCGTACCCGCAGCACATCAGGAAATGCGCGAAAAAGGTTTGCAGCGAGCGGTGGGTGTTCATCACACCCTTGGGCACGCCGGTGGTGCCGCCGGTGGGCGACAGCGCCACGACGTCATCCATCTCATAGGCAACTTCTGGGCGCGTTGCCGGGTAGCCGCCGCACCAGCGCTCCAGCGAGGGCACGTCCGCCACATCGGCATCGATGCAGACCCACAGTTTCACCTTGGGCAGGCGCGGGCGCAGTTCCAGAACGATGTCCGCAAAATATTTCTGGAAGAACAGGATCTCGCAATCGAAGGCATCAAGGACATCGCAGTTTTCCTTGGGTGCATTGCGCGCCCCCACCGGAATCCAGCACATGTTGGCGCGCCACAGGCCGAGCGTGCAGGCCCAGGCCGTCACGTCGTTGCCCGCCCACACCGCGCCCTTGGCCTCCCTGCCGAAGCCGGCAGCCAGCAGCGCGTTGGCGATGCGGCAGGATAATTCGCCCACCTCGCGGAAACTGTAGCGCCGCTCGTCCTGGATATAGGCCGTGCCGTCGGGATTGAGACGCCAGCCACGGTCGAAGAAGTCGATGATGGCCATGACTCAGAGCTGCGTGATCGTGGCGCGCGCCAGTCCGCGCTGCTCCAGAAAGCCGAGCAGGTAGCGATGGCCGAACGCCTTTGACGCCGAGGCAAAACCGACCCTCGCCGTTTCGCCGTCGAGCAGCTTCAGCACCGCGGCGGTTTGCAGCGCGCCGGTCGAGATGTAAGGCGTGATGCCATGTAGCGTGGCGCGCACCGCGGCCAGCTGGCCGCGGCCGATCGCGAAATCCACCGAGCGCTGCAGCGTGGTACGCTCGCGCGGCGGCATGGCCGGCGTGGTAGAGGCCACGAGCTGCCGGATCACCTCGTCCTGATGTTCCTTTGGCAGATCCTTGTACTCGGCATCCCATTTCTGACCGAGGGCATGCAGGGTCTGCATAAAGGGGTTGTCGTAGAAGCCGACTGACGAGATGCAGCTTCTGACGCGGGCATCATGCTCGAAATAGACCGGCAGCGAAGTACCGCTCCAGGGTAGCGCGAACACCGGCTGCATGAAATCCGGCGTCACCACGCTGAAGGTGGCGTGCGGATCGTGGGCCACCAACTGCTTTTCCCACAGGTAGCAGGCCTCGGCGCGATACATCTCGAAGATCGAGGCGGTGGAGCCCACCGTCACGCCGACCGAAACGCCGCGGGGCCCGCGGCAGAGCGTGGCGGTTTCGAGCGCGTCCACGCCCGGGGTTTCCAGCGCCAGTTCCGCGGCGATCTCCGCGATGGTGTACATATAAGCTGTGGAGGGTGAAACCAGCAGGCCGGCCTGGCGGAACTTTTCGCCGAATTCGTCGCGCACGCGGCGGATATAAAGTTGTTCGCCGGTGGTATCGAGGTGATGGCAGCCGGCCCTGAGCGCCGCCTCGACGCCGGTGAGCCCGAAATTGACGAAAGGCCCAACCGTGTTACAGACGACCTTGGCGCCTTTGAACGCGCGCGTTAGCGCGTCCACTTGGTGCTCGGCTTCGATGATCTCATAGGTGGCCGATTCCAGGCGCACCACGCGCTCGGCCATCATCTCCTTGGCACGCGCGGCGTTGCGCGCCACGGCGGTGAAGGCAATGCCCTGGTCGATCAGCCAGTCCATGATCAGCATGCCGGTGTAGCCGCTGGCGCCGTAAACGACGACGGGATGTTGGGCCATGTTCGTATCTCCTCGAAACCGGTTTCAGTTCTGCGCCCAGCCTTCAGCATAGAGCTGCTGGCAGAGCAGCCCCAGGCGCGTGGTGAGGATGGTGTTCTCGCCGTCCTCGATCAGCGCCGAGCGGCAGTCGCGCACGATCTTCTCGATCGGGTATTCGCGCGAGGTGCCGGCGCCGCCGAACAGGCGCAAAGCCTCGCCCGCCACGTGCATCGCTTCCTCGGTGACGGTGACCTTGCCCGACGCGGTCACGTAAGGGTGTCCTTCCGGTGCGGTGCGGGCGAATGCCAGAATCCGGCGCGCCACCGAACGGCACAATTCGACACGGCGATACATGTCGCCCAGCCGGTAGCGCGTCAGTTGGTGGTCGATCAGAAGCTGGCCGCCCTGCTTGCGCTCGTGGCAATAGGCCAGCGCCAGCTCGAAGGCCGAGCGGGCCACGCCGGTGAACACCTGGCTCATCACCGTGCCGGCATAGGACCAGACCGAGGCCATGTTGCCGTAGTACTCGTCCTTGAGCGCGATGGCGAAGCGCTTGGGCACCTTCACATTGTCGAAATAGATTTCGCCCTGCGGCAGCGAGCGCTGGCCGATCTTGTCCAGCGGCTTGCCCTTGGACACGCCCGGCCGATCGAGCGGGATGACGACGGCGACGCCGTTGGTCCGGCCATTCTTGTCATAGAAACCGTCGCCATAATCCGCGCCGATATAGGCCATCGCCACTTGGGCCACCGCACC
>JAGWZW010000113.1 GCA_018971835.1 Alphaproteobacteria bacterium
GGATACCGATGGCGCAGGATCTGCATTACGAGCTGTTCCAGAAATGTGACGGCCGTTGGCAGTTCCGCGAAGCCCTGTTCAAGCGCGAAGACGCCCTCAGCCGCGCCCGCAGCCTCGCCGGCGGCCGGCAGGTCGAGGCGGTGAAGCTGGTCGAGCAGGGCTATGACGTCGCCACCGGCCATTTCGAAACCGCCTGCATCTTCGCCGCCGGCGAAGCGGCCGGGCAGGATGCCGAAGCCGCCCCCTTCCTGTGGACCGGACCGGACGATTTTTTCTCCCTGCCGTTCCGCAAGGTCATCGCCCTGCATCTGGCCGATTTCCTGGCGCGCCAGAAGCTGACGCCGACCGAGTGCGTGCATCGCGCCGACGCGCTGAAGACGTTCGAGAGCACCGACTCCGTTTTCAAGCATGCGGTCCAGAAGATCGCGCTGGTGCAGGCGAAGGCGACGCAGAAAACCGCCCAATCGGTCATCAAGATTCTCAACACCGAGGTCACTGCGGCGCTGCGCAAGGTCTATGAGGACGAGGCGCGCGGCCGCTTTGTCGAGCTGAAGGCGGGCGGGATCGCCGCCACCGCGCAAGCCCTCGCCGGCGAGCCGGATGCGGATTACCTGTTCGCCGGCGCGCTGGCCCGCTACCTGAAACCGGCTTCGAGCTGGCCCGGCAAGCTGGAGGCCTTGCTTGCCGTGCTCGACGAAGCGCCTGCCGCCGGCGAGGCGCACCGCCTGATCGCCGGCACGGTCGATCTGATGCTGGAGGAGATGCTCTCCAGCTTCTCCTCGCTTTACGAGCTGATCGGCGCGCGTGAGAGCCTGTTCGTGACGGTGACGGACCTGGCGAGCCTGCTGCGCGGCGGCGAGCAGGGCGCCATCGCCGGGCTCCCGGCGCTCGGCGAACTGGCCAGGCGCTTTGCGCAGAGGCAGCTGCCGCAGGCGCACCGGGCCGTGAGCCTGCGTGTCCAGGCCGAACTCAAGAGCAAGAAGCGGCTTTGCCCGACCTCGATCGTCGACGAGATCAAGGCGATACGGACCATCGCCGGCGCACTCACGCGGGCGGCGGGGCCATGCCTGGCGCCGGAGGAACTGACCGCCGCCTTCACCTTGCGCTCGCGCCTGGTTGCCAACGAGGCCGCGCTCAACGAGATGGTGTCGGACACCAGTACTCCCGACGACAAGATCGAGCGCGTGCTCTACGTGCTGGAGCAGGTGGTGGGCAGCGCCAGCCGCAACGAGATCGGCCGCTACCTCATGCGGCTGATTTCCGGCACCGGCTTCGAGGGCCATTACCTGACCGCCAAGCAGGCGCCAGACGTGATGTTGAAACGGCTCGCCGACATGCAGGACCATATCCTGCGCTCCTCCCTGGCCAAGGAAATGCGCGAGGATATCGCCGCCGTGCTGGACCGGCTGGCGGTCCAGGTCGAAACCAAGACCGGCTTCTTCAAGCTCCTCGAAGCCAAGGGGCGCAACGGCGTGGAGGTCGCGCTGTCCTATCTGCGGCTGTGCAAGGGCGGGCTGACGCAGGGGCGGCTCTCGGACCGCGCCTACAAGGCGGCGCTGAAATGCACCGCGCAGCCCAACTTCACCAGCACCGCCAGAAGCTGCGCCGCCGCGGCGGCCGAGGCCGGGGACAGGGACGCCCTGGGCGATCTGGCCAGCCTGCTCGAAATGGCCGTGAATCCGGCGGAGCCAAGCCGCATCTTGGCCTAGGGCCCGGGCAATATGCCGCGCGCGGGATTGCACACGGGGCCGGAAGGCCCTATGTCCCTCGCCCGCACCGGCCACAGGGTTCAGGGAGCAGAAAATTGCGCATTCCGGTCCACGAAGAAGGCTGGCGCTTTGTCGCCATCGCGGCGGCAGTCAACGCGATGGTCTTCGCCCTGCTGGGCTGGCCCGGCTGGGTGCTGCTGCCGCTGACGCTGTGGGTGGTGGCCTTTTTCCGCGATCCCGAGCGCCGCCCGCCCCCCGGTGCGCGGCTGATCCTGGCCCCGGCCGATGGCAAACTGCTGCCGGTGGTCCAGGCCGCGCCGCCGCCAGAACTGGGCCTGGGGGACGCCCCCCGCACCCGGCTGTCGATTTTCATGAATGTTTTCAATGTGCACGTAAACCGCAATCCGGTGGACGGCACAGTCACGGCCCTTGCCTACCGGCCCGGCCGGTTCTTCAATGCCTCCTTCGACAAGGCCAGCGAACACAATGAGCGCATGTCGATCGCCATTCGGCCGAAAGGCCGGGAAGCAGGGCAGGAACTGGCCGTGGTCCAGATTGCCGGGCTGGTCGCCCGGCGTATCCGTTGCGATCTGAAGAAGGGGCAGGAGGTATGCCGGGGAACCCGTTTTGGCATCATCCGTTTCGGCAGCAGATTGGACGTCTATTTGCCGGACGGCGCCCGCGTCCTGGCCACCCCGGGCCAAACCACCCGGGCCGGCGAAACCGTACTGGCGGAACTCCCCGATTGATGTCTAAAATGACACTTATGAGACACACAAGGCGCAGCCGCGCAGCCGCCACCGAGCTGGAAGACGCCCTGAACGAGGAGCTGCACGAGCAGACCCTCGGCCGCTTCGTGCCGAGCGGGTTGACGCTGCTCGGCCTGTGTTCGGGCACCACCGCGATCCGCTTCGCGCTGAGCGGCAACTGGAAGGCGGCGGTGATCGCCATCATCGTCGCCGCCGTGCTCGACACGCTGGACGGCAAGGTCGCGCGCCTGTTGGGCGCAGACAGCAAGTTCGGCGCGCAACTGGATTCGCTGGCCGACCTCGTCAGCTTCGGCATTGCGCCGAGCGTGCTCGTTTACATGTGGACGCTCTACCACGCCGGCGGCGCGGGCTGGACCATCGCGCTGGTGTTCTGCGTGTGCTGCGCCATCCGCCTGGCACGCTTCAACATCGAGACGGTCGAAGCCGAGGACCAGGAAGCGGCCAACGCGCATTTCACCGGCGTGCCGACGCCGGCGGCGGCCTGCATGATCCTGCTGACCATGCTGCTCAGCTTCCAGTACGACAAGAGCACCCTCCTCGCCAATCCGATCCTCAACGGCGCCATCGTCGCGACGGTTTCGCTGTTGATGGTGAGCCGGCTGCCGACGCTGTCGCTCAAGAATTTCCACCTGCCGCGCCGTTTGCGCATCCTGGCCGTTCTGGCAGCGGCCGGCGTGCTGACGCTGGCGGTGCTGTGGCCCTGGGCCACGCTGTCGGGCGTGTTGATCGCCTATATCCTGACCCTGCCGCTGGGTGCGCGGCCGCGCAGCGAACGCCGCCGCTTCTGGCACCCCCAGCCCCCCTCGCACTGAACGATCGCGGCCGACAGGCATCCGCGTTTCCAGGGTAACTTATCGCGTGCGCGCCGTTGCCCCCCGCCTTTCCTTCGCCCAGGCCGCGTCGGGATTGCTCGGCGGCGCCTACACGCCCTTCTTCGGCGCCTGGCTGGCCTGGAAGGGGCTTTCGCCGGGCGAGATCGGCGCGCTCATGGCCGCAGCGATGCTGCTGCGCGTGATCGTCTCGCCCTTCACCGGCATCATCGCCGACGCGCACAACGACCGCCGCGCCATGATGCTGGCGCTCTATGCCGTGGTCTTCGCGGGATACGCCGCGCTGAACGGCGCCGGCGCGGTGACGCTGATCTTTCTGGCCGCCGTGCCCGCCAACATCGCCACCGGCTCGATCACGCCGCTCCTGGAAAGCGTCAGCGTGCGGCTGGCCGATCGCTTCGGTTTCGATTACGGCCATGTGCGGCTGTGGGCCTCGACGCTGTTCGTGATCGGCAATGTCGCCTCGGGCGTGGCGGTGTCGCTGTGGGGCATGATCGTGATCGCGCCCTGGCTGGCGGTTTCAGCGGGGCTGGGCCTGTTCGCGGTCTATGCCCTGCCGCGGCCGCCGGCGCGCGCGCCGAAATCCGATCTCGGCTTGCGGATGCGTGCCACACTGGCCGAAGCGCGCGAGCTGCTGCGCTCGCGCGTGTTCGTGATCTTCCTGCTGGCGGCCAGTTTCGATCAGGGCAGTCACGCCTTCTATTACGGCTATGGCGGGCTGCACTGGCGCCAGATCGGCTACAGCGGCACGCTGATCGGCATCCTGTGGCCGCTGGGCGTGCTGGCCGAGATCGCGCTGATGAGCATGTCGCTGAAGGTGTTCCGCGCCCTCGGTTCGACGCGGCTTTTGCTGCTGGGCGGGCTCGGCTGCCTGTTGCGCTGGTCGATCCTCGGCCTCGATCCGCCTTTGCCGTTCGTCGTCTTCGCGCAGTTCCTGCACGGCGCCACCTTCGCGCTGGCGCATCTGGGCGCGATGTATTTCATCCTCAAGGCCGTGCCGCCGCGGCTGGCCGCCACCGCGCAGAGCCTTTATGCTGTCGGTTCCTCGGGCATCGTGATGGGGCTGGCGACGCTGGCCTCTGGTCCGCTCTACGCCCAGTTCGGCGGACGCACCTATTTCCTGATGGCGGCGATGGGCCTGATGGCGGCGATCTTCGCCTTTGCCCTCGGCCGTAGCTGGGGCGGCGAACGCATTACCGCCCACGCCGCCACCGACGAGATCGGCGATACCATCTAGCGCGCCCGCGCCCCGGATCTGGGATGGGCGCGGGCATAGGTTTCGGCGAGCTGCCGCGTTTCCAGCCTGGTATAGATCTGCGTACTCGAAAGCGAGGCGTGACCCAGGAGTTCCTGCACGCTCCTCAGATCGCTGCCGCCGGCGAGCAGATGCGTGGCGAAGGAATGGCGCAGGGCGTGGGGCGTCGCCCGCTCCGACAAACCCAGCCGCCCGCGCAACTGCTGCATCAGACTTTGCGCCTCGCGTGCGCTCATCGCCAAGCCGCGGCGCGACAGAAACAGCGGCGCCTCGCGCGCACCGGCAAATGGAATTACTTTCGCATAGGTTTCCACCGCCTCGCGCACCACCGGCAGCAGCGGCACCACGCGCTCCTTGCGGCCCTTGCCGAGGACGGTAAGCATGTCGCCCAAGGGCGCGTCGCCGCGCCTGAGCGCCAGCGCCTCGGAAATGCGCAGGCCCGCGCCATAAAGCAGCGACAGCAGCGCCACGTTGCGCGTGCCCAGCCATTCGATCTTTTCGCCGGCCGCTTCTTCCAGCACGCGCGCGGCATCATCCTCGCTCAACGGCCGCGGCAGGGTGCGCGGAATGCGTGGGGTCTTCACCGCGCGCGCGGCGGCATTGTCGAGAATGCCTTCGCGCGTCAGGTGCCGGAAGAAACTTCTCACCGCCGCCAGCGCGCGCTGCACGCCGCGCGGGCCCAGGCCTTCATTGCGCCGCCGTGTGATGAAGGCGCGGATATCGGCAGGCGACAGGCGCGCCAGCGCCTTCTCGTTCACCGGCCCGGCGAGGTGATCGACCAGAAAATCGAAAAAGCGATCCGCATCGTCGCCATAGGCGCGCAGCGTGTGCGGGCTGAGGCGGCGCTCATGGGCGAGCGCGGCGAGCCAGTCGCGCTTCAGCGCTTCGGCAGATCGAGCCATGCCCGGATGGCGCGTTCGAGCGCGCGTGCGAAGAAGCCGAGATCGGAGGCCGTCTCTTCGCCGTCGAAACGGCCTTCGGCCCTGGCGCCCAGCACATAGATCGCGGCGGGCGTCTCGGCGCCGATCCTGAGACGGAACGCCGCCAGACTCTTGCACGCGCTGCCGCCAGGGCCGAGCAGCAATTCACCGCCGCTGGACAAAATGGCGCCCGAGCCGTCCCGCCCCAAGAGCGCCGCCGTCAAACCCGGCACGATCAGCCTGACGCTGCTGCCGCTCACGGGCGGCGGCGCGCCTTCGCCCTCGACACAGAGCGCCGCGCGCTCGGCCCCGAAGGCGGCGGCCGATCCCACGGCCACCTCGATCGCTTCCTCGAAGGTGCGCGCATCGATCAGCTCCAGCACCAGCCGGCGCACGCCTTCGCCGAGGACGGGCTTGCGCGTCTGCCCTTCGCGCTCGGCCTTGAGCACGGCGTTTTCCGCCGCCAGCCGCTCGATCACGAAGCGCTGCAGGTCGCGCACCTCGGCACCGGCGAAGCGCTCGGGCAGCAGCATGGCCAGCAGCTCGCCATCGCCCGCCAGCCGCGCGCGATTGAGCCGCACATAGGCCTTCACCGCTTCCGCGGCGGCCTGGGCCGGATCAAGAGCACGCGCGCGATCCATAGGGATTGACCAAAAGGAATCACTTTGGAAAGTGTAGCCATGAAGCACGCGCCCTTGAAGCCCGGCAGCGACGACCATCCACAGCGCATCGGCGTGCTGTTACCCTTGCCGCTGCCGGGGCCTTACGACTATCGCGCACCGGAGGGCGAAAGCCTGCCGCGCGGCACGCTGGTGGCGGCGCCGCTGGGCCCGCGCCTGAGCCTCGGCGTGGTGTGGGGCGAGAGCGACGGCAGCGTTGCCGACAAGAAGCTGAAAGAGGTGGAGCCGCTGGGCGCGCGCCTGCCGGAGCGGCTGTGCGATTTCATCGACTGGGTGGCGCGCTACACGCTCAATCCGCCGGGCATGGTGCTGGCGCTGGCCTTGCGCGTGCGCAGCGCCTTCGATCCGGAAAGTCCACGCCTCGGTTATACGCGCGGCACCGAAACACCCAAGCGCCTGACGCCGGCGCGCGCGCGCGTGCTGGACATCGCAAGTGACGGCCTCGCACGCAGCGTACCCGCATTGGCGGAAGAAGCCAACGTCACGCCCGCGGTGGTGCGCGGGTTGATCGAAGCGAACGCACTGGCCGCGACCGCACTGCCGGAGTTTGCGCCCTTTGCCTGTCCCGATCCGGCACACGATCACGTCACGCTCAATGCCGATCAGCAAAAGGCGGCGGCGGCGCTCTGCGCCGACGTGGCGGCGGGCGCGTTTTCCGCCAGCCTGCTCGATGGCGTCACCGGCTCAGGCAAGACCGAAACCTATTTCGAAGCGGTGGCCGAAGCCTTGCGGCAGGACAGGCAGACGCTGATCCTCTTGCCCGAGATCGCGCTCACCGTGCAGTTCCTCGACCGCTTCGCGCAGCGTTTCGGCTGCCGTCCGGCGGAATGGCATTCCGACCTCTCGCAGAAGGAACGCCGCCGCGTCTATCGCGCGGTGATGAAGGGCGAGGCGCGCGTGGTGGTGGGCGCACGTTCGGCGCTGTTCCTGCCGTTTCCATCGCTCGGCCTCATCATCGTCGATGAAGAACACGAGCAGGCCTACAAGCAGGAAGATGGCGTGATCTATCATGCGCGCGACATGGCGGTGGTGCGCGCGCGCATCGAGGAATGCCCGGTGGTGCTGGCCAGTGCCACGCCGTCGCTCGAAACCTATGTCAACGCGTCGAGCGGGCGCTATCGCTGGCTGAAGCTGGCGGCGCGGCACGGCGCGGCGGTGCTGCCGGAAATCCGGCTCGTCGATCTGCGCCACGCCAAAAGCGAGCCGGGCACCTGGATTTCCGAACCGTTGCGCGAGGCTATCCGCAACACCCTCGATGCGAACGAGCAGGCGATGCTGTTCCTCAACCGCCGCGGTTACGCGCCGCTGACGCTGTGCGGCGGCTGCGGGCACAAGATGATCTGCCGCAACTGTTCGGCCTGGCTGGTGGAGCATCGCTATCACCGGCGGCTGGTCTGCCATCATTGCGGCTTCGAAATGCCGACGCCCAGCGCCTGCCCGGAATGCCACGAACAGGGCAGCCTGATCGCCTGCGGCCCGGGCGTGGAGCGCGTGGCCGAGGAATTTGCCAGCGTGTTCCCGAACGCGCGCATGGCCATCGCGTCATCCGACACCTTGCACGGCCCGCAGGAAACCCAGGCCGCCATCCGCGCCATGATGAAGCGCGAGATCGACGTGCTGATCGGCACGCAGATCGTGGCCAAGGGCCATCACTTCCCGCAACTCACCCTGGTCGGTGTGATCGACGCCGACCTCGGCAGTTCGGACGGCGATGTGCGCGCGCGCGAACGCACCTTCCAGCTCCTGCATCAGGTGGCGGGCCGCGCCGGGCGCGCGGAGAAGCCCGGCCTGGTGCTGGTGCAGACGCGCAACCCGGACGACGGCGTGATGAAAGCCATCGCCGCCACCGACCGCAACGCCTTCTACGAGCAGGAGCGGATCTATCGCGAGCGCGCCCATGCCCCGCCCTTCGGCCGCCTCGCCGCGCTCATCCTCTCCGGCGCTGACGGCGAGGCGGTGCGCGACACCGGCCGCGCCCTGGCCAAGGCCGCACCCGCTGCGCGCGGGCTGAAGGTGTGGGGGCCGACGCCGGCCTTCTATCAGCTCCTGCGCGGGCGCACGCGCGAGCGGCTGCTGGTGCAGGCCGAGAAGAGCGTGGATGTGCAGGCCTTCCTGCGCGCCTGGCTGGCGGCGGTGAAGCTTCCCAACGGTGTGCGCCTGACGGTGGACATCGATCCGGTCAGCTTCTTCTAGAACGGCAGACATTCAAGTTTCATCATTCGCGTCATGGCCGGCCAAAGTGCCGGCCATCCATGGCCACAGACCTTTCCAAAGTCTGCCGGGCTTGTGTTGATGGATCGCCGGAACAAGTCCGGCGATGACGGAAGGGGAAAAGTGCTTTGGCCTGAAAGTCCGATGTTCCAGGCCAGACCCGCAGAGTTAACTCGCCTGAAACCATAAGGCGCGCTATCTGAAGACATGGCCACGAGCAGCATGACCGAGGGGGACGGCATGTCCGGCGCAGTCACGCGCCGCGGGCCGCATCCGCTCGCGCTGGCGTGGTTCCTGCTGTTCGCCCTGCTCACGGCGGCCGTCGTCTATGTGGCGGTGTTCGGCAAGGCGAAGGACGGCGAGCCGGTCGCCCGCCTCGATCTCAAGCCCCTCGCCGCGCCCGCCCGGCCCGGCCCAAAACCGCCGGCCAAGCCGGTCCAGCAGGCAGAGGTTCAGCCCCAGCCGGGCCCGGCCCAGCCCGCCACTACCCAGCCCGGCACCGCGCAACCCGCGATTGCTGCCCCGCCAGCCAAGGCGCCCGAACCGGCGGAACCCCCGCAGCTCGTGCCACCGAAGATCGTCAGCCCGGTCTATGCCGGCAAGGCGCTGGTGGCCGACCCGGCCCTGATCGAGCCCACCAGGGAAGGCCCGCTGCCCCGCATCGCCGATAACGGCCGCACGCCGATGGCGGCCTATGCGCCGCCCGTAGCCACCCCCAAGGGCAAGCCGCAGATCGCGCTGGTCATCAGCGGGCTGGGCGTCTCGGCCAAGGCCACTGAAGCGGCGCTGAAGACCTTGCCGCCCGGCGTCACCCTTGCCTTCGCGCCCTACGCCGGGGACGCGCAGCGCTGGGTGAGCGAGGCGCGCCGGCTGGGCCACGAGGTGCTGCTCGAAGTCCCGATGGAACCTTATGATTTTCCCGACAGCGATCCAGGCCCCCACACCCTGCGCCCGACGCTCGACGAGAACGGCAATCTCGACCGCCTCAGATGGGCGCTCACCCGCTTCAC
>JAGWZW010000114.1 GCA_018971835.1 Alphaproteobacteria bacterium
CGTTGAGGGCATCCGCCTCGAAGCGGCGCGCTGGCCCGGCCGCGCGCCTGCCATCCTGCTCCTGCACGAAGGGCTGGGCTCGGTGGCGATGTGGCGGGATTTTCCCGCTGCGCTCGCCGAGGCCACGGGACATGCCGTGGTCGCCTGGTCGCGGCAGGGCTATGGCGCCTCCGCGCCGCTGCCCGTGCCGTGCGCGGTCGATTACATGCACCGGGAGGCCGCGCTGCTGCCGGCGGTGATGGATGCGCTGGGTCTTTCGCGCGCGCATCTCTTCGGCCATAGCGACGGCGCCTCGATCGCGTTGATCGCCGCGGCGAATCAGCCGCCGCGTATCGCCAGCCTGATCCTCGAAGCGCCACACGTCCTGGTCGAGCCGATCACGGTTACCAGCATCGCGGGGGCGAAGATCGCGTACGAGACGACGGATCTGCCGCAGCGCCTTGCCCGCTATCACGACCGCGTGGACGAGGTGTTCCGGCGCTGGAACGACATCTGGCTCGATCCGCGCTTTCAGAGCTGGAATATCGAGGCGGTGCTCAAGGATATCAGAGCTCCCGCCCTGCTTATTCAGGGCCGGGAAGACGAATACGGCACGATGGATCAGCTCGATCGCATCGCCGCCGTCCTGCCGGCGGTGCGGCGGCTGGAGCTGTCGCCCTGCCGCCATTCACCGCATCGCGACCAGCCGGCGGCGGTAATTGCCGCCGTTGCGGATTTTCTCCGCAATCTCGCCGGCGGCCGGGATTAGCGCGGCAATCAGGAGCCGTTGGCCCGGGCGCGCGCCTGGTTGATCAGATCGGCGATGGCGTCGCCAAATCCCTTGAACGACAGCGGCAGCGCCAGCGTCTTGCCGTCAGCGCTGACGACGCCAATATTCGATTCTGAACCGTCTGCCTTTTTCAGGGAATCGATCAGCTTGTTGTCGATCTCCGTTTCGACATAGCAGCCGCCCTGGTCGCAGCGCCGGAATTGAAGCTTGCCGGTGCTGAAGGAACCGGCCTTGATGACCAGGCCGTCGGGGATGGAGAGGCCGAGCGGGGCGGCCACCTGCATCACGTAGCGGTCCTGCGCAGGCACATAGGCGATGGACACACTGCTCACGCGTTGCCCGGTCTGCTTGCGTACGGTGGCGAAATAGGCGTCACAGGGCGAGGCCGATTTGACCGGGAAACAGCGCACGTCCCAATCGCCGAAATTCTGGATTTGCGGCTCGTTCGTCTGCACCGGAGCCGGTGCCGCGGCCGTGGCGGCGATGCAGGGCGAGGCCGCCAGGACTGCACATGCCAGTACGAGTGCCGTTTTCACAGGAATGCCCTCCGCAGCCAGGATTGCCGTTTGGCGTCCGCGGCGCGCATGGCGGCAGCGGCCTCATTCAAGCCCTTGGTCGACAGCGGCACCGTCGTGGATTTTCCCGACAGGTCGGAGAACTCGACGCCGAGCTGCGCCGCGCCGAGAACGGAGTCGTAAAACGCCGTGTCTCCAGAAAGGGTCGCAAGACAGCCGCCATTATCGCAGGTCTTGTAGCCTATGGTCTTCACCGACGAGTCGCCGACGTGAATGGCGATGCCCGTGGGCAGCAGCACGTTGAACGGCACCACGACGTTGAGGATCGGTTTTGTCTTCAGGTGCCCGAGCGTCAAACGCATCAGGATGCTGTTCGACCTCTGGTCGAGAACGTCTTCCGAGAGGATGCATGAGTCCTCCGCCTTGGCGCGCGGCGGGCAGGTCAGCCGCCAGTCGCCATAGCTTGCCACGGTCAATGCATCATGCGGCGCGGTCAGCAGTCCGCGCGCCAGCCAGCCCAGGAAGAGGCCGGCGGCCAGCGCACCGACGGCAAGGCCGATCGTGCGGGCCGGCTTCGTCTCGTTCATTGCGGTCGTCTTTCGTTCGTTGTGCCAGGAAAGCGGCGGCACACAATAGTGATTTCCGGGCGGTATTCCAGTACCCCCCTGCTGCCGGTTTCGCCGCCGGAAAGGCGAGGTGGGCGTTAACGATCCGGCCCGGCCCTGGACTATGTTATAGGCGTTGCGAAGGATCGCTTTCTGCGTCCGGTGCCGGCACCCGCAAGGCAGGCCGCCGCCAGAGCAAGTCAGGGGATGGCTCAAGATGATCGCAGCCAACGTGCAGGATTTCCGTGGCCAGGCGCAGCGCCGGCTGCCGCGGTTCCTGTTCGATTACATCGACGGCGGCTCCTATGCCGAGCGCACGCTTGGCAAGAACACCGAAGACTTCGAGCGTCTCGCCTTGCGCCAGCGCGTGCTGCGCGATGTTTCCCGCATCGATCTTTCGACGGAGCTGTTGGGCACCAAGGCCGCCATGCCGCTGGCGCTGGCGCCGGTCGGGCTGGCGGGAATGTTCGCGCGCCGCGGCGAAGTTCAGGCGGCGCGGGCGGCCAAGGCGGCGGGCGTTCCGTTCTGCCTGTCCACGGTGTCGGGCTGTTCCCTGGCGGAAGTCGGCGCCGCGCTCCAGGCGCCGTTCTGGTTTCAGCTCTACATGATCAAGGATCGCGGCTTCATGCGCGAGGTGCTGCAGCGTGCGCAGGAGGAAGGCTGCACGGCGCTGCTGTTCACGGTCGATCTGGCGGTGCCCGGCGCACGCTATCGCGACGTGCGCGCCGGCCTGACGGGCAGCGGGTTGAATATTGCGCTGCGGCGCGCCTGGCAGATCGCGTCGCGGCCCCATTGGCTGTGGGATGTCGGTGTCTGCGGGCGGCCGCATTCGTTCGGCAATCTGGCGGCGCGCGTTCCCGGCGCCTCCAGGATCGGCGATTTCTGGAAATGGGTCGGGTCGAATTTCGATGCCTCCGTGACCTGGAAGGAACTGGACTGGATCCGCCAGAGCTGGAAGGGGCCGCTGGTCATCAAGGGCATTCTCGACGTCGAGGATGCGCGCGAGGCTGCGGCGCTGGGGGCCGATGGCATCGTCGTCTCCAATCACGGCGGCCGGCAGCTCGATGGCGCGCTGTCCGGCGTGCGGGCGCTGCCGCCGATCGCCGAGGCGGTGGGCGACAAGCTCACCCTGCTGATGGATGGCGGCGTGCGCTCGGGGCTCGATGTCGTGCGGGCGCTGGCGCTGGGTGCGCGCGGCGTGCTGATCGGGCGGGCCTGGGCCTATGCGCTGGCCGCGGACGGCGAGCGAGGGGTCGCGCGCATGCTGCAAATTCTGCGGCAGGAAATGCATGTGGCAATGGCGCTCACCGGTCATCGCACCATCGGCGAACTCGACACGAGCGCGCTGGCGCTTTAGCAGCGGTTCAGCCTGGCCGTCCGTCCGCGCGCGGCCCGATCAGGATCGGCGCGAACCGCACCAGGAAAAGCAGGAAGGCGGCAAGCCACAGCCCACCGGCCACGGCCACGGAGAGAACGTAATCGTCCGGCACCAGGGCCGGCGCGAAGACGCGCACCAGCGCGGCAGCCGGCACCAGCACGTAAGCGGCCACCACCGCCCGGGACGGTAGCAGCGGCCGGCCGGTGTGGCCGAGCGAGGCGCGCGTCATCACGCCCAGGATCATGGTTCCGAAGCAGCCGATGGTGAGGGCGTGCAGCCATTTGGCGCCGACGGCGCTTCCCGTGAGCAGGCCGATGCCTTTCAGCGCCAGCGCCAGCACGAGAAAGCCGTAGCCGGCATGAAGCACCCAGACCAACGGCACGCGGCGTGCCTGCCAGCCCTGCCAGCGCGCCAGCCGGGCGCCGTGCAGCAGGGCGGCGAGCAGCGCGATTGCGCCGGTGGCGGCGGTGCCGAGCGCGACCAGATCGCTGGCGAGCACCAGCACGAGCGCGGCGATGGCGGACATGTCCAGCGCAGGCAGCGGGGTGATGGCATGGCCAGTGCCCTGCTGGCGCAGCGCGCCCTGCGTGAAGGCCGGGATGATGCGCCCGCCCACGATGGCAATGACGATGGCGACGACATCGGCCGCGCCGCCAAGCCCGATCAGTTCTCCGCCGGGCAGGATCGCCATCCGCCCCAGATGAAAGGCGAGGTTGGCGAGGAACAGCAGCGTCAGCAGCAGCAGAAAGGCCAGGTTGCGCAGCTTGCCCGCGCGCAGCAGCGGCGCGGCCAGCAGCACAGCCAGGGCGGGAAAGAACAGCAGATCGGCCAGTGCCGCCACCGGCTCGGGAACGCCAAGCGGCAGCATGACGATCCGCCCGAGTAGCCACAGTCCGGCGAGCAGCATCAGCCGCGGGCCCGAATAGCCGCCCGCCCCCGTCCAGCTCGGAACGGCGGTGAGCAGGAAGCCCGCAATCGCGGCCGGCACAAAGCCGAACATCATCTCATGGGCGTGCCAGAGCCAGGCCGGAAGAGCGACGCCGGGCCACAGCGCTGGGTCGAGATAGACGCAAAGCCAGACGGCCATGATCAGCACGGCCTGCAGCGCGGCCAGCAGAAAGAACGGCCGGAAGCCATAGGCGAACAGGGAAAAACGACGGGGCATGGCGGCGCGGCGTGAACATGTAATGTTAGTCCATCTTTTCGAAAGCTATGGCCGGGCCGGGCAAATAGCAAGCTCGCGTCCGCGCGATGAGGCCGCAGTCCCGTACGGCCGCGGCGCCACGCCCAGGAGGGCGAACCGCTATCGGCTCGCCCTCTTGGTCTTTGTCGTTCCGTTAGCGCCTGTCCGTTGAAGCATGCGACCTGGCGCGATGCGAGCGGCGCGAATGCGACGGGTGCGCGCTGTTGCCGGTGCTGCCGGTGTTGCCACCGGCGCTCGCGTTGCCGCTGGCGCCGGCATTGGCGTTGGCGCTGACACCCACGCTGGTACCGTTCATCGCTGCAGCCGCGCTGCCGACGGCGCCATTGGCCTGCGTCTCTGCACGATCGACAGCGCGATTGGCCGTGCCCATGGCCGTGCCCGCGGGGCCTTCAGTCGCACCGGTGGCGGCGCTGGTATCGGCGCTCGCGCCCAGCGAGCCGGAGCCGCTGGCGCTGCCCGAAGCGCTCGCGCCGGGCGTGCTGGCGCCCAACGCGGTGGTGCCGGACGCCGTGCCGCTGGCTGCGCCGGACTGCGAGCCGGCCCGATTGGCTGCACTGTTTGCGGCCGCCGAACCCGTCCGGCCGGCGCTCGAAGTGGCGCTGTTGGCCTTGTGCTCGGTTTTGCCTGTGGTGTGCGTGACGGCGCTGCCGGCCGGCGACAGATCCACGGTGCCGCTGGCGCCCGCCTGGCCGCTCAGCGACCCGGTCGCACCGAGTGCCGGCGGCGTCGCGCCCGGTCCCATGGCACCCATGGTGCCCATGCCGCTGGCACCCAAGCCGCCGGCGGCGGACCCGCCGAGCAGGCCGCCGGCCACCGCCGGGCCGGCCAGGGCCAGAGTGCCACCCAAGAGGGCGGTCTGAAGCATGCTGCGAAATCCTTTTGTCATCTCACTCTCCATCTGCCCGCCCGGGGCACCGGCCCCGGTACGTTCCCTTCGCCTGACGACAACGGGGCTGGGAGCGGTTTTCTTCCGGCGGCCGGACGAAATGGGATTGGTCCGGCCCGGCGGCGCGGGTAGGACAATCTGGGGCAGGCAGGGCGCGAAATCGGCTAAGGGCCTGGTGGAGCTGAGCGGAATCGAACCGCTGGCCTCCTCATTGCGAACGAGGCGCTCTCCCAACTGAGCTACAGCCCCAGATCAGGCATCGGGCGCCGCCTTGGGGTGCGGGCCGAGGGCGGGTATCTACGGACCCACCCCCCGGGCTGTCAAGGCGCCTATCACGCTGCCTGTCGCCGATGCCTGCGGGGGCCGCGCGGCGTCTTCCCTAACCTCGCCTTTACCCTCTTTTGCCTTACTGGGCGGATAAGGAGCGGAACTCCCCATGCGATCCAGCAGTCTTCTTCCGGCTCTGGCCCTCGGGCTTGCCGTCCTCGCCGGCGGCGCGGGTTCCGCGCGCGCGGATGGCGCGGGCACGCAGCAGGCGCCGCAGCACAAGATGACCCAGCTCCAGAGCTACGTTGAGGTCGAACCGATGTACGCCACCATCATCGACGATGGCCGGCCCATCGGCCTGCTGCTGGTGGCGGTCGGGCTCAACACGCCCGATACCGCCCTCAGGGCCGAGGTGGCCACGGCGCTGCCGGTGCTGCGCGATGCCTATCTGCGCAACATGATGCTGTTCGCCGCCACGGCCGTGCGCTCGTGGAAGCAGCCCGACGTCAGCGAGGTCGCCGCCCGCCTGCAGCGCATCACCGACCGCATGATGCACAAGAAGGGCTCCCAGGTGCTGCTCACGAATGTCGCCATCCGCATCACGCGATAGAGCGCAATCCGAAAAGTGCGAAGCGGTTTTCGGAGTAATTGCGCGGCCAGGCAAAAAGGCAGAGCGCCATCCGAAAAGTGCGAAGCGGTTTTCGGACCAATTGCACGAGCAGACTAAGGCCGTGCTTCACATCGCCGAGATGCCGCCGTCCACCTTCAGCTCGGCGCCGGTGACGAACTTGGATTCGTCGCTAGCCAGATAAAGCACGGCATAGGCGATGTCGTCGGGCTCGCCGATGGTGCCCAGCGGCACCTGCCTGCCGAGCTTGGCATAGGCCTCTTCCTTGCCGTAGCGGGCGACCAGCGGATCGAGGATCGGCGTGGCGATGAACACCGGATGCACCGAGTTGGAGCGGATGCCCATCTGCTTTTTCGCACAATAGAGTGCCACAGACTTGGAGAGATGGCGCACCGCCGCCTTGGCTGAATTGTAGGCCGCCATGTTGTGTCCGGCGATGATGCCGGAGATCGACGAGATGTTGACGATGGAGCCGCCCAGGCCTGTCTGTTTCACCGTCTTGGCCATCAGGCCGACCGCATGCTTGCAGCCGAGAAACACGCCGTCGAGGTCTATGGCGTGAACGCGGTGCCATTCCTCCAGCGTGATGGCTTCGAGATCCTTGGTCAGGCCGATGCCGGCATTGTTGACCAGCACGTGCAGCCCACCGAAAGCCTTTTCGGTTTCGGCGAGCACCCGCACCCAGTCTTCTTCGCTGGTGACGTCATGCGACAGCGCGACGGCGGCGCCGCTTCGCGTTTCGTTGATTGACGCAGCGACAGCTTCCGCGCCCTTGAGGTTCACGTCGCTGATTGCGACCCGCGCACCTTCGCGCGCCAGCATGCGCGCCGCCGCTTCGCCCAGGCCCTGGGCGCCGCCGGTGATGAGCGCGATCTTGCCTTCTACTCGTCCTTTATTCTCGACTGCCATGTCGGTCTCCAATTGCGTTTCGGGCCGAGCGTGGCGGAGGGCGACGAGGCCGTCAACGGCCAGCGATGTTTGACCTCTAGAACCACCCCGCATAGACGCCACCGATCAGCAGCACGCCGAACAGCGCGCGGTAGATGACGAGCGGCCAGGTGGAGAAGCGTTCGAGGAAACGCATCAGTCCCCAGATCGCCAGGAACGAGGACTGGCTCGAGACGATGAGCCCGACGCCGAGTGTGATCCAGCCGCTCAGCGGCAGACCGAAGCGCGCCAGTTCCCAGATTTCGTGCAGCCCCGCCGCGGCGATGGCCGGCACGCCGAGAAGAAACGACACCCGCGCCGCATCGGCGCGCGCAAAACCGAGGCCCAGACTCGCCGTGAAGGTCGATCCCGAGCGCGAGACGCCTGGAATCAGCGCGCCCACTTGCGCGATGCCGATTAGCAAGCCGTCGCGCAAGGTGAGCTTGTCGGTGCCGCGCCGGTGCGTCGCCAGCCATTCGGCAAGCGCCAGCAGCGCCGCCATGACCAGACAGGCGATGCCGATCACCAACGGCGTCCGCAGAGGCGAGTTGCAGGCGTTCAGCACCTTGGAGAGCGAGGCGCCGGCGACGACAATGGGAATCGTGGCGATGATCACCGCGACGGCGAGGCGAAGCTCAAAGTCGTGCCAATCGCGGCGGCGGATCGCCCTGATCGAGCCCGTGACCGAGCGCTCGATGTCCGTCCAGAAATAGGTGACCACGGCGGCCAGCGCGGCGAGCTGCATGGCCGCGGAAAAGGCCGAGCCGGGATCGGGCCAGCCCAGAAAGGCGGGGATGGCACGCAGATGGGCTGTGGACGAAATCGGCAGCAATTCGCTGATGCCCTGCACCACCCCCAGGAAGGCCACCTTGACCGCGCCAAGGGCGACAAAGCCGGTATCGATGGCCGCGCAATGGGCATGAACCGTGGCGCTCGCCATCGGACTCACGGATGCCATAAGCTTTTCCCTTGATATTCAGCGCCGCGGGCAGCCGGCCGGAGCGAATGCGAATCATGGAGCACTATATCGAGGCCATCGTGACGTTTATCGGGCAACATGCCGAATGGACGTTCCCTGTCATGTTTGTAACGGCCTTCGGTGAGTCCTTCGTCTTTCTGAGCCTGTTGTTTCCAGGCACCTCGATCATGATCGCGGCCGGGTTGCTGGTGCCGAGCGGCACGCTGCACCTCATGCCCTTGCTTTCGGGCGCGATCCTTGGTGCCGTGTTGGGCGACTCGGTGTCCTGGTGGTTGGGCCGTCGCTATGGGCATTTGCTCGATGCGCGTTGGCCGTTCCGCCGGCATCCCGAATTGCTCGTCCAGGGCGAGACATTCTTTCGGCGGTTCGGTTTGGCCAGCGTTTTCGTCGGGCGCTTCTTCGGCCCGCTGCGCGCCACCATCCCATTGCTGGCAGGGATCGCGAAAATGTCACCGTTGCGATTCTGGTTCTCCAACGTTGCCTCGGCAGTCATCTGGGCGCCGGCGCTGCTGCTCCCCGGAAGCGCAGTCGTGTTGTTGGTCGATCACCTGCCGGCGAGCGGTTTCTGGAAAATCGTCGCGGGCGGCTTGTTGCTCGTCCTTCTGGTGGGCGCCGCCTGGCTGATCGATCGCCGGTGGTTCGCCAAGACGAAGGCGCAGGAATGAGTGGCCGAGGGGGTTCCGGGCCTGCACCGCGTGATGGTTGTGCAGCGTGTGATCTGGAACGATCCGTATGTGGGGATCTATTGTATAGATGGCACCTGATGGATCGATTCGAACGCAGACGCGATTTCAATGCAGCCAATGGTAAGGCCGCGTATGGCGCGTAGCACCGCGCTCGCGTCGCTCATAAATTTCGGCTGTAGTCACGTGATCGAATTTTTGCTTCCGGCGTAGATTGGAGCTTGAGGTGGCTCGTCCTGAATGGGCAAGTCTGCGCGCGAGGTCAGACGTACGAACGCCGTTCCGCCTATAGCAACGGCACCGACTATGGCGATAGCATGCTCCCAGATCGATGACGTCATTCCCAGCGCCGAAACTTCCAGCGTTCCCGTGTATCCGACATAGGCCGCAGGCAGCACGAACAGGGCGACGATGGCCAGGCGACCTAGGACCGACTGGCTGGCGTGGAACCCGAGATTTCCGATCGCGAAGACGA
>JAGWZW010000023.1 GCA_018971835.1 Alphaproteobacteria bacterium
GGCAAGTCCAAGACCATCGACACCATCGATGCCGCCAAGGACGTCAACCTCGGCGACATTGCCATGGGCATGTCTTGAACGCTGTGCGATCATTTGATAACCGGCGGAACCCGCCCCGCCGGTTATCGCTCCACCTTCGGCACGTGAAACGAACTGCACACAGTCTTGCCTGAGGTGTCGGCGGGCTTCATGCCGCTGACCGAGGGTGCGCAACGATTACCTACCCTCTCCCCCTCAAGGGGAGGCCGAAAATCGCTCAGCGATTTTCGGATAGGGGGTAGAGGCCGTTAGGCCAAACTAGGGGAGCCATACTGCCGTATTGGCACGGGGCCTGTCCCCTTCCCCAAAATTTACCCACGCAAATTCTGCCCCTCCCGCAAGGGCAGGGTGGAGTATCCTGTGTACAACGATTCGTTCCGGGTTGCGGCCGGCCGCGGCTGCCGCTTGATTCGCTCTCCCGCCAGACCGGGCTTGGGGGAGCAGGACGGCCCGGAACCCGAGAGCAGCATGGAACAGGAAATCTATCGCCACGTCCCCTACGATATCGACGTCGAGCAGGCGCTGCTGGGCGCGATGCTGGTGGACAACCAGGCGATCGAGCGCGTCTCCGGCTCGCTCAAGCCCGAGCATTTCTACGATCCGCTGCACGCCCGCCTCTATGAGGTCATGCTGGCGCAGTTCGAACGCGGCGGCATGGTCATCACGCCCCTGACACTGCACGCCGCGATGAAGGCCGATCCCGGCCTGCTGGAAGTCGGCGGCCACGCCTATCTCGCCGGTCTGGCGCAGGCCGCGCCGGCGCTGCCCAATGTGCGCGATCTCGCCAAGATCCTGCAGGAGCTGGCGATCCGCCGCGCCCTCATCCATATCGGCGAAGACATCGTCAACACCGCCTATGAGGCGCCACACGACAATCCGCCCAGGGCGCAGATCGAAACCGCGGAAAAGGCGCTCTACGCCATCTCCGAAAGCTCGCGCTACGGCGAAGGCCCGATCGACTTTGCCGAATCGCTGCGCCGGGCGGTGGAAAGCGCCGAAAAGGCGCAGGCCCGCGGCGGCCGCATCTCCGGCGTCTCCTCGGGCTTCACGGATATCGACTCCCTTCTGGGCGGACTTCAGCCCTCCGACCTTTTGATCCTGGCCGCGCGCCCCGGCATGGGCAAGAGCGCGCTGGCCACCAACATCGCCTTCAACGCCGCCCGCATGTGGATGCAGGACATGGAGGCGGGCGCCGAAGTGCCGCGCGGCGCGGCAGTGCTGCTGTTCTCGCTGGAAATGGCGGCGCAGCAGCTTTCGGCCCGTATCCTTTCCGAGCAGACCGAGATCGAGATGTGGAAGATCCGCAACGGCAAGTTCTCGGACAGCGAGTGGGAGAAATTCGTCCTCACCATGCAGGAGCTTTCCACCCTCCCGCTCTTCATCGACGATACCGGCGGCGTCTCCATCGCGCAGATCGCGGCGCGCGCGCGCCGGCTGAAGCGCGAGAAGCAGATCGGCCTCATCATCGTGGACTATCTGCAGCTCGTCGAAGCCTCGCGCCGCGCCGAGAACCGCGTGCAGGAGATCACCGAAGTCACCAAGGGCCTCAAGACCCTGGCCAAGGAACTCAACGTGCCGATCCTGGCGCTGGCGCAGCTTTCGCGCGGCGTCGATGCGCGCGACGACAAGCGCCCCGTGCTTTCGGACCTGCGCGAATCCGGCTCCATCGAGCAGGACGCGGACGTGGTGATGTTCATCTATCGCGAGGAATACTACCTCAAGACCCGCGAGCCCGATCCCACCACGCCCGAACACGCCAAATGGGTGGAGAAGTGCGAGCGCGCCTTCCGCCGCGCCGAGGTGCTGGTGGAAAAACACCGCCACGGCGCCACCAACCGCATCGAGCTGTTCTTCGACGACCGCTTCACCCGGTTCTCCAATTTGGCGAACGAGGATGGCTGACGGCAATCCGCTTTCTGCAAGTCACAAACCTGTTGGGTGGCCGGGCAGAGGAACCTTGCGGCACGGTCTCATCATTTTGGCGATTGGCATCGTCATATACGGCGGGCTTCTTGCCTGGCTGTTACCTCGAAAAGACATTCTGATCGATATGCCTATCTCGCTCGCGCCGGGACATTTCGTGTCGCAGCCCTTCACGCCAAACGTCGCGAGCCATTACATCCTCCAAATCGAATATCGCCGAGCGTTCTCGCAGTCAAAAATGAACTGTCTGCTGGGCCTATCCGGCGCCGATGCGGGCGGCTATCCGGACGGTTGCGGCTCGAACCGCATGCTTGTGAACGCCTCTTGGAAGCTTCTTTCTGACAACAAGACCGTTGTGGCAACCGGACAGTCACGCCCCGACGAGGGCGGCGGATGGGCGAAAGACACAATGGATCAGCAGATCGGTGACTTTCCGCTAACGGACGGCAGAACCTATACCCTTTCCGTCGATATCACTTCGGATGGAAGCAGGCTCAACATTGCAAAGCCGCGCCTTCAACTCGAAATCTCTCCTATCGACTACAAGGGTGAGTTCGCCATCGCCCAGCTTGTCGGCCCGTTCGGGCTGCTCTTTCTGGTAGTCGGCCTTGTCATGACTTCGATAGCTAGCGTGCGTTACCTCTTGTGGCGCCACTCGTGAAACGGCTTTGCCGCACGCACCGGCGCCGCCGGGGGAAGCGGCGCCGGGCGGGTGTCATCATCGCGGTATGCTGGGGATATAGCCGAGATGGGGATGGCAGCGGCACGCTTCAAGGGGGCGGACCAAGTTTTTTGGAATTTCTTCGGCTGTCGCCTCCGCCTGTCCGAATTTCATAGCCCCTACAACCACCTAAGGCTTTGACGGCGGGGCGAAGGCCCGGCATTGTCCCGGCCATGACGGCATCATCCTTCGAGGCAGCGCGCCTGACGGTCCGGCTGGGCGCGGTGGCGGCCAATTATCGCGAATGCGGCAGGCTGGCCGGCCCGGCGGCCGTGGCCGGCGTGGTCAAGGCCGACGCCTATGGCCTGGGCATGATCCCGGTGGCGAAGGCGCTGGCCGCGGAAGGCTGCGACAGCTTCTTCGTCGCCCGGATCGAGGAGGGCGTGGCACTGCGCCGGGCCCTGGCCGAGGCGCGCATCTTCGTGCTGGACGGCGCGTCGCCGGCCGCCATTCCCGCCCTGGTCGCCCACAAGCTGACGCCCGTGCTCAATTCGCTGGACGAGATCGCGGCCTGGGCCGGGGCGGCGAGGGGGCAGCGGGGCGGGCTCGACGCCGCGCTCCAGATCGATACCGGCATGAACCGGCTGGGCCTGCCGCCCTATGAGGTCACCACCCTGGCGGCGGAGGCGCGGACGCGGCTGGCCGGTTTGCGCGTGGTCCTCATCGTCAGCCATCTGGCTTCGTCGGACGATCCGGCCAGCCCGCAGAATGCCGAGCAGCTCCGCCGCTTCCGCACCGCGCTGGCCATGCTGCCGCCGGCGCCGGCCAGCCTGTCGTCGTCGGGCGGCATCCTGCTGGGCCGGGACTACAGCTTCGACATGGTGCGCCCCGGCATCGGGCTCTACGGCGGAAATCCGCAGCCCGGACAGCCGAGCCCTTTTGCCGTCGCGGCGGCCCTGACCGGCCGCATCCTGCAGCGCCGGCGAATTGACAAGGGGGAACCCGTTGGCTACGCAGCCACATACCGGAGCGCGCGGCCCATGCTGCTCGCCACGGTCGCATTGGGATATGCAGACGGTCTTATGCGCGCCATCGGCAATCGGGGGGTAGGTGCGATCGGCGGCGTGCGTGTGCCCGTGGTCGGTCGCGTGTCCATGGATCTCATCACGCTGGACGTGAGCGAGGTGCCCGAGGCGCTGTCCGCGCCCGGCGGCACGGCCGAGTTCTTCGGCGATACCATCAGGCTGGAAGAGCTGGCCGCTGCGGCCGGTACCGCCAACTACGAAATCCTCACATCGGTCAGCCCGCGCGTGCCGCGGCATTACCTCGGCGAGGCCGCAAGATGAATTTCTTTGCCACCATCGGGCGGGTAACGCTGGCGGCGTTTCAGCAGATCGGTCAGCTCTCGCTGTTCATCGTCTCGTCGGTCACGGGGCTGTTGCGCCCGCCGATCTACTGGCGGCTGATCGGCCAGCAGGTGCTGCGCATCGGCTATTACTCGCTGCCTGTGGTGGGCCTGACGGCATTCTTCACCGGCGGCGTGCTGGCCTTGCAGATTTATATCGGCTCGGACCGCTATGGCGCCGAGGCTTTCGTGCCGCAGATCGTGGTGCTCGGCATCACGCGCGAGCTGGGCCCCGTGATCGCGGGCCTGATGGTCGCCGGCCGCGTCGCTGCCGCCATCGCCGCGGAACTGGGCACCATGCGCGTGACCGAGCAGATCGACGCGCTGACCACGCTCTCCACCAACCCGATCAAGTATCTGGTGGTGCCGCGGCTGGTGGCCTCGGTGCTGACGCTGCCGCTGCTGGTGGCGATCGCCGATTCCATCGGCGTCTTCGGCGGCTATATCGTGGCGACCAAGTCCCTCGGCTTCAACGGCTACGTCTATCTGAAAAACTCGGTCGATTTCGTCACGAATGAGGACGTCTATTCGGGCCTCATCAAGGCGGCGGTGTTCGGCTTCATCATTGCGCTGATGGGCTGCTACAACGGCTTCAATTCCAAGGGCGGCGCGCAGGGCGTCGGCGCGGCCACCACCAACGCGGTGGTGACGGCCTCGATCCTGATCCTGGCGGCGAACTACGTGCTGACTTCCGTGATCTTCACGCGGTGACGGCGATGACCAAGCAAACCAGCACCGCGAAGGTTGAGTTGAGGGGCGTCAAGAAACGCTTCGGCAACAAGGTTGTGCTCGACGGCGTGGACCTCAAGCTGGAGCACGGCCAGTCGCTGGTGGTGATCGGCGGTTCGGGCACCGGCAAATCGGTGATGATCAAATGCGTGCTCGGCATCATCCGCCCGGACGAGGGCGAGATCTATGTCGACGGCAAGGAGGTCACGCGCCTCAGCGGCCGCGCCCGCGACGCCATGCTGAAGAAGTTCGGCATGCTGTTCCAGGCCGCCGCGCTGTTCGACAGCCTGCCGGTGTGGGAGAACGTCGCCTTCGGCCTGATCCAGGGCCGCGGCATGGGGCGCAAGCAGGCGCGCGAGATTGCCGTCGAAACGCTGGGCAAGGTGGGGCTGGGGCCGGAAGTGGCGAAGCTGTCGCCGGCCGAGCTGTCCGGCGGCATGCAGAAGCGCGTGGGTCTGGCGCGCGCCATCGCCAGCGACCCGGAGATCATCTTCTTCGACGAGCCGACCACCGGCCTCGATCCCATCATGGCCGACGTCATCAACGACCTGATCGTTTCGACGGTGGACCGTCTGGGCGTCTCAGCGCTTTCGATCACGCACGACATGGTCAGCGCGCGCAAGATCGCCGACCGCATCGCCATGCTCTATCAGGGCAAGATCGTCTGGGACGGACCCACGGAGGAAATCGACAAGAGCGGCAACGAATATGTGGAGCAGTTCATCCACGGCCGCGCCGAAGGGCCGATCAAGATGGAAGTGCGGAAGTGACCTTCCTTGAGCCCGTCACCTTGCGCGGGAGCCATGCGTCGCTGGTGCCGCTGGCGACCGAGCACGCCATGCCGCTTGTCGAAGCAGTGAAGGATGGCGAGTTGTGGAAGCTCTGGTACACGACGGTGCCCGCGCCGGAGCGGATGCAGGAGGAGATAGCACGCCGCCTCAAGCTTCAGACCGACGGCAGGATGCTGCCCTTCACGGTACTCAATGCCACCGGAACGCCTGTGGGCATGACGACCTATATGAATGTTGATGCCACCAATCGCCGGGTGGAGATCGGCAGCACCTGGTATGCCGCCTCGGTCCAGCGCACACCGCTCAACACCGAATGCAAACGGATGCTGCTCGAGCATGCCTTCGAGAAGCTCTGTTGCATCGCGGTCGAATTCCGCACCCATGTCCTGAACCGGCAGAGCCGTGCGGCCATTGAAAGGCTGGGCGCCAGGCTCGACGGTATCCTGCGCAGCCATACGATCATGCCCAACGGCACGCTGCGCGATACGGCGGTCTACAGCGTCACGGCTGCCGAATGGCCAACCGTAAAGGCACATCTGGCCTTTCAGCTTTCCCGGCCGCGCGCGTGAGAGCGGCGGCGGCGACTTGACCGCCATGCTATAAGCGACTCATGGCCAAATCTTCCACTTTCGTCTGCCAGTCCTGTGGTGCGGTGACCGCCAAATGGTCCGGCAAGTGCGAGGCTTGCGGCGGCTGGAACACCATCGTCGAGGAAGGTCCACCGCCGCCGCTCGGAACCAACGCGGGCAAGCGTGGCAAGGGCCGGCCCTTCAGGCTCGAAGACCTGAAGACGCAGGACGAAGCGCCGCCGCGCCGCGTCACCGGCATTGGCGAGTTCGACCGCGTCACTGGCGGCGGGCTGGTGGCGGGCTCGGCGCTGCTGGTGGGCGGCGATCCGGGCGTGGGCAAGTCCACGCTGATTCTGCAGGCGCTGGCGGAATACGCCAAGGCCGGGGGGCGCGCGGTTTACATTTCCGGCGAAGAGGCCATGGCGCAGGTGCGCCTGCGCGCCGCGCGCATGGGCCTTAGCGAGGCGCCGGTGGCCCTCGGCGCCGCCACCTGCGTGGAGGCTATTCTTTCCACGCTGGAGGCCGGGCCGCCGCCCGGCATCGTGGCCATCGATTCGATCCAGACCATCTGGACCGGCGCGCTCGATGCCGCGCCCGGCACCATCGCCCAGGTGCGCACGGCGAGCTTCGATCTGGTGCGCTACGCCAAGGCCAGCGGCGCGGCGCTGCTGCTGATCGGCCATGTCACCAAGGAAGGGCAGATCGCAGGCCCCAAGCAGGTCGAGCATCTGGTCGATGCCGTGCTCTATTTCGAGGGCGAGCGCGGCCATCATTTCCGCGTGCTGCGCGCGGTCAAGAACCGCTTCGGCCCCACCGACGAGATCGGCGTCTTCGAGATGACGGGGCAAGGCCTGGCCGAAGTGGCCAACCCGTCCGAACTGTTCCTTGGTGATCGTTCCGGCCGGGCGCCGGGCGCAGCCGTTTTTGCCGGGCTGGAAGGCACGCGGCCTTTGCTGGTCGAGATACAGGCGCTGGTGGCGCCGCCGGGCTACGGCACGCCGCGGCGCGCGGTGGTGGGCTGGGATTCGGGCCGCCTCGCCATGATCCTGGCGGTGCTGGACGCCCGCGCCGGGCTTGGCATCACGGCGCACGATGTTTACCTCAACGTGGCCGGCGGCCTCAAAATCGGCGAACCGGCGGCGGATCTGGCGGCGGCGGCGGCGCTGGTGTCCTCATTTTCCGGGCGGGCGCTGCCGCCGGATTGCGTGTTTTTCGGCGAAATCAGCCTGTCGGGCGATGTGCGCCCGGCGCCGCAGGCCGAACTTCGCCTCAAGGAAGCCGTAAAGCTGGGCTTCAAAACGGCGGTGGTTCCGCTTGGGACCAGGATGACAAGTCCAGGCCTCGCCTTGCGGGAAATCGCCGACGTGGCGGCGCTGGCAGATTTTGCCGGTGACGGTGGCTGAGGCCGAGTGTGGTAAACTCGAATCAATGGCTGCGTTGAGTTTTCAATTTGTGGACCTGCTGGTCGTCGCCGTGATTCTGGTCTCGGCGGTCTTTGCGGCCTATCGCGGCTTCGTGCAGGAGACACTGTCGATATTGGCCTGGGCCGCGGCTGCATTTTCGGCGCTTTATTTCGGTCCTCCCCTCGGGCACATGCTGAGCGGTGCGGTATCGCCCTGGGTGGCGATGCTGCTGGGCTATGCCAGCGCCTTCCTGGTGGTGGTGATTCCGCTCGGTTTCATTTCCTACCGCTTTTCCGAAAATGTGCGGCGCTCGCCGGTGCATACGCTCGACCGTTCGCTCGGCTTCGCGTTCGGGGTCGTGCGCGGGCTCGTCATTATCGGCGTCGTTTATCTGGTGTTTTCCATCTTCGTGCCGGTACCCCGCCAGCCGTCGTGGATTTCCCAGGCGCGGCTCTATCCCTTGATCCAGAAGACCGGAGACGTGCTGGCAACGCTGGTGCCGGATCAGGGCATCGGTGGGCGTCAACTCATCCGGCCTGAGCCCCGCCGGGCGGAGGGGCGCGCCCAAACCGCGCAGCCGACCAAACGGCCGGAAAAGACCTATGGCGTCAGTGACCGCCGCGCGCTAGACAGGCTCATCAAAACGACCGGAAGAGACGGTGGGCACAAGCCATGACCGGCCTTCAGACTGAAGCCGAAGACCTATTCGCCGACGACGCCCTGCATGAGGAATGCGGCGTGTTCGGCATATTCGGGCACCCTGACGCGGGCACGCTGACGGTGCTCGGTCTGCATGCGCTACAGCACCGCGGCCAGGAGGCCGCCGGTATCGTCACCTATGACGGCGTCCAGTTCATCGCTGAGCGCCATGCCGGTTTGGTGGGCGATATCTTCGGCCGCAACAGCGCCGCGGCGCAGAAGCTGAAGGGGGCCTATGCCCTCGGCCACAACCGCTATTCCACCACTGGCGGTTCGTCGTCCCGCAATATCCAGCCGATGTTTGCAGATCTGGCCGGGGGCGGTATCGCCATCGCGCATAACGGTAATCTCACCAATGCCCGCATCCTGCGCACGCGCCTGGTTCAGGAGGGGGCGATCTTTCAGTCCACTTCCGATACCGAGACGATCATCCATCTCGTCGCGCGCAGCAGCTACAGCCGCATCGTCGATCGGCTGGTCGATGCCCTGAAGCAGGTGGAGGGCGCCTATTCGCTGGTGGCGCTGACCTCCAAGAAGCTGATCGGGGCGCGCGATCCGTTCGGCGTGCGCCCGCTGGTGCTGGGCGACCTCGACGGCGCGCCGATCCTCGCCTCCGAGAGCTGCGCCCTCGACATCATCGGCGCCCGTTTCGTGCGCGATGTGAAGCCGGGCGAGATGGTGGTG
This sequence comes from Alphaproteobacteria bacterium, assembly GCA_018971835.1. Classification (GTDB taxonomy): domain Bacteria; phylum Pseudomonadota; class Alphaproteobacteria; order Micropepsales; family Micropepsaceae; genus Rhizomicrobium. The sequence continues at coordinate 8,904 of JAGWZW010000023.1, forward strand.
GTGACGACGGAGGGCGTGGAAAGCTATTTCCCCTTCACGCCGCAGCCGGAGCGGTTCTGCGTCTTCGAGTACATCTATTTCGCGCGGCCGGATTCGAACGTCGAGGGCATCAATGTCTACGACGCGCGCAAGGCTATCGGCGAGGTGCTGGCGCGCGAGGCGCCGGTGGCAGCCGATATCGTGATCCCGGTGCCGGATTCGGGCGTGCCCGCGGCGCTCGGCTATGCCCACGCTTCGGGCATTCCGTTCGAACTGGGCATCATCCGCAACCATTATGTCGGCCGCACCTTTATTGAGCCGTCGGACCGTATCCGCCATCTCGGCGTGCGCCTCAAGCACAACCCCAACCGCGCCATGCTCAAGGGCAAGCGCGTGGTGCTGGTGGACGATTCCATCGTGCGCGGCACCACCTCCAAGAAGATCGTGGAGATGGTGCGCGATGCCGGCGCCGCCGAAGTGCATTTCCGCATCGCCAGCCCGCCCACCACGCATTCCTGCTTCTACGGTGTGGATACGCCCAACACGGAGGAACTGCTGGCGCACCGGATGGATATCGACGCGATGCGCCGCTACATCCAGGCCGATACGCTGGCCTTCATCTCGATGGACGGGCTTTATCGCGCGATGGGCAAGCCGGAGCGCGATGCGCAATCGCCGCAATACTGCGATGCCTGCTTCTCCGGCGCCTATCCCATTGCGCTGGCCGACGTGAACGGCGGCGCCAGGGACAAGCAGCTTTCGTTGCTGGCGGAAGTGGCATAAACGCTGATGTCTGGTTCCTTGGCCGATCGTATCGTCCTCGTCACCGGTGCCTCGCGCGGGATCGGCCGGGTTTGCGCGCTTGCGCTGGCGAAAGCGGGCGCGCACGTCATCGCGGTGGCGCGCACGCAAGGTGCGCTGGAGGAACTGGACGACGAAATCCGTAGCCTTGGCGGCACGGCGACGCTGGTGCCGCTCGACCTCAAGGACATGCCGGCGCTGGACCGGCTGGGCGGCTCGATCTTCGAGCGCTGGGGCCGGCTAGACGGCTTTCTCGGCAATGCCGGGATGCTGGGTGTGCTGACGCCGCTCTCCCATCTCGAACCCAAGGCGTTCGAGCAGACGATGGCGGTGAACGTCGGCGCCAACTGGCGGCTGATCCGCTCCCTCGATCCCTTGCTGCGCCAGTCTGGCGCCGGGCGCGTGGTGTTCGTCACGTCCGGCGCGGCGCAGAAGCACACGCCGTTCTGGGGCATTTACGCGGCGAGCAAGGCGGCGCTGGAGTCGCTGGCGCTCACCTATGCCGCCGAATGCGCCACCACGAACGTCAAGGTCAATCTCTTCAATCCCGGCCCCTTGCGCACGGCGATGCGCGCCAAGGCGTTTCCCGGCGAAGACCCCATGACGCTTCAGCCGCCGGAGGCGGTGGTACCGGCGATCCTCGATCTGCTTTCGCCCGCCTGCACGGCGAACGGCGAGCGGGTCAATTTCCGGAATCTATAAAGCCGTCATTCTTCCGCATACGGATTTTTTGAGGTCCGCAGCAGGAAGCGGATGGGCACGCCCTTGAGCCCGAAGGCCTCGCGCAGGCCGTTCGCCAGATAGCGCGTATAGGCTTCGGGCAGGGCATCGAGCTGGTTGCCGAACAGCGCGAAGCTGGGTGGGCGGGCCTTGGTCTGGGTCATGTAGCGGATGCGCACGCGCCGGCCATGCACCGCGGGCGGGGGATGGCGTTCCAGCGCCTCGGCGAGGAAGCGGTTCAACTGCGCCGTGGGCACGCGGCTGTTCCAGGCGGCGTCGGCTTCGATCACGGCTTTCTTGAGCCGCTCCAGTCCCTCGCCGGTGAGCGCGGAGACGGCCACCAGCGGGGCGCCGGCCACCTGCGGCAGCGAGCGGTCGAGCATTTCGCGCAGGCGCTTGATCGCGCCGGACTTGTCCGGAACGAGATCCCATTTGTTGATGGCAAAGACAATGGCGCGGCCTTCGCGCGCGATCAGGTCGGCGATGGTGAGATCCTGCTTCTCAAAGGGCGCCGTGGCGTCGATCATCACGATCACGCATTCGGCGAAGCGCACCGCCGCCAGCGTGGAACCGACCGACATTTCCTCCAGCGTCTTGCCCGCCACGCGCGCCTTCTTGCGCATCCCGGCAGTGTCGTGGATGAGGACGGCGCGCCCGGCGATCTCGAACGGTGCGGTGATGGCATCGCGCGTGATGCCCGCCTCGGGCCCGGTGAGGGCGCGGTCCTCGCCCAGCAGCCGGTTGAACAGGCTGGACTTGCCGACGTTGGGCCGGCCCACGATGGCGAGCTTGAGCGGGCGGTTCCCCGGCGCTTCCTCTTCCTCGTCCGCTTTTTCTTCGGCTTCTGCAGCGAAGGGGGTCAGTACGGCGAGCAGATCGGCCATTCCCACGCCGTGCTCGGCCGAGATGGCCACCGGCTCGCCGAAGCCGAGGGCATAAGTTTCCGCCAGCCCCGCATCAGAGGCGCGGCTTTCGCATTTGTTGGCCACCAGAATCACTGGCTTGGCCGAACGGCGCAGCGATTCGGCGATGATCTCGTCGCCCGCGGTCACCCCTTCGCGCCCATCCACCACAAAGAGGCAGACGCTGGCCTCGGCGATGGCGAGTTTGGTCTGCTCGGTCATGCGCTGCGTCAGGCTGCCTTCGGGGCCGCTTTCGAAGCCGGCGGTATCGATCAGGCGGAAGGAAACCGGGCCAAGGCGCGCCTCTGCCTCCTGGCGGTCGCGGGTGACGCCAGGCGTGTCGTGGACGATCGCCAGCCGCCGCCCGGCCAACCGGTTGAACAGCGTCGACTTGCCGACATTGGGGCGGCCGATGATGGCGACAGTGAGGGACATGGCCTTACAGTAGCGAATGGCAAGTAGCGAATAGCGAATAGCGCGGGGAAAGGCGAATCCCCCATTGGCTACTCACGACGCGCTATTGGCCGACTTTACCGCAGCGCCACCAGTTCGGCGTCGCTGTCATAGATATAAAGCGTGCCGTTCGCCACCGCCGGTGCAATGGTGGTGCCCTCCGGAATGTCCACGCGGCCCATGATCCGGCCGGTGTAGGGCGACACCGAAATCGCATGCCCGCCAGAGGACACCAGGATCAGCCGGTTGGACACCAGCACCGGCCCCGCCCAGGTGATGGGGTCTTCCTTGTCCTCCATGTCTTCCCAGCGCGGCAGCTGCTCGACCCATTTGACCAGGCCGTCCTTCCGCTGCAGGCAGAGCAGTTGCTGGTCCGTGGTCAGCACGTAGACGAAATCGCCCGCCGCCCAGGGAGTCTGGATGCCGCCGATGTCGCGCGTCCATACCCGGTCGCCGGTGTTGATGTTGATGGCCACCATGACGCCAGAATGGCTGATGGCGAAGACCATGTCGCGATCCACCACCGGGCGGCCGGCAATGTCGTCCAGTTCGGAAAGCGCGGTGATGCCGCCAGAGCGCGTCAGCGTATCGCTCCAGGCGACGCGGCCGTTCTCCACGCGGATGGCGTAAAGCTCGCCGGACGAATAGGGCACGATCACGAACTCGCCCGCCACGGCGGCGCTGGTGCTTTCCAGAATCGAGGCCGATTCGCTGATGCCCTGATGGTCCCACAGCGTGCGGCCGTCGGCTTCGGCCAGGGCATAGAAATGGTTGTCTTCGGTCGAGACGAAGACGCGCCCGCCATTGGCCACAGGCGCATTGACGATCGGAACGCCGAGCTTGCTTTGCCACAACTGCCGGCCGTCGGCCGCGCTGAGCGCGGTCACCGTGCCAAAGCCGGTGGAGACGAAGATCTTGCCGTCGTCATAGGCGATGCCGCCGCCATAGCCCTTGGTCGGATCGATCTCGGTGTTTTCGCCGATCAGGCCGAAGCTGAGCATGTTGAAGATGCTGCGATGGCCCTCGGGCGTCAGTTCCTTGTCCCATGCAGGATCGCCGGTGTTGGCATTGAACGCGAAGACATGCGCCTCGGAATCGAGCACGAACACCCGCCCGCCCGCGATGATCGGCGGCGCCGTCAGGTGCGAATCCGAATCCGAGCCTTTGCCCGCGTCCTGCTCCCAGATCTGGTTGAGCGGGCCATTGGCCTGGAGATGGTACATGGCATTGGTGGCGTAGCCGCCCGGCTCGGGCCAGTCCGGGTTGAGATAGGGCCGCGGCAGCAGCACCGGCGCCTTCGCCAGCGAGGCGTCTGGCCGGAGCGAATCGTCCAGCGTCAGCACCGGGATGCGTTCGCCCTTGAGATTGGATTTCTTCGAGCCGGAGTCGAACCAGTGCGAGATGCCGAGGCTGTCAAATGTGCTGCAGCCGGCCAGCGTGCTGCCGAAAGCCAGGCCCAGGCAGAGCGTGAGGCCCAGACGCAAGGATTTGCGCGTCATTTCTTCTTATGACCTTTTTTCTTCTTCTGCGGCGCCTTGGAAGGCTTGGCCGCCGGTTTTGCCGGGGCAGCGGCGGCGGGCGCCGCGGCCGCTTGGGGGGGCGGCGGAATGGTGCCGTAATCCACGTCGCCGCCCGCTTTCAGGAACGTCGCCATCGCGTTGGCGCGTTGGCGCACGCCGATGGGCGCCTCTACCTCGGCAGCCAGCGTCTGAAACTCCCGCGTCGCAGCCTTGGTATCGCCGTTCCGGTAGTCCGAATAGGCCAGCACTTCGCGCGCCATGAAACGCCAGGGGCTGGTGGGATCGGTGAGCGGCGCCAGCAGCGTTTCCATTTCCAGGCGCGATTTGCTTTCGACCAACGCCCAGCCCATCCGCAGGCGGGCAACCGACGACAGGATCGGATCGTTGTCCGACGCGATCGCCTTGTAGATCGCAATCGCCGCATCCGTCTTGCCGCTGGCCTCCAGTGCGTCGGCATTCTCCAGCCGCGAGATCAGCGCGTAGCCCGACGGCGCGCTTTTGGCGAGGCTGGCATAGGCAACGGCCGCCTGATCGGCATGGTTGGACAGCAGCAGCGCCTCTGCGGCGGCGTATTCCGCCGAGGCGCGCTCGCGCGCGGTTTTGTCGTAATGGCGCCAGATCTGGTAGCCCGCGACACCCAGGATCAGCAGCGCCACCGCGGCGATGACGAAGTCCCCGTATTTTTTCCAGAGCTTGGCCAACTCCTCGCGGCGAACTTCCTCCTCGACTTCGCGGAAGATGTCGGACACGGGAATGTTCCTCTCGGATGAATGGCGCAACGGCCGGCCAACGCCTTGACGGCGAAGGATGATTAGCGGCTCGGAGCCGAACTGGCAACTCGGGGGGAGGATTTCGGCTTTTTAATGCGCCTCAGCCGGTCTTCTTCATGGTGTAGACGTTCTCTTTGCCCGGGAAGGCCCGCGCCCGCACGTCCGCGGCATAGGCCTTGACCGCCTTTTCGATGTCCGGGCCCAGATTGGCGTACTGGCGGACGAATTTGGGCGGGTTGGGATTGAGGCCCAGCATGTCCTCCATCACCAGGATCTGGCCGTCGCATTCGGCGGAGGCGCCGATGCCGATGGTGGGGATGGCGATCTGGCGGGTGATCTTGGTGGCCAGCGCCTCGGCCATGCCTTCCAGCACCACCGAGAAGGCCCCGGCCTCGGCCACGGCCTTGGCGTCCGCCTCGATCGCCGGCCATTCGGCCTCTATGCGGCCCTGCGTCTTGAACCCGCCCATGACGTTGAACATCTGCGGCGTCAGGCCGATATGGCTCATCACCGGGATGCCCCGTTCGGAAAGATAATGCACCGTCTCGGCGATGCGGGTGCCCCCTTCCAGCTTCACGGCCTGGCAGCCGGTTTCCTTCATCACCTGCACGGCGTTGCGGAAGGCGATCTGGGGCGATTCTTCATAGGTGCCGAAGGGCATGTCCACCACCACCAGGGCGTGATGCGAGCCGCGCATCACCGCCTTGCCCGCCACGATCATCATGTCCAGGGTGACGGGGATGGGGCTTTCCAGCCCGTGCATGACGTTGCCCAGGCTGTCGCCCACCAGCATCAGGTCGACGTTGCTGTCGAGCAGGCGGGCGGTGTGGGCGTGGTAGCAGGTCAGGCACACCACGGGCTCGCGGCCCTTGCGGGCGCGGATCTCCGGCACGGTGACGCGCTTGGTCTGGACTTGGACCGACATGGGGGCTCCTTGGCGCTTCCTCGACGCGAGGCGACTATAGCCCATGCTGCGGCTGCGAAATAGAGGCGCGATAAAACCAAAACGGCCGGGGAACGGCCCGGATCACAACCCCAGGACGTCTCTCAGCTTCAAGGCTTCCTCGATCGCGCCGTCCAACTCCAGCGCGCCGCTAATAAAGCAATCTTCGATCGTTTTGGCGCCCCGCAAAATGTCTACCCAAGCCGCCGCCAAGACCTTGATGGTCAGTTGCGCCGGCTGGTCGGAAGACGCATTTGCGACGGTGAGCGTTCCGGTTTCAAATCGGAGTTCATAAGAGAACACACCGGCTTCATCGCCCTTGACGAACAGCTTGACGGTAGAAGTCCAGCCACGCGATTTTTCGGCGTCTACCCGGCCGGCGAGGCCGGCAGTCAGCACATCGATGGCATCCCGGCTCGTGTCGCGGGCCGACGCCTCGCCGGTGCCGGGAGTGGGGGCATCCTGTCGCTTTGGCTGTGCCGGTTCCAACTGCACCCGCGTACGCTCTTCGCTGGATTCCTTCGCATCCAATTCGTCGAGGTTGACTTCTCTTCGAATCTTGGCCGACAGGCTGATCGCAAGATCGAGCTTCAGAATCTCCCGGGCGTCTTCTCCGCACAACAAAGGGGCGGCGTTCCCCTGGATGGCGGCGATGAAGTTCCGCGTGGCGCCGATAAATCCCTCCTTCCAGTCGGTTTTGACGTCATCGAAATCTTTCCATCCATTTGCGTCAAACAGCCTTAAGCCCGGGCCGGGGTTGATGTTCCCGGTGCAACGCGGGATGCAGAGGATTCCCTTGGTGCCGGTGATTTCGAACCATTCGTCGTTGGCATAATACTTCGAAGGAATCTGCAGCTCCGGGGCATGAGCATATTCGCAGGTGCCGTACTTCACGCCGTCCCGGTATTTCCACATGACCACCGCTGGGCTGTCGATGATCCCGTCAAGGGTGTCGATCCAGCTGCTGACCCGCTCCACCCGGCCAAGCAGGTACCAGGCCACGGCCCACAAATGGTGGCCGTGATCGAAGGTTTGAAACCCCCGGCCCTGGGCGTTTTCCGCAGCCCGCCACGCCCAGGCGGAGGCGGGGACTTCCCAGCCGCCACGGCCTCCGCTGATCATCTTGATGCGCAGGTTGGTGGGCATGCCGATGGCGCCTTCCGCGATCAGTTTTTTTGCGAGGACAATCGGCGGGTAAAAGAGATAGTTGTCCGAGACTTGGAACAGGATTTTTTGCGCTTTGACGGCGGCCAGTATCCGCTCGGCGCTAGTCAGGCTGACGGTCATCGGCTTTTGAAGGGCAACATGCTTTCCCGCCTTGGCCGCAGCGATGACCATCACTTCGTGAAGGGGTTGGGGAGACAATATCTCCACGGCGTCCACATCGCGATCCGCCAGCAGATCCCGATAGTCCGTGTAGTATTTGGAAGCGCCCCAAGCTTTTTGTTTCTGCTCCGCCAGCGTCCGGTTCGTGTCGCAAACTGCGTGAATCCGGGCCGTTTCGCACCCGACGTATCCGGCGTGGTGCAGATCGGAAATTCTGCCGCACCCGATGATGCCGACATTGATCGTATCCATCGCGGACCTCCTGGTGCCGTATGCCCTAATCCGGCGTACTGATTTCCGAGAAGACTTTACGCGACTGGGGGCCTGCCGGGTTGCGGCGTTTGTGCCGGGCGGCCGTCGCACCAACTCGGGCGCCCGCGCATATTCCTTGCTGCCCGAAGCCGGCTAAATGCCAAGCAAAACGGCCGGAGCTTGCGCCCCGGCCGTTCGGCATTTCGTAACGGGAAGGCGAGGTTCAGGCCTCGGCCTCGGCTTCGCCCTCTTCGGGGGCGACACCTTCCTCGAACATTTCCTCGGCGGCAGCCTTGGCTTCGGCTTCCTCGGTCTTCTCGGCCAGCACGTCCTCGCCGCGGGCCTGGCGCTCGGCCTCGTCCTCGGTGCGGGCGACGTTGACCGTCACCGCCACGCGGACTTCCGGGTGCAGCACCACGTCCACCGGGAACAGGCCGATGGTCTTGATCGCCTTGTCCAGCGGCACCTGGGTGCGATGGATGGTGAAACCGCCGGCGCAGATGACATCGGCGATGTCGCGCGGGGAAACCGAGCCATAAAGCTGGCCACGGTCGCCGGCTTGGCGGATCAGCATGAAGGCCTTGCCCGCGAGCTTTCCGGCCACGGCCTGGGCCTCGGCCTTGCGCTCCAGGTTGCGGGCTTCGAGTTGGGCCTTCTGGGTTTCGAAATATTTGCGGTTGGCGTCGGTGGCGCGCAGGGCCTTCTTCTTGGGCAGCAGGTAGTTGCGGGCGAAGCCGGGCTTCACCTTCACCTCGTCGCCCATCTGGCCGAGCTTTTCGACGCGTTCGAGCAGGATTACTTGCATCGTCGCTCTCCTACTTCACGACGTAAGGCAGCAGCGCCATGAAGCGCGCGCGCTTGATGGCATTGGCCAGCAGGCGCTGCTTCTTGGTGGATACCGCGGTGATGCGGCTGGGCACGATCTTGCCGCGCTCGGAGATGAAGCGCTGCAGCAGCTTCACGTCCTTGTAGTCGATGCGCGGGGCATTGGCGCCGGAGAAGGGGCAGGTCTTCTTGCGGCGGAAGAACGGACGGCGGGCACCGGCGTGGCTCATTGGGCGGCCTCCTCATTGGCGCCTTCGGCGCGGCGTTCGGCGCGATCATTGTCGCGCTCGCGGCGGACCTTGGTGGCGGACTGCTCGAACTGCTCCACCTTCACGGTGATGTAGCGCAGCACGTCTTCGTTGATCTTGAGCTGGCGTTCCAGCTCGAACACGGCCTTGGCGGGCGCGTTGATGTTGAGGAGCACGTAATGCCCCTTGCGGTTCTTCTTGATGCGGTAGGCCAGGCCCCTGAGGCCCCAGTATTCCTGCTTCTCGACCTTGCCGCCTTCGCTTTCGACGATGGTCTTGAGGTGGGTGGCGAGGGCGTCGACCGCCTGCGCGCTGATATCCTGGCGCGCGATCAGGAGATGCTCGTAGAGAGCCATGAACGCTTCCCTTGTTCCGGCTGCGGTGCGGCGGGCCGGGTGACGCCCTTTATCCGCATTGGCTCGCGAAGGACGCCGGACCATCCGGCATGACCCCTGGTCCGACGACCCTAGGGCTCCCCGCGACCGCAGTCGCTCGAAGGCGGGCGATATAGCTGAAGGGGCAGCAGGCGGCAAGTCGGAAGTAATTTTCTTCTTGACTCAATATTTCACTATATAGGAAAATAAATTCGACCCAAGGAGGAGCACCGACCATGCCCGACCAGACACAGCGCCCCGTGTTGACAACCGGCATTTACTACCAGGATCCGCTCGCCGCTCTCGACTGGCTGGAAAAAGCCTTCGGCTTCGAGCGCGTCATGGTCATCACCGACCAGGACGGCAAGCTGGCCCATTCCGAGATGCGCTTCGGAGATGGTCTCATCTATGTCGGCTCGCCATGGTCGGAGGCAATCGCCAGCCCGCGTTCCATCGGCGGGAAGTGCACGCAGACGGTCCATATACAGCTGAAGGGCGGGATCGACGGCCATTGTGCGCGGGCGCGCGAGGCGGGCGCGGAGATTATGCAGGAGCCAGAGGACCAGTTCTACGGCGACCGCACCTACCGCGCGCGCGATCCCGAAGGCCATGTCTGGACCTTCGGGCAGACGGTACGCGCCGTCACGCGTGAAGAGGCCGAGAAGGTGAGCGGGCTCAAGATCGAAGGCTGGGTGTGAGCGCGGGCCTCGATCGTACGCTGGCCGCGCTCGCCGATCCGCATCGGCGCCGCATCGTCGAACTGCTGCGCGAGCAGCCCCGGCGCGCGGGCGAACTGTCCCGCGCGCTGCGGCTCAACCCCTCGGCGCTGAGCCGCCATCTGCGCACGCTGAAGGCCGGCGGCCTGATCGAGGAAGCCCACCCCGCATTCGATGCGCGGGTGCGCGTCTACAGCCTCAAATCCGGCGCGATGGCTGAACTCAAGGACTGGCTCGCCGTCACCGAACAACTGTGGAGCAATCAGCTCGGCGCCTTCAAGGCGCATCTGGAGCGTCAGGCATGACCTCCAGCGTCCTGGTTTCGTTGCGCGTGGCTGGCACTGCAGAGCGGGCATTCGCTGTCTTCACGGAAGAGATCGGCCGGTGGTGGCAGCCCAATATCCTCTTCCAGTTCACGTCGCGCGCGCCGGGCGTGCTGGCATTCGAGGCCAGGCTCGGCGGCGCTTTCCTTGAAACTTTCCCGGATGGACAGGTGTTCGAGATCGGGCGGATCACCGCGTGGGAGCCGGGCGTGCGCCTCGCCTTCACCTGGCGGCAGGCCAGCTTTGCCCCCGGCCAGAAGACTGATGTCGAGGTGCGCTTTGAGCCGGTAGGGACGGAGACGCGCGTGACCGTCGAGCATCGTAGCTGGGAGAGCATCCCGCAGGACCACGTCGCCCGTCACAGGTTTCCAGACGCTATCTTTCTTCAGCGCCACGGCGAATGGTGGCAGGCCCTGCTGCGAGCTTACCGGATGCAGATACTGGGGGAGGATGAGCCCTGACCAGACACCTGACCAGACAAAGGGCGCTGTCGCGGAAGGCAGCGCCCTTGTGCTTTTTACGGCCCTGGCAGCCGCCACGCAGGCGTGATCTGCATCTTTGGGCCGACCGGCCCGATGGGTCGGGCCCGTCTTATTGTCCGTGGCCGGTCTGGAAGGATCCCCTTCGGGAGCGGCTGGACAAACAAACTATCCTCCCGCACGCGCTTTCCGTCAAGAAAACTTCGCGCCGCGCCCTTACGCAGAAATCCTTATTTACGTGGGTTTAGGACCACTTTCCGCGCAGATTTTTCTGCGTAGGCGCGCACATGCGCCGCGCTATCATTGCGCGATATCAAAGACGCAGAAGCCCACCACCTCTATCGGAAAATCGTGACCACTGTTATGACCGGAACCATGACCCAGCCTCTGCTGAAGCGTACCGACCTGCTGGAAGCGCGCGTGCCGCGCTACACCTCCTATCCCACTGCGCCGCACTTCCATCCGGGCGTGACGGGCGAGGCGTTCGGCGAGTGGCTGGCACACCTGCCCGAAGGCATTCCACTGTCGCTCTATCTGCATGTGCCGTTCTGCGACACGCTGTGCTGGTTTTGCGGCTGTCACACCAAGATCGTGAACACCTATTCGCCGCTCACCAGCTATCTGGGCTATCTCGCCAAAGAGATTGACCTGGTGGCGGAGATCGTCGGCCCCGGCCATCCCGTCAGCCATGTGCATTGGGGCGGCGGCTCGCCCACCATGCTGACGCCGGACGATGTGAAGAAGCTGGCGGCGCGGTTGCGCTCGCGTTTCACCTTTGCATCCGATGCCGAGTTCGCCATCGAGATCGACCCGCGCGGCCTCGCCGACGAGATGATCGCGGCGCTGGCCGAAGCGGGCGTCAACCGCGCCAGCATCGGCGTGCAGGATTGCGACGAGCAGGTGCAGAAGGCCATCAACCGCATCCAGCCTTTCGAGGTGACGGATAGCGCAGTCAAGCGCCTGCGCGCGGCCGGTATCGAGGCGCTCAACATCGATCTCATCTACGGATTGCCCTATCAGACCGAAGCGCGGATCGCCCGCACCATCGAACTGGCCATGAGCCTGGAGCCGAACCGCTTTGCCGTGTTCGGCTACGCCCATGTGCCGCATTTCAAGAAACACCAGAACCTGATCCCGACGGAGTCGCTGCCCAATGCCGAGGAGCGGCTGGCACAGTGCGAACTGGCGCATGAGATACTGGGATCCAGCGGCTATACCGCCATCGGCCTCGACCATTTTGCGCGGCCGGACGACACGCTCGCCGTGGCACAGCGCGAGGGACGGCTGGCGCGCAACTTCCAGGGTTACACCACTGACAGCGCGCCCGCGCTGATCGGACTGGGCGCTTCCTCCATCAGCGCGCTGCCGCAAGGCTATGTGCAGAACCTGACGGAGGTGCCGGAATGGCGAAAGGCACTCGGCGAAGGCCGGCTGCCGGTGGCGCGCGGCATTGCCCTCAGCGATGACGACCGCCTGCGCCGCACCATCATCGAGCGGCTGATGTGCGACCTCGAAGTGAACCTCGATGCGATCGCCGCGCCGTTCGGCAAGGGCGCGCGGGATTTCGCAGACGAACTGAAGGCCCTTGAACCCCTGGCGGCACAGGGACTGGTGGCGCGTGACGGCGGACGGCTTTCGGTTCCAGCGTCCGCCCGCACGGCGATCCGTCTCGTCGCCGCGGCGTTCGATACCTATCTGGCCAAGAGCAACGCGGTCCACGCGCCCGCCGTTTAGATGTTGGCGTGAGCTTTGAGCCGGACGCGATCTTTCACCACGATGGCGCGGTATGCGAGGGCAACGATGCCGTCCTCTTCCAGCGCGCGCAGGTGCGCGTTCACGGTCTTGCGCGACAGGCCGGTCAGTTCGGCGAGTTGGGATTGCGTCACGCGCACGCGCGGCCCGGCGCCCGACAGCATGACCAGCCGCGCCGCCACGCGGGCGGGCGGCGGCAGATGGATCATCGCCCCGGCGAGCGCCAGCGCGTTGGCCAGCTGGCCGTAGAGCAGTTCGGTGAAGCTGCGCCAAACGTCGGCTTCGCTGCGCGCGATTTCGGCCAGCGCATGATCGGGCACATGCAGCAGGACGGAACGCTCGCCGGCGATGGCGGTGACGAGGCGCGGGCCGCCGCCGAAGCGCGCCGCCTGCCCGAACAATTGGCCGGCCTGCACGATCTCGATCAGCACCTCGGCGTCGCCGGTCGCCAGCATCAGATGGGCCGAGCCTTCCACGACGCCATAGAGCCCGTTCAGAGCGTCGCCGGTGCCGTAAATCCATTGTCCGGCTTCGACTTGGCTGATCTGGGCGCGTGCCAGAAGGGCCCGGCGCAGGGCCGCCGGCTGGCGCGCGAACCAGCCGTCGCGGGCGAGGATTTTTTCGGCACGGCCGCTATCGATCATCCGCAAAGATTGTAACGATCGTAGCAATCATGCAAGCGCGGCTCGCTTAGTCTCGATGGGTCAGGTTCAGGGAACGGAGCACGATGAACAACATGGACGATGTCGTCCGGCTGGTGGCCGAGGACGACCGAAAGGATTTCGATTTCGCCAACCGTGGCTTCATCGCCACGCGCAAGGATCCGAAGATCATGCGCGAGGACGGCCGCACGGCTTTCGATCTTTCCTCCTATGGCTTTCTCGAAAAGGGCGCGGCGCCGGAGAGCGCCAACCCCAGCCTGTGGCGGCAGGCGCAGATCCTGACCAAGCATGGCCTCTTCAAGGTGGCCGAGCGCATCTATCAGGTGCGCGGCTTCGATGTTTCGACAGTGTCCTTTATCGACGCGGGGGCGGGCTGGATCGTGGTCGATCCGCTGACCACCGTGGAGGTGGCCCGCGCCGCGCTCGATCTGGTGCGCGAGCATGTGGCCTGCAAGCCGGTGCTGGCGGTGATCTATTCGCACAGCCATGTCGATCATTACGGCGGCGTCGGCGGGATCACGAACGCGGCCGATGTGGCGGCCGGCAAGGTCAGGGTGATCGCGCCGGAAGGGTTTCTGGAGCACGCCGTTTCCGAGAACATCATCGCGGGCCCGGCCATGATGCGGCGGGCGCGCTTCCAGTTCGGCATCACGCTGCCGCGCTCGGCCGAAGGCGAGATGACCTCGGGCCTCGGGCCTTGCCCGTCGCTGGGGTCGATCTCGCTGATCGCGCCGACCGATCTGATCACGCATACCGGACAGGAGATCACCGTGGGCGATATGACGCTGGTGTTCCAGCTCACGCCCGGCACCGAAGCACCTGCGGAGATGAATTTCTACCTGCCCTCCATGCGTGCCGTGTTCATGGCGGAGAACGCCAATCTCACCATGCACAATTTGCTGCCGGCGCGCGGCGCGCTGGTGCGCGATGCCAAGGCCTGGGCCGATTACCTCACCGAGTCCATCCGACTCTTCGGTGACAAGAGCGAGGTGATGTTCGCCGCCCACGGCATTCCGCGCTTCGGGCAGGGCGAGATCGTGGCGTTTCTTTCGAGCCACCGCGACGCCTACAAATTCCTGCACGATCAGACGGTGCGTTTGATGAATTCGGGCCTCACCTCCACCGAGATCGCCGAGGTATTGGAGCTGCCGCAGGTGCTGGCGAAGCAATGGTTCAACCGCGGCTATTACGGCACCATGAGCCACAATTCGAAGGCCATCTATCAGCGTTATCTCGGCTGGTACGACGCCAATCCGGCCAACCTCAATCCGCTGCCGCCTGAGCCTGCGGCGAAGAAATACGTCGCCGTCATGGGCGGCGCCGGCAAGGTGATGGCCGAAGCCGAAAGCGCCGTAAAGGCGGGCGAGCTGCGCTGGGCGGCAACGCTGCTCAACCACCTGGTCTTTGCCGACGAGCACAACATGGCAGCGCGCAACCTGCTGGCCGACGTCTATACCAGGATGGGTTTTGAAGCCGAGGCCGGCACCTGGCGCAACATCTATCTCACCGGGGCGCAGGAACTGCGTGACGGGCCGGTTCAGCTGCCGCCCGGTGGCTTCAATCCCGATGTGCTGGCGGCGACCACCACCGCGATGGTGCTGGATTTCGCCGCCGTACGCGTCAATCCCGAGAAGGCCGCAGCTCAATCGTTCAAGATCAATATCGAACTGGCCGATCGTGGCGAGCGGCATCTGCTCACCGTCGGCAACGGCGTGCTGGTGCATGAAGAGGGCGTCAGCGATCCCAAGGCGGACCTCAGCCTCGGCATGAAGCGGCCGGACCTGCTGATGAGCCTGTTCCTCGGCCTGCCGCTGGCCCCGCGCATCGAATCGGGCGACGTGACGGCGAAAGGCGATGTCGCGCTTTATGCCGCGCTGGTGGAGATGATCGAGCCCTTGTCGCTCAATTTTCCCATCGTCACGCCGTAAGCCTGTTTGCTTCCTCGTCCTGCCGTGCATAGATGCGCGTCGGGATGGGGGAACACGCTTTGGATTTCGAACGCAAGGTCTTCGCCAAGGCCGCATGGCGGCTTGTGCCGTTCATGGGGCTGCTTTACGTCGCAAGTTTCCTCGACCGCGTGAACGTGGGCTTTGCCGCGCTCAGCATGAACCGCGATCTGGGGTTCAGCCCCGAGGTCTACGGCTTCGGTGCCGGCATTTTCTTCTTCGGCTATTTCCTGTTCGAGGCGCCGTCCAACATGATCCTGGAGCGCGTAGGCGCGCGGCTCTGGATTTTCCGCATCATGCTGACCTGGGGGCTGATCTCCGCCGCCACGGCATTCATCAAGGGCGTCGTCAGCTTCTACGTCATGCGCTTTCTTCTGGGGTTGGCGGAAGCGGGCTTCTTTCCCGGCATGGTGCTCTATCTCACCTACTGGTTTCCCTCGTCGATGCGGGCGCGTTTCATCGCGATGTTCCTGGCTGCGGTGCCGCTCTCGAGCGTGATCGGGGCGCCGGTGTCGGGGTACATCCTCAGCCTCGGATCGTTCGGCGGATTAGCAAACTGGCAGTGGCTGTTCGTCCTGGAAGGTATTCCGGCATGTCTGCTGGCCTTCGCGGTGCTGGTGCTGCTGCCGGACAAGCCTGCCAAGGCCGCCTGGCTGGACGAGGAGGAGAAGGCGCTCATCGCCAGGCGGCTCGCGGCCGAGCCCGTCGCGGCACATCAGCATCTTTTGCCCATGCTGAGGGATCCGCGGGTGTGGCTTCTGGCCGTGCCCGATTTCGGCATCGTCATCGGGCTCTACGGCGTGACGCTGTGGCTGCCGCAGATCGTCAAGGGGTTGGGCTTCAGCGATGTCGAAACCGGGTTCGTGGTGGCCGCGCCCTATCTTGTCAGCATGATCGTGATGGTGGCCTGGGGCCATTCGAGCGATGTGCGGAACGAACGAATCTGGCATATCGCCGTCGCCGCCTTGATCGGCACGGCAGGCTTCCTGGCCACGGCCTGGCTGGGGAACAGTCTGCTGTCCCTGGTGACGCTGACGGTGGCGGCGGCCACGGTCTATGCGGCGCTGTCGGTGTTCTGGTCGCTGCCGTCTTCGTTCCTGGGCGGCACGGCAGCGGCGGCCGGGATCGGGATCATCAATTCCATCGGTAATCTTGGCGGGTTCTTCGGCCCGGTCATGCTGGGCTGGTTCAAGGCGCAGACCGGCGGTTATGCGGGCGGTATGGCGGCGCTGGCCGCGATGCTGGCAGTCGCCGCCGTCATGGTCGTGGTGCTGGGCCGCAGGCTGGAGTTGAAGGCCTAATCGGCGCCGGTTTCGTTGCCGGCAGCGAAGCGCGCGCCCAGCGCCAGTTCCCGGGCGCGGATTTCCTGGTTCAGTGCGGCCTGCTGGTTGAGGATGCGCGGCAGCGGCACTGGCGAATTCTGGCCCAGCGCGTCCAGCCGCTGGCGCACCTTCTCGGTGTCCTCGCGGGTGACCGGCCGGGCGGCCAGCGATTCGATCTTGCGGTTGAGTTGGGCATAACCGGCGCCGGCATGGGTGTGGGCAAAGGCCAGCGATTTGTAGTCGAGCACGTATTGCAGGATCGAAGTGACCACGATCGTTGGGCTCGAAATCGCGATCAGCGAGTTGAACAGCAGGCTGTCGAGCCCGTAGATCAGGTGGATGGTGCTGAGCACCAGCACCAGGATCGAGGCTGCCACATTGCCGATCGTGAGCAGTTTTTCGCGCCGGTCGTAATGCGAGACGCAGTCGTAGTGCATCCGCGTGGCGCGCAGGCAGCGCAGGCGCCACAACTCCAGCGCGGGTGATTGCTGATTTTCCATATCGGCCCCTCTCAACCGAAAGCTGTGTGCAAATCTAACCGCGTATCGGCGGCGTCGGGAAGCTGGCGGGGCGTCGCGGGCGGCCCTGGCCCGGCGCTTGACACCGGCTCATCCTTGGTCTTTCTGCCCGGCCCATGACCAGAGCATTCATCTTCCCCGGGCAGGGTAGTCAGGCGGTCGGCATGGGCAAGGCCCTGGCCGAGGCTTATGCTGTTGCCCGCGAAACCTTCGAGGAGATCGACGAGGCGCTCTCGCAGAAGCTCTCCAGGCTGATGTGGGAAGGCCCCGAATCGGACCTCGTACTGACCGAAAACGCCCAGCCGGCCATCATGGCGGCCTCTCTGGCCGTGGTGCGGGTGCTGGAGCAGGAAGGCGGGCTCGACGTCGCCAAGCACGCCCGGCTCGTGGCTGGCCATTCGTTGGGCGAATATTCGGCGCTGGCTGCTGCCGGGGCCTTCACCCTGGCCGATGCCGCCCGGCTCCTGAAGATTCGCGGCCAGGCCATGCAGGCCGCGGTGCCGGTGGGCCTGGGCGCCATGAGCGCGCTCTTGGGCGCCGAAATTGAGATGGCTGAGGAGGCCGCCCGCGAGGCTGTGGCCGCGGCCGGACCTGACGAGAAGAACCCGGTCTGCGTGGTCGCCAACGATAACGCCCCCGGCCAGGTGGTGATTTCGGGCACGGCGGCTGCGGTGGCCCGGGCCGGCGAGATCGCCAAGGCCAAGGGCGCCAAGCGGGCGATGGCGCTGGCCGTCAGCGCCCCCTTCCATTGCCCGCTGATGCAGCCCGCCGCCGAGCGCATGGCCGAGGCCCTGGCCCAAGTGACCATTCGCCCGCCGGCCGCGCCGGTGCTGGCCAATGTCACGGCGGCCGAAGCCTGCGAGCCCGCAACCATCCGCCGACTGCTGGTAGAGCAGGTCACGGGCCGTGTGCGCTGGCGCGAAAGCGTGCTGGCCCTGCGCCGCCTCGGCGTCACGACCACGGTGGAATTCGGTGGCGGCAAGGTGCTGACCGGCATGGTCAAGCGCATCGACAAGGAACTTCAAACCTGCACGCTCGATAGCCCGGCTGATATCGAAGCGTTTGCCAAGACGCTTTGAAGGAGATTCCGATGTTCGATCTCACGGGCAAGACCGCTCTGATCACAGGTGCTTCCGGCGGCATCGGTGGCGCCATAGCCAATGCGCTGCACGCCCAGGGTGCCACCGTCGTTCTTTCCGGCACACGCGCCGAAGCGCTGGAAGCCTTGAAGGCAGAGTTGGGCGAACGGGCCTTCATCGCCCCGTGCAACCTCGCTGATCCCGCCTCGGTGGAAGCCTTGCCCAAGGCCGCGGAGACCGCCGCCGGTGCGCCCGTTGACATCCTCGTCAACAATGCCGGCATCACCCGCGACAATCTCTTCATGCGTATGAAGGACGAGGAGTGGGATCAGGTGATCCAAGTGGATCTCACCGCTGCTTTCCGGCTCTCCCGCGCGGTGCTCAAGGGCATGATGAAGAAGCGCTGGGGCCGTATCATCTCCGTTACCTCGGTGGTAGGCACCATTGGCAATCCCGGCCAGGGCAATTACTGCGCTGCCAAGGCGGGCGTCGCCGGCATGTCCAAGGCGCTGGCCCAGGAAGTGGCCACCCGGAACATCACGGTGAACTGCGTGGCCCCCGGCTTTACGGCCACCCCCATGACCGAGGCCCTGACCGATGCCCAGAAGGAAACCATTGCCCGCCGCATCCCGGCCGGGCGGATGGGCAACCCCGGGGAGATCGCCGCCGCTGTGGTCTATCTGGCCAGCGAGGAAGCGGCCTACGTCACCGGCCAGACCTTGCATGTCAATGGCGGGATGGCGATGATCTGACAGGAATTTCAACAAGATAACCGCGTGTGGCGGGAGCGTGGGAGTTGTGTTAGGAAGCACCACCTTCGACGCCACGCGCGGCGACAGGGGCATGCCGCGGGCCGGAACATTGAGATGCGCGGCGACGACAACGAACAAGAGGTTCTGAAAGCAATGAGCGATACTGCCGAGCGCGTGAAGAAGATCGTCATCGAGCATCTCAACGTCGATGCGGACAAGGTCACGGACACTGCCTCCTTCATCGAGGATCTGGGCGCGGACAGCCTGGACACCGTCGAACTGGTGATGGCGTTCGAAGAAGAATTCGGCATCGAAATCCCCGACGACGCGGCTGAGTCCATCGTCACCGTCGGCGATGCGGTGAAGTATATCGACAAGGCGCAGGCTTCCTAAGGCCTCTCCTCTCAAGCGAGAGCTGAGCGATGCGCAGAGTTGTGGTTACCGGAGTGGGTTTGGTCACGCCGCTGGCTTGCGGCGTGGAGGAAACCTGGAGCCGCCTCGTCGCCGGAAAATCCGGCGCGGGGCCGATCACCAGATTCAATGCCGACGATCTGGCAACGCGCATCGCCTGCGAGGTGCCGCGCGGCGACGGGACCGGCGGCACCTTCAATCCCGATCAGTGGCTCGATCCCAAGGAGCAGCGCCGGGTGGATGATTTCATCCTCTACGGCATGGCCGCCGGCCAGCAGGCGGTGACCGACTCGGGATGGCAGCCCAAAACCGAGGACGAGCGCTGCCGTACCGGCGTGCTCATGGGCTCCGGAATCGGCGGGCTTCAGGGCATCGCCGAAACCGCGCTGCTGATGGCAGAAAAGGGCCCGCGCCGCGTTTCCCCCTTCTTCATTCCGGGGCGTCTTATCAACCTCATCTCGGGCTACGCCTCCATCCGCTTCGGTTACAAGGGGCCGAACCACGCGGTGGTGACGGCGTGCGCCACCGGCGCCCACGCCATCGGCGATGCGGCCCGGCTCATCATGTACGACGACGCCGACGTGATGCTGTGCGGCGGCGCCGAGTCGGCAGTGTGCCGGATCGGTATCGCCGGCTTCAACGCCTGCAAGGCGCTTTCCACCGCCTATAACGATACGCCCGAAAAAGCATCGCGGCCGTACGACAAGGATCGCGACGGCTTCGTGATGGGCGAGGGCGCGGGCGCACTGATGCTCGAAGAGTACGAGCACGCCAAGGCGCGCGGCGCCAAGATTTATGGCGAGGTGAAGGGCTACGGGCTTTCGGGCGACGCCTATCATATCACCGCACCGGCCGAAGACGGCGATGGCGGCTTCCGCGCGATGCAGATGGCGCTCAAGCGTTCGGGTTTGCAGGCCTCGGACATCGACTATGTGAACGCCCACGGCACCTCGACGATGGCCGACGGTATCGAACTGGCCGCGGTCGAGCGCTTCCTGGGCAACACGGTGGCGCGGACTTCGCTGTCTTCCACCAAGTCCTCTATCGGGCATATGCTGGGTGCCGCCGGCGCGGTGGAGGCGATCTTCTGCCTGCTCGCCATCCGCGACGGCGTCGTGCCGCCGACCATCAACGTGGACAATCTCGACTGCGAGCCCAAGCTCGATCTCGTGATCAACATCGCCAAAAAGCGCGAGATCAAGGTCACGATGTCCAATTCTTTCGGCTTCGGCGGCACCAACGCAGCGCTGATCCTGACGGCCGCGGCGTGACGGCGAAACGGGCGCGGGGGCCTTTGCGGAGATAGGCTCATGCGCCGCGCGTTGCTGTTCCTGGTTCTGGTAGCCGCGCTGGCGCTCGTCGGCGCGTTCGTCTGGGAGCGCGTGAACTTTGTGGCGCCCGGACCCGCTGCGGCCAAGAGCGGGCAAACCGTCGTCCTGATTCCGCCGCGCGAGGGCGTGGCGGCCATCGCGCATCGCCTCGCCGAAGCGCATGTCGTCGAAAATGCCGATCTCTTCAATTGGGGCGTGCGGATCAGAGGGATTGCAGGCCGACTGAAAGCCGGTGAGTACGCCATTCCTTCGCGCGCCAGCATGGCCAACGTCGCTGCCATCCTGATTGCCGGCAAGTCGATCGAACACAAACTCACCGTTGCCGAAGGGCTGACGAGCCAAACGGCCTATAATCTGGTGAAGGCCGATCCGGTGCTTACGGGCAATGCGGGGCCGGTTCCGCTGGAAGGTTCGCTGCTGCCGGAAACTTATCTCTTCACCCGCGGTACTAGGCGCGCCGAGCTGCTCGCGCACATGATGAAGGCCGAGGACGATCTGCTGGTAAAGCTGTGGGCCGGGCGCGAACCGGGCCTGCCGCTCAGGATGCCGCTCGACGCGGTGATTCTCGCCTCCATCGTGGAGAAGGAAACCGCGATTCCCGCCGAGCGCGGGCACATCGCCGCCGTGTTTGAGAACCGTCTCAAGCTGGGAATGAAGCTGCAGTCCGATCCGACCATCATCTACGGACTGACGCATGGGCTTCCGCTGGGCCGCGGCATTCGCGAGAGTGAGATCGAGAAGCCCACGCCCTATAACACCTATATCATCACCGGGCTGCCGCCGGGGCCGATCTGCAACCCGGGCGCCGCATCGCTCTATGCCGTGCTCCACCCGGAGCATTCAAAAGACCTCTATTTCGTGGCGGATGGTACGGGCGGCCACGTCTTCGCCGCGACCATTGCCGAACACCAGCAGAACGTCAGCCGATGGCGCAAGATCGAGCGCGACGAAAAGGCGGCTTCGCACTGATTTCTTTGCGCCGGAGGCGGGCGCGGGGTATCGTCCGCACCGGATCTGGGGAGCACAAGTCATGAGCATTGTCAGCATGACCGGCTTCGCCGAAGCGCACGGCACGCGCGGCAATCTGCGCTGGCGCTGGGAAGTGAAAAGCGTGAACGGACGCGGCCTCGAACTCAGGCTGCGCACGCCACCGGGCCTAGACAGCATCGAGGCCGCCGCTCGCACGCTGGCGGGTGAGCGCTTCCGCCGCGGCAATCTGCAGGCGACGCTGACGCTCGAACCTCAGGAAGGCGGCCGTGGGCTCAAGATCGATGCGGCGGCGCTGGCGGCGGCAATCAAGATCGCGCATGAAATCTCTGCCGAAACCGGCCTGTCGCCGGCGCGGGTGGACGGCATCCTGGCGCTCAAGGGCGTGATCGTGCAGGACGAGGCGCAGGCGCCCGATCCGGCCGAACGCGCGGACCGCGAAGCGGCCATCGTCGAAAGCCTTGCCGCCGCATTCGATGCGCTGGGCCGCGCGCGCAAGAACGAAGGCGTCAAGCTCTCGGCGGTGCTCGGCGCGATCCTCGGCGATATCGAGCGGCTGACGCACGAGGCGGCAAGCATGGCTTCCGTGCAGCCGAAGGCGCTGCGCGACCGGCTGGCGGCGCAGATCAAGGATCTGCTGGGCACCAATACGCTTCCCGAGGAGCGTCTGGCGCAGGAGGCTGCGTTGCTGGCCGTGCGTGCGGACGTGCGGGAGGAACTGGACCGCCTCAAGGCCCATGTGCAGGAAGCGCGCGCGCTGACGGGCTCCGGCGAGGCGGTGGGCCGCAAGCTCGATTTCCTGGCGCAGGAATTCAACCGCGAGGCCAACACGCTGTGCTCGAAATCGTCCGACATCCAGCTCACCAGGATCGGGTTGGCGCTGAAGGCGGCGATCGATCAGTTCCGCGAACAGGCCCAAAATGTCGAGTAAACACGCCGAATGAGCAGCGAGATCAAACGCCGCGGGCTGATGCTGGTGCTGTCCTCGCCCTCCGGCGCGGGCAAGACGACGCTGTCCCGGCGTCTGCTCGAATCCGACGGCAGCATCGTGATGTCTGTCTCTGCCACCACGCGCGCCATGCGGCCGAACGAGGTGGAGGGGCGCGACTATTTTTTCGTCAGCAAGGAAAAATTCCAGGCGATGGCGAAGGCGGGCGAGTTTCTCGAACATGCCACCGTCTTCGGCAACAGTTACGGCACGCCCGCCAGGCCAGTGATGGGCGCGCTGGCGGCGGGGCGTGACGTGCTCTTCGATATCGACTGGCAGGGCGCCCAGCAGCTCAAGGAAAAGGCGCGGGACGATCTGGTCAGCGTCTTTATCCTGCCGCCGAGCCATGACGAGCTGGAGCGCCGCCTGCACACCCGCGCGCAGGACTCCGAGGATGTGGTGCGCGCCCGCATGGAGAAGGCGGCCGGCGAAATCAGCCACTGGCCGGAATACGATTACGTGATCGTCAACCGCGACGTGGATATCGCCCACACGCAGATCAAATCCGTGCTGGAAGCCGAGCGCGTGCGCCGCACGCGGCAGATCGGGCTATCGGAATTCGTTTCCGCGCTGACGGGCGGAGAATAGCGCTTAAGGGGTCAACACCACGCGGCCGGTAATCCTGCCGCCCCGCAAATCGTCCAAGGCCTGCGAGGCTTGGTCGAGCGGGCGCATCTGCACGGGGATGGGATCGATCTTGCCGTCGCGCACCAGCGCCATCATCTCCTGCGCCTCGGTAAGGGTGCCGACATAGGTGCCGGCGATGGAGATCACCTTGAGCGGGAACATCGGGATCGGCATGCTCATGGCGCCGCCGAACAGGCCGACGATCACGATGCGCCCGCCCTTGCGCACGATCTTGCTAGCGAAGGCGAAAGTGGCTTCGGAGCCGACGAAATCGACCACGGCATAAGCACCGCCGCCGGTATCGGCCATCAGCTGCTTGGCGGCGGCCGGATCCTTGGTGTTGTAGGTGGCGCTGGCGCCCGCTTTCTTTGCGGCCTCAAGCCTTCCTTCGTCGATATCCGCCGCAATGGGGCCTTTGCCAAACAGCGCCTTGGCGAACTGCACGCCCATCATGCCGACGCCGCCGCAGCCGAGCACGACCACCTGATCGTCCGGTCCGAGCTTGCCGACCTTCTTCATCGCCCCGAAGGCCGTGAGCCCGGAGCACATATAGGCCGCGGCCAGCTCTGGGCGCGTCTTGCCGAAATCCAGCAGGTAGCGCGGGTGCGGGATCATCACATGGCTGGCATAGCCGCCCGGGCAGCCGGGCGAGCAGCCCAGTTGCCGCGGCCGCGCGCAAAGGTTTTCCTCGCCGCGCTTGCAGGCCGGACAGTCGCCGCAGCCGATCCAGGGATAGGCAGCGTAGTGTTGGCCGAGCGAAACACCCTTGGCGTCCGGTCCCAGCGCCGCCACTTCGCCCTCGATCTCGTGGCCCAGCGTGTGCGGGAACTTGAGATTGGAGAGCGGCAGCTTGTTGCCACCGCCAAGGTCGAAATAGCCGTCGTGCAGGTGCACATCCGAATGGCAGACGCCGGAATACTCGACCTTGAGCAGAACTTCCGTGCCATTGGGCACCGGCGTCGGCGCCTCTACCGCCTGCAAGGGCTTGCCGAACTCCATGATGGCCTGGCTTCGCATATCCCGCTCCCGAAATGACTGATCGCTTGTCAGTCTGGCACGGGGCCCGGCGCTCCGGCAACCGCGCGCGCCAGCGCCGCGAAATCGGCTATGGAAAGCTGCTCGGCCCGCGCCGTGGGGTCGAGGCCGGCGCGCAACACCAGCGCCTCGGCGTCCGGCGTCAGCGCTTTCAAGCTCTGGCGCAGCATTTTGCGGCGTTGGCCGAAGGCGGCGGCAGTGACCTTCTCCAGACCGGCGAGCGTGCATGGCGCCAGCGGTTCGGGTAACGGGTCAATGCGTACTACGGCAGACGTGACTTTGGGCGGCGGGGTGAAGGCGCGGGGCGATACGTCAAACAGGATCTTCGCGCGCGACCGCCACTGGGTCAGCACCGAAAGGCGGCCATAGGATTTGCTCGAAGGCTGCGCCACCAGCCGCTCGGCCACCTCGCGCTGGAACATCAGCGTCAGGCTCTCCCAAAACGGTGGCCATTGCTGAACCGTGAGCCATTTCACCAGCAGCGCGCTGCCCACGTTGTAGGGCAGGTTGGCGGCGATGCGCACGGGGCCGGCCGCGCCCAACTCCGCGAACAGCGTGGGCTCGTCGATCCTGAGTGCGTCGCCCGAAACGATATCGAGCCGCCCAGGATGGGCGGCGGCGATCTCTTTCAGCGCGGCAAGACAGCGCTCGTCACGCTCCACCGCGATCACGCGTGCGGCGCCTTCGGCCAGCAACGCGCGGGTCAATCCGCCGGGGCCGGGCCCTACTTCGTAGAAGGTGGTATTATTTAGCGGCCCGGCGGCGCGGGCGATGCGCCGGGTCAGGTTGAGGTCGAGCAGGAAATTCTGACCCAGCGATTTTTTGGCCGCGAGCCCGTGCGCCGCAATCACGTCGCGCAAGGGCGGCAGCGGGTCAACGACCGGGTTATCGATTTCTGGCATCTGCCATCTTCGCGGCCAGTTCGATGGCCGCCAGCATGCTGCGCAGATCGGCCTTGCCGGTGCCGGCCAGATCGAGCGCCGTGCCGTGATCGGGCGAGGTGCGCACGATGGGCAGGCCCAGCGTCACGTTGACCCCCTCCCAGAACGCCAGCGTCTTGATCGGGATCAGCGCCTGGTCATGGTACATGCAGAGCGCCGCATCGTAGCGCGCCCGGGCCTCGGCGTGGAACATGGTGTCGGCCGGCAGCGGGCCCACGACATCATGTCCGCCCCCGCGCAGGGCTTCGACGGCCGGCGCGATAATCTCGATTTCCTCGCGGCCGATCTCACCTTGTTCGCCGGCATGGGGATTGAGCCCCGCCACCGCGAGGCGGGGCGCGGCGACGCCGAAATCCCGCTTCAAGGCCGAAAGCACGATCTCGCCCGTCTCTACGATGGCGCGGGTGGTAACGAGGCCCGGCACCCTCGCCAGCGGCTCGTGGATGGTCAGCGGCACCACGCGCAGATCTGCACCCGCCAGCATCATCACCGCACGCTCGGCGCCGGTCAGATGCGCCAGGAATTCGGTGTGGCCGGGAAAGGCAAAGCCGCCGGCGATCATCGCCGCCTTGTGGATCGGCGCAGTGACAGCGGCGGCGGCCGCACCCTTTATCGCCAGATCGACGGCGGTTTCGATGGCGTCGGTGACGGCCAGGACATTCTCCGGTGCCGTCAGCCCCGGCTGCCGCGGTTTTGAGAGCCGGCGCGTAGGAATCAGCGCTTCGCCAGCGACATCTGCGCACGATTGGAATACATCGGGATCGCCGACCAGCCGCAGAGGGCGCGCGCCGGCACGGCCGTTCAGCGTCCGCCAGGCGCCGACCGCCAACTCAGGCCCCACGCCCCCGGGCTCGCCCATCGTGATCAGGATGGGCGCATCGGGCGCGGCGCGCGGCCGGCGGTCAGCGGGTTTCGATGTCGGCATCGCGCCGCAAGTCGCGCATGTAGCGCCTGGCAAGAACGGTCATCTGCTCTTCGAAGAGCTGCTGTTCGATCTCCTCGCGCGAGGGAATCTTGTAGGTCGTCACCGCCGGCGCAGCAGCATCGCAGCGCACGATCAGCTCGACACCGGCCTCGGAATGGAAAGGCTCGGTCACGCCGCCCCCCTTGGTGTTGGCCAGTGACTGCTGCATTTGCTGGCTGAGATCGCTGAGGTGCATGGTACCGAGATTCATGTAAACGGCACCGCGCATCTGACCCACGAGCTGTTGCAGATTGGTGCAGCCGTGGATGTTTGAGCGGATCATATTTGCCGCCCGCATGGCTTGGTCCAGCAGTTCCTTGGGTGGCTTGGGCCCGATCGGCAGCAGTACGCGCGCCAGGGGCAGCACGCCGGGCGGATACTGGTCCTTGGGCTGCTCGGGCAACTTGGTTCCGGCTGGCACTTCCCGGGCCTGCAATTTCAGGATGTAGTAGCCGCCAGCCGCACGGACCGGTTCACTGATGTCGCCCGAATTCATCTTGGTGAGTACGGCATCGAGCGCCGGCTGGAGCTGGCCAGCCTGGATCCAGCCCAGATCCCCGCCTTCTGCCGCCGACGGATTCTGGCTGAACTGACGGGCCACTGCCTCAAACGGGGCGCCCATCCTGAGCTGGGTTTCCAGCTCGTTCATGTCCGCGTCGACCTTGGTGTCCTGCTCCGGCGTATCGACCGCCTGGAATATCTCCGAAACCCGGTAACGCGGCTTGTCGGCATCCGCCCGCAGCCGGGCCAGCTCGGAATCGATATCAGACTGGGAGACATGTACATCGCCCGCGTAACGGGCCTGAACGGTCTTCGACCAGGCGATCTGGGCGGCAATCTGTTCGCGGAAGGTGGCCATATAGACCCCGGCCTGACTGAGCATCTGGGTCAGATGGTCCATCGTCAGGTGGTTGTCCTGAAGAATGCTGCTGATCGCCCGGTCAACTTCGGCAGAACTGACAGTGATCTTGGCTTTCTGCGCCTCCAGTAGTTGAAGGCGCTCGGTTTCCAGCTGTTTGAGCACCTGCTCGCGAATTTTTTTCTCCTGCTGGGCATTTGGCCTGACGCCCGAAGTGGCGAGAAACAACGCCATTCGCTGCCGGAGATCGAACTGGGAAATCACCGTGTCGTTGACGATGGCAGCGACGCCATCCCCGCGCGGAGTCGGCGTAGGCGTTTCATCCACAACCGCCGGACCGGCCGTGGCAACTTGCTGGCCGGCACCGGCCGCCTGCGCGCTGGGCAGGAAGCCTGCCGCGACGATCAATAGTGCACCCGCCAGGGCGGGCCTGCTGAATCTTCCGATCAAAGGACTTGTCTTCGACTGCTTTCTGGGTTGCCGGGCGCGTTCCCGCGTCCCGTCCACCACGGGGCCTGGTCGCGAGCGGCGAGAATAAGCAATTCCGCCAAGGGTTCAAGGCATGGATTCGGATATCCTTTCCGGCGGCCGGTTCCGGCAGGTGCTCAGGGCGTGGAGAACACGTGCTGCGGGAAAAGGGCCTCGGAACGGTCAGATTCGCTGCCGAATTTGGGAATGATGCGCAGGAAGACGGACGTCGAAGGGGGCAGATCGCCCGTCCGTGTGTACTGGCGCTGATAGGCGATCGCCAGACCCAGGCAATCGTTTTCCCAGCCGATGCCGAATTCCGAACTCAGCATCTGGTGGGTCTGGAGGTCGCGGCGGCCGGCCGCATAGACTGCCCAGTGATCGAAGAGCCCGATTGTGGCCTCGCCGTTGACTTCCTCGCGCGGCAGGTTCTGCAATATCGCCTGCTGACTGAGCTGCTCGTAGCTCACTGTCAGGCTCGAGCGGTGGTAGCTGCCGTTGAAATAAACCTCGTTGCGGCGGACCGTCCCGTCGCCGGAGTCGAAGTCCACGCGGTGGGTCAGGCTGAAATAGGGCGGGAACTTGATCGTATAGCGGCCAACGATATCGGAGGATTTGCTGGAGAAGCCCGAGACGGTCGCGAAAATCGGGTCGGGTTTCAGGCGGAAGACCTCGCCCAGCAGCATCTCGATCGAACCGGTGGGAAAGAATGCCTCCGTTCGGAAGCCGACATTGGCCCTGGGACCGCTTTCCCACAAGGAATAGCCCGGCAGGCGGTCCAGGCTGAATATATCGGTTTCGTCGAGTTCGAAATCGGTGCTGTTCTCGTTGGGGATGCCGGCGGGATTGCCGCCGTAAGGCGCCGCGATCATCTGGACAATGGGTTCGACGACCAGCGCATTGCCGCTGGCGAGCCCGTTCCGGATAAACGGCCAGCGCCAGTCGACGGCCAGATAGGGTTGGCCGCGCGAGACATAGCGGCTGCCGAATGGGATCGGCCGTCCGAGCAGGTCGGTCGCCGTGGCATCGTTGTTGGTGACGTGAAAGGCATCGCCGCGCAGGTCAGCCGTGAAAGTGACGAGTTGGCCGCCGTCCGTGACCAGCGGATGCTGCCAGCGCATTTCCGTGCTGATCCGCTGGCTGTCAACGCCGATATGACGCGAAATCGCCGAGCCGGACAAATCGAACCGGAAGCGGCCTCCAAACAGCAAGCGGTCCGGTTCGTAGTTGTACTCGACCAGCGGCAGCACCAGCGGCATCACGCCCGCACTCACATGGGGAATGCGCAAATCTTGGAAGAAATAGCTGGTGATCGCAAAGCGGCTGCGCCCGCTGACGGCGCTGATGAAAAGGTCGTTGACCAGATTGTCTTCGTTGGAAAGGTCGTAACGCTTCAGGAATGTGTCGTTGGAGGTGAGTTGCACGTCGTAGCCGGCGCGCCAGATGCCGGCGAGCGGAATGCGGCCCGAGCCGAAGAGCGAGCTGTACCATTGATGCTCATGGCCTGAGAGCCCGCCATTGGGATTGTAGCCGCCGGACGCTTGCAGCCACATGCCGCCGTGGTTCCAGCGCTCGCGATATTCGGTTTGCAGGATGTCGCCGCCCTCGGTGGTCAGCATCGGCGACAGCGTCATATCGCGCGAGTCCGTTAAGGCGATATAGTACGGCAGTCTGACGAACGTCCCGATCGTGCTCGAGGTGCCGAATTCCGGCCTCAGGATTCCCGTTTCGTGTTTCACGGTGGGATCGGCGTGGCTGAAATACGGCGTGTAGAACACCGGCACGCCGAACATCTCCAGTACCGCGTCGCGATAATAGATTCGATGGTGTTTTTCGTCGTAAATCATGTGGCCGGCCTTGATCTGCCAGCTCGGTGTGCGGTGGCCCGGCTTGTTGCAGATTTCGCAGGGCGTGTAGATGGCGCGGGTGGCGGCGGTGATCTCGTCCGTGGTGCGCACGGCGCGCACCGCCGCGAGCCGCCCGGTCCGGCCGATCAGCGCCTTGAAGCCATCCAGCACCCCGGCGCGCATGCCGTGGGTCAGCACCACGCGGTCGGCGAAGGCGACGTCGCCGTTGGGCGCCAGCACGCTGATGTTGCCGCTGGCGGTTACCGTGTCGCTCTTCTGGTTATAGGTGATCTTGTCGGCCAGCATGATGCGGTCGTCGCTGTCCAACTCGACATGACCCTCTGCGCTGACCACGGATTGCTCGGTGTCGTAGGTGATCTGATCCGCGCGCATCAGCACCTTGCCCGTCAGCGCAGCATCAGCGGCGTCTGCGGCATAAGCACTTGGCGCGGCTAGTGTGCTCAGCAGTGCTGCCGCGGCGATGATCCCCCTGCGATATCCGTGCGGTCCCCTCGCGTTCATCAGCCGTCCTCCTGGTGGAAGACCAGTGTCATGCCCAGAAGGATCGCCGCCATCGCCGGCGCTGAAGCCGCCAGTGCCACCGGCACGATTCCAGAGTTGCCCAATGCCTTGGTGACATCGCCGAAGAAATAGACGCCGAAGCCGGCGAGCGCGCTATAAAGGATCACCCGACTCATGCCGCCCAGACGCGCCAGCCGGAGCGAAAAGCTCGCCGCCATGAAGACCATCGCCGCGAACATCGCCGGCATGACGAGCAACGTGTCGAGATAGAGCATATACCGCGTGGCCGAGAAACCGGCCAGGCGCGCCGTCTTGATGAAGCCCGGAAGATCCCAGAACGAGATCGTCTCGGGCGAAGCGAAGCTTTCCTGGATCTGCGAGCGTGTCAGCGTCGTGGGCAGCCGGTATGCGGGATAATATCGGGTAGCGCCGCCCGCGTCGCTGACCCAGGCGTGACGGAGCAGCCAGTCGCCGGATTCGAGCGAGGCCGAGCGTGCGTCGATGCGGCCTTCGAAGCGGTCGCCGCTGCCGTAGCGGAAGATGATCGTGTCGTCGAGCTTCGTGCCCTGGTCGGCCACGCGCAGCGCATGGATCACGGACTGGTTGCCGGCGTCGCCTTGCCTGAGCCACAACCCGTTGCGCGACACCGCAAGCTGCGAAGCCTGACCGCGCAGATATTTCGCCTCGAGCCCGGCATATTGCTGGAGCAGCCGCGCCGATACCGGCGTGACCGCCATCACGCAAAAAGCGCCCAGTCCGACTGCCACGGTCAGCGCCGGGGCCAGCAAATTCCACGCCGAAACGCCGGCAGCGCGGATCGCCAGCAGTTCCTGGCTACGTGACAGGCGTACGAAACTGAAGACCCCCCCGAGCAGCACGGCGAACGGCAGCAGCGTCAGCCCCAGGTCGGGAAGCTGCAGCAGGCTCATCGCGATCACGGCGTCTGTCGGTACGTGCTTGTCGGCGGTGTGGTTGATGAGATCGACGATGTCGATGGAGAAGACGAGGAACAGAACCGCCGCCAGGACGATGCCCACGCCCGTCAGAAACTGTTTGGCCAGATAGCGGTAGAGCGTCCACGACCAGATCATGGCGCAGGCTCCGCGCGGAGCGAAGGCCGGCCGGCGGTGAGCCACCACGGCCGGTAGTCGGAAATATAGAAGATTGCTGCCGCCGCGCCCAGGAGCGGGATCAGATAGAGCACCGCGTCGAAGGCCGGATGCGTCGCGCCGACGCCGCGGGCGCCGTAGCCCATGATGCGCAATGTTCCTGCCAGCAGCGCGGACATGGTCAGCCTCAGCGCGTAAGCGCCGCGGGCACGGCGCCCGCGCGTAATGGCGGCCAGCGCGATCAGCGCGAAGGTCAGGCAATAGAGCGGCTCGGCCAGCCGGTCGTTCCCCTCGGCCAGGAAGATGTTACGGATTTTCGGGTCTGGATCACGGGTGAATTTCGGCCAGAACAGCTCCGGCAGATAGCGTTCGGCAGCCTCGCGCCGGCCTTCGCCGTTGTGACTGGCAAACTGGTCGAGATCGAAGACATAGCGCTCGAACTTCAGCGCGGAGAGATGGGCGCCATCTTTCGAACTCTCTTCGATGGTGCCGTTCAGCATGATCAGGCGTGCGCCGGCCGGTGTCTGTGCCAGGATGCCGTTCTGCGCCAGGTAGGTGACGGGCCGGCTCTTGACGCGATTGTCGTGCACCAGAATGCCCGAGATCTGGCCGTCCGGGCTCAGATCGCGGATAAAGACCGTCAGCCCGTCCGCCGGCGTGTTGAATGTGCCGACGGAAAGGATGGCGGCGCCGATATCGGCACGGATATCCAGCATCTTGTCTTTCATCACGCGCTGGCCGAGCGGCATGAGGTAGACGCTGCAAAGATAGCAGAACGCCATCGCGATGAGCGCGGCGGCCAGCACCGGTTTGGCAAGCTGCCAGCGGCTATAGCCGGCAGCCGACATCGCCACCAGTTCGCTGTCGGCATTGAGCTTGTTGAGGCCGTAGAGCGCGCCGCCAAAAAAGGCGATCGGCAGGATGATGACCAGCAGCGTTGGCAGCAGCAGCAAGGTCAGGTAGAGGAACGTCGGCGCGGATTGGCCCCGGTTGATGATCAGGTCGAGCAGGCGGAGCGACTGCGACAGCCACACCACCGCCGTTAACAGGAACGTGAACAGCGCAACCGGGCCGACGAGCTGGCGCAGGACATAATTCGACAGTCGCGGCATCAAGAGGTCCGGTTCAAAACAGAAGGCAATCGGCGGGGTCTTGCAAACACGCTCTTTCACCCCCGTCGGGATTCGCCCTAGACTAGCATCCCCCTGCCGCCGCCCGGCAATCCCGAACTCTGCCGCATGCGTCTGAAAATGCAATTTTTTTCACGCCCGCGGGGCCAAACAACATCTGGAGATTTCTGATGCAGCTGTCCTTTTCCGCGCCGTCGACCACCGGAACCGGCGCCCTGGTCATCGCCGCCCTCGAAGGAGGGGCCTTTACCGCTGCGGCCGCCGAAGCCGACCGCAAGACGGGCGGCGCGCTCAAGCGGGCCCTCGACGCCAGCCGGTTCTCGGGCAAGGCGGCGCAGATTCTGGAAGTGTTGGCGCCGGCCGGCATGAAGGCCTCGCGCCTGTTGCTGGTGGGCCTGGGCAAGCCCGCGGAGTTCGACCGGCCGCAGGCTGAAGAACTGGCCGCCGGTGTGGTCGGCCGGCTCCTTGCCAGCGGCGAGAGCGCTGTCACCTTCGCGATCGACCTGCCCAAGGGCTCCAAGATGAAACCGGCCTCGCTGGCGGCGCATCTGGCGATGGGGGCGAAGCTGCGCAGCTACACTTTCCACCGTTACCGGACCAAGGGGCTGGACGAGATCACGCCGACCTTGAAAAAGGTGGCCGTCGGCACCTCGGATGTGCCCGGCGCGCGCAAGAGCTGGCAGGCGCTATCCGCCATCGCCGAGGGCATGTTCCTGGCCCGCGACCTAGTGAACGAGCCGCCGAACGTCCTCTATCCCGCCGAGTTTGCGCGCCGCGCCCGCGCGCTGACGAAACTGGGCGTCAAGGTGGAGGTGCTGGGTGTGGCACAGATGAGGAAGCTCGGCCTGAACGCGCTGCTGGGCGTCGGCCAGGGCAGCGCCCATGACAGTCAGCTCGTCGTTATGCAGTGGAACGGGGCGCGCGGCAAGAAGGGGGCGCCGGTCGCCTTCGTGGGCAAGGGTGTGTGCTTCGATTCCGGCGGGCTCTCGCTCAAGCCCTCTGCCAGCATGATGGGCATGAAGGGCGATATGGGCGGGGCCGCCGCCGTCACCGGCCTCATGCACGCGCTGGCGGCGCGCAAGGCCAAGGTGAACGCCGTGGGCGTGATCGGCCTGGTGGAGAATATGCCTTCCGGCACCGCCCAGCGGCCCGATGACGTGGTGAAATCGCTTTCCGGCCAGACCATTGAGGTGCTGAACACCGACGCCGAAGGCCGGCTCGTGCTGGCCGATGCGCTCACCTACACGCAGAAGCGCTTCAAGCCGCAATTCGTCATCGACCTGGCGACGCTGACCGGTGCCATCATGGTGGCGCTGGGTGGCGAACATGCCGGCCTCTTCTGCAACGACGACACGCTGGCCGAGCGCCTCGCGCAGGCCGGCAGGGAGGAGGGCGAGCCGGTGTGGCGCCTGCCGCTCGGCTCCGGCTACGACAAGATGTTGAAGTCCAAGATCGCCGACATGAAGAACATCGGCGGGCCGCACGCCGGCTCGATCACGGCGGCGCAGTTCATCCAGCGCTTCGTCGAAGGCAAGACGCCCTGGGCCCACCTCGATATCGCCGGTGTGGCCTGGCAGGACGGCGAGCAGAAGGCGCTGATCCCCTCTTGGGGCACCGGCTGGGGCGTACGGGTCTTGAGCCGGCTGACGGCGGATCATTACGAGGGGTGATGCCCAGAACGGGATGACCGAAACGCTCTTCTATCATCTCGAACGGCGCAGCCTGGACGAGGCGCTGCCCGGACTGATCGAGAAAACCGTGCAGCGCGGCTGGCGCGCGCTCGTCCGCGCCGATTCGGCTGAGCGCGCCAGCGCCATCGACACGCTGCTCTGGACCTAT
>JAGWZW010000024.1 GCA_018971835.1 Alphaproteobacteria bacterium
AAAGTTGACGGTGGAAATGCCACTCGGGTTCCGAAATCCGCGTTCCGATCCAACGCGGATCGAAATCAGATACTTTATTCTCCATGACTGGTGTCGCCTGCTCTGAAATTGACGTTCCTGCACGCCCTGAGGCGGGCCACAGAAAACCCCGGAAGGCTGCCGCGCAGCGAGGTAGCAGCGCATGGCGTGCTCCCTGACCTGCGGCTTGGCCCGGCTTCGGCCCGTGAACTGCTGCGGGCAGGGGTCAGGACCGGGGCTGGCTGTCCGTCATTTCGATCAGCATTCTCAGGAGGTCGCCCTTGGCGGGTGCCGCCGCGCACTCCTGTCCGTCGATGGAACCGATGTATCGCCTCCAGCCTCCGCGTCCTCCCCGGACGGCAACGGCGAGGCACTTGCCGCCACGCTTGATCTCGAAAAGCTCGCGCTGATTTTGCGTATGGTTTTGCATAGGGTGTCCTCTAAGAAGGACTCCCTAAAACCAGCATGTTTCCCCAATTCGCAAGCGGAATAAAATAGTTAAACCAGACTGACTCACCACCGACGAAGGCGGTTAACCCACTTTTATTCCTCTATTATTCCCGCGGCTCCACGCGGACATCGCTCTTCACCGAAAGGGCAATGAAGCAATTTTCATGGGCGTCGTGGTGGAGATGCGCCAGCGTGGCGGCATCGATGGCCGTGCCGGGCGCAAAGCGCACGCGCGGACGCAGCACCACCTGCGCCATCCACAATTTGCGGTTTTCGTTCTTTTCCAGCGTGCCGACGGCATCGTCCTCGTAGCCGTCCACCACCAGCTTCTTCCTGGCGCAAATGGCAAGGAAGGTCAGCATGTGACAGGAGGATAGCGCGGCGACGAAGGCCTCTTCCGGGTCGACGCGTTCGGCATCGCCCTTGAACTCGGCCGCCGACGAGGCCGGCAGCACAATGTCCCCGTTCTTGAAGGCGATCTCGTGCGCGCGGTTATAGGTATCATAGGCAAAATCGGCGCTCTGGCGCGTCCAGCGGATTTGGGCGTGATGCTCGGACATGGGGGAAGCTCCCGTTTGTGCTGCTCCTCATTACACCCGTGTATGACCATTGGCGCAGTGCAAAATCACGGTGACTGCTCCCGGTTTCTCGCTTGGGGGCAAATATTACAGCTACCAGTTGACGCAAGGACGTTGCGCAATATAGAAGGTGCCAGCATTTTTGCGCCTCTGCGCAAGGCTCGCCAAGTCGTTTGTTTCCTTTCCGAGTATCGCGATCTCTCCAACAACATTTCCGGTGCATTTCGCCGTTCCTGGGAGGCCCGCTTGCTGGACTACCGCAACGATCCGTTGCTCGACACGGCGTTCGGAACCTGGGAGCGGGTCCGCGGTAGCCGCTTTGCCCCGTGCCGCGCCGACATCCAGCCATCGCAGTTCCGTGCCCACCTGCGGCACATGCAGTTCATCGACGTCGTCGACGAGGGCACTGGCGTGCTGCGCTTCCGTTACCGCATGATGGGCACCAGGCTGGTGGAGAATTTCGGCGGCGAATTCGCGGGCAAATTCGTCGAAGAACTTTTCGACGGCGAAAAGCACCGCCTGCTCAACGACATGTATGAAACCGTTTGCGAGGCCCGACGGCCGGTGTTCGTGCACTGTCATTACCGCGCCGTCAAAGGCCTGATGTTCAAATCCGACCGTCTCTATTTCCCGCTCTCCGAAGATGGCCAGACCGTCACCATGATTATGGCCGTGCTGCTGTTCGAATCGCCCTATGCCTTTGCCGGCGAATGGTCGCGCGCGGAAATCGATCCCGATTCCGTCGTGAAAAAGATCGTGCCCGCGGTGGCATGATCCGGCGCTAGAGCGGATCATCGGTTCATGGAATCGACGATCCGCTCTATCTATTTTTTCTTTGGTCGCAATTCCGGACGGCGAACCGGCTCCCACTTCGCCTGGAATTGCTCTATTTCGCTTCCAGCGCCTGGGCCAGGTCTGCGCAAAGATCCTCTGCGTCCTCGAGGCCGACCGACAACCGCAGCATCCCCTCGCTCACGCCCAGCTCGGCCCGCGCTTCGGGCGACAGCCGCGAATGGGTGGTGGTGGCCGGATGGGTGATGAGGCTCTTGGCATCGCCGAGATTGTTGGAGATGTCGATCAGCTCCAGCGCACGGCCGAGGCGGAACGCAGCCTCTTTCCCGCCCGCCACCTCGAAGGTGACGACACCGCCGCCACCCGACATCTGCGCGCGGGCCAGCGCGTATTGCGGGTGATCGGGCCGGAAGGGATAGAGCACGGCCGTCACCTCTTTGCGCCCGGCCAGGAAATCGGCCACCTTGAGCGCGTTCTCGCAATGCGCGCGCATGCGGATGGCCAGCGTCTCCAGGCTCTTCAGATGCACCCAGGAATTGAAGGGGCTGATGGTCGGCCCGGTGTTGCGCAGGAAAATCTGCAAATGGTCGTTCAGGAAATCCTCGCGGCACAGGATCATGCCGCCCAGGCAGCGGCCCTGCCCGTCCACATATTTGGTGGTGGAATGAATCACGATATCGGCGCCAAAATCCATCGGCCGCTGCAGCGCCGGCGAGGCAAAGGCGTTGTCCACGATCAGCCGCGCGCCGCCTTCATGGGCGATCTCCGCCACACTCTTCATATCCACGATGGCAAGAGTCGGATTGGCCGGCGTTTCGAGGAACAGCATCTTCGTCTCGGGCCGCATGGCCTTGCGCCATGCCGCGAGGTCCGTGCCCTCCACCATCGTACTGGTGATCCCGAAGCGCCCCAGCAGATCCTCGATGACGTAGCGGCAGGCCCCGAACATCGCCTTCGCACCGACGACGTGGTCGCCCGGCCTCAGGCCCGCGAAGAACACCGCCGACACCGCCGCCATGCCGCTCGACGTGGCGCGGGCGCAAGGCGCGCCTTCCAGCGCGGCCATACGGCTCTCGAACATTGTCGTGGTGGGATTGCCGTAGCGGGCATAGGTGTAGCCGGGCGCGCCCTTGAAGCGGGCTTCGGCTTCCTCCGGCACCTCATAGGCATAGCCGGTGGTCAGGAACAGCGGCTCGGCGGTTTCCTGAAAAGGCGTGCGCATCTGGCCGCCGCGCACCGCCTCGGTGGCCGGTTTCCAGTTACCATGCTTCTTGTGGGTCGCCATTGGCCAATCCGTTCCTGTAGTTTCGTTGCGCCGATGCCAGGTTGCGCGCAACCTTTGGCTCGCCTTGCCCGGTGGGGTCAAGCCGCATAAGGTCCGAGGCATCAGATTTCGGAAATCCGCGAGCCGCTCATGCACACCATCAGCCATCACGCCGCCCTCATTTACGTCATGGTCGTGATTTCCGCCTCGGACGGGGCGATGACCGACGGCGAGCTGGAGGCGATCGGCCGGCGCGTCCGCACCCTGCCGGTGTTCCGCGATTTCGATCCCGAGCGGCTGGTGGCCGTGGCGCAGGAATGCGCCGCCATCCTGCAGGACGACGACGGCCTTAACGCCGTGCTCGGCCTGGCGGCCGAAGCCCTGCCCATGCACCTGCGCGAAACGGCCTATTACCTGGCGCTGGAGATGGCGCTCACCGATACCTCGGTCAAGCTGGAGGAAATCCGCGTGATCGAGCGGCTGCGCCACGCGCTGGAGCTGGAAAAGCTCATTGCCGCAGCGCTGGAACGCGGCGCCCGCGCCCGCTACCAAACCGCGTGAACGGACGGCCGAGCACAGGCAGGCCCGCCGCTGCGGGCTCTTTTACCGCACGGCGCCCGCGGATTTCGCCGCTTTTGCCGCAGCCCGGTTGGTTTCGGATGTCGTAATCTGCGCCCAGCATGCCGTGATGCAGCGCGTCATGCTGCCTTTCCGGAAAAAGGACCGGCGTGATGAAGCGGCTGATTCTCTTTCGCCACGCCAAAGCCGTCCAGAGCTCCACCCAGGGCGATCACGGCCGCGGCCTCAACCCGCGCGGCCAGCACGACGCCGCGGCGATGGGGCGGGAAATGGCGGCGCGCGGACTGGTGCCGGAACTCATACTCATCTCCAGCGCCAGGCGGACCACGGAGACCTGGCGCTTGGCCGCACCGGAACTGAAGGCCGCCCCGGACGTCCAGGTCAGCGATGCGCTCTATCTCGCCCCGCCGCGCGCGATCCTGGCATTGCTGCGCGAGCAGGGCGGCAGCGCCGGAACCGTGATGGTGATCGGGCACAATCCGGGCCTTGAGGAGTTCGCCGCCGAACTGCTCGGCCCCGCCGCCGGCCGCAGCGAAGAAATACGGCGCGGCGCCTTGGACGAAAAATTTCCCACCGCTGCCTTCGCCGTGCTCGATTGCGACATTGCCGGCTGGAACCAGTTGAAACGCGGCAGCGCCACACTGGCCGATTTCCTCAGACCCAGAGATCTGGATTGAGCGGTCTGCAAGTTCAATGATCGGCCCGCTCGGCGAGCCGGAGCCGCGGCCAGCCGAACGCCGTTTCCGGCACCGCGCCGCCCATCATGCGAACCGTGCGCGCCGCCACTTGTCGGCCGCCCAAGGCCTCGTAAAAGAAACGCGCCGGATTTCGGGCATGCGCCCAGATCACGCAGGAGCCGAAGCCGCGCGCGGCCAGCGCCGCAAATGACGCCGAGAGCAGCGCCCGGCCCACGCCGCGCTCGTAGAAATTGGGGTCGACATAGAGGGTGTAGACTTCACCGTCGAAGGGCAGCGCCGCATCGCGCACCGGCCCCATGCTTGCCATGCCCACCAGCCCGAATCGCTCGTGCTCGGCCACCAGCACAGTTTCGCACCCGCGGGCCCGAATCGTCGCCCCCCAGCGCGAACTCTGCCCGTTCGGCGTCATGGCGCAGAGCAGCGGAGTGGGCAGCACGCCCGCATAGGTATCATGCCAGGAATCGATATAAACGCGGGCCACGGCATCCGCGTCGTCCGGCCGCGCCGGCCTGATCGCAACGGCTAGCGTATCCATACGCCAAGATTTGCCGATCATTGCGGCTTCGGCAAGCCGTAAGGCCAGCGACATTCGTTCTTCTGCGATCCCGCGGCGCAAAAGCCGCAATATTGATGCGCATACCCCGCCATGCGCCAGACGAATGGCGTGCACCGCCATTTGCGCATCGTGGCGAATCTGTGGCGGCAATTTGCTGTGAAAAACAACCGCCGCAACCCTTTGGGATTCTGGCAAACAGAGTTACACTTTGTTGCGTCGCATGCACCTAAAAGCAGCATCTGCCGAAGGGCAGCAAACGGCGGCGGCGAAAACGATAAGGAACTGGCGGGGAATATAAAACCGCGCGCGGTGGCGCGTGAACGGGAGCTTGTCCGCGGCGTCATGCAATCGCCAAAGAAACACCAAGTTTAAGGAATACTTCAGGGGGGCATGAGACAGTCTGTTACGGGAACTCGGGTCGTACACGTCTTGTCATCTCCGCAGAGGGCCACAATATCAAGACTGTGGGGGACGTGCAGGACGTACAAGGAGTCTGGTCCATGAGCACGCTTGACGTCTTTGATCTCTTCACCCGCGATTATGCGCGCGAGCGCTTCGAAACCATGTCCCTACGCGACTGGCTGCTGGCCGCGCGCGACGACAAGATGCTCTACGCCACACCGGCCGAGCGCATGGTGGCGGCCATCGGCGAGCCGGATTTGGTGGACACGGCGCAGGATCCGCGCCTCAGCCGCATGTTCTTCAACCGCACCATCAAGCGCTATCGCGCCTTCGACGGCTTCTTCGGCATGGAGGACACGATCGAGCGCATCGTCGGCTACTTCAAGCACGCCGCCCAGGGCCTCGAAGAAAAGCGCCAGATTCTCTATCTGCTCGGCCCGGTGGGCGGCGGCAAATCCTCACTCGCCGAACGGCTCAAGGATCTGATGGAGAAGCATCCCATCTACGTGCTGAAGGCCGGCGAAGAGATCAGCCCGGTGTTCGAATCGCCGCTCGGCCTGTTCCGCTCCGACGAGCTGGCCAACCTGCTGGCCGACAAATACGGCATCGAGCGGCACCGCGTCGGCGGCGTGATGAGCCCGTGGGCGGTCAAGCGGCTCGACCAATTTGGCGGCGACATCTCGAAGTTCGAAGTGGCCCGCATCTATCCCTCGAAGCTGCGCCAGTTCGCCATCGCCAAGACCGAGCCGGGCGACGAGAACAACCAGGACATCTCCTCGCTCACCGGCAAGGTGGACATCCGCAAGCTCGAGCATTTCAGCCAGAACGACCCCGACGCCTATTCCTTCTCCGGCGGGCTGTGCCGCGCCAATCAGGGATTGCTCGAATTCGTCGAGATGTTCAAGGCGCCGATCAAGGTGCTGCATCCGCTGCTGACCGCCACCCAGGAAGGCAACTACATCGGCACCGAGACGCTGGGGCCCATCCCCTTCAGCGGCATCATCCTGGCGCACTCCAACGAGGCCGAATGGCAGGTGTTCAAGGCCAACAAGAACAACGAAGCCTTCCTCGACCGCATCTGCGTCGTCACCGTGCCCTATTGCCTGCGCGTCACCGAGGAAACGGCGATCTACAAGAAGCTGCTCAAGGCGAGCGAGCTGGGCAACGCGCCCTGTGCCCCGGAAACGCTGGAGATGCTGGCGAAATTCTGCGTCATGACCCGGCTCAAGGAGCACGAGAACTCCAATCTCACCTCCAAGATGCGCGTCTATGACGGCGAGAAGCTGAAGGACACCGACCCCAAGGCCAAGACGCTGCAGGAATACAAGGACGCCGCCGGAGTGGACGAAGGCATGACCGGCATCTCCACCCGCTTCGCCTACAAGGCGCTGTCCGAAACCTTCAACTACGACGTCACCGAAGTCGCTGCCGATCCGGTGCACCTGATGTATGTGGTGGAGCAGGCGATCAAGCGCGAACAATATCCCGACGATACCGAGAAGAAATATCTCGAATTCATCAAGGCGGACCTGGCACCGCGCTATGCCGAGTTCATCGGCAAGGAAATCCAGAAGGCCTATCTGGAATCCTACGGCGAATACGGGCAGAACCTGTTCGACCGCTACATCGCCTATGCCGATGCCTGGATCGAGGATCAGGACTACAAGGATGCCGATACCGGCCAGCTGCTCGACCGCGCGCTGCTCGACAACGAACTCAGCAAGATCGAAAAGCCCGCCGGCATCGCCAACCCCAAGGACTTCCGCAACGAAGTGGTGAAGTTCGCCCTGCGCTATCGCGCCCAGAACGAGGGCAAGAACCCGCAATGGACCGCCTACGAGAAAATCCGCAGTGTCATCGAAAAGCGGATGTTCACGCAGGTGGAAGACCTGCTGCCCGTCATCAGCTTCGAGTCCAAGAAGGACAGCGATACCCAGACCAAGCACAACGAGTTCGTCAAGCGCATGCTGGCGCGCGGCTACACCTCGCGCCAGGTGCGCCGCCTGGTCGAATGGTACATGCGGGTGAACAAGGCGGGATAATGGTTCGGGGCTCGCTCCGCTCGCACCTCATCATGACGAGCGGCTGCGCTGCCGTCATCCTGAGGTGACTGCGAAGCAGCCCTCGAAGGATGGCGCTATGACCTATTTCATCGACCGCCGCCTCAATCCCAAGGGCAAGAGCCTTGGCAATCGGCAGCGCTTCCTGCGCCGCGCTAGGGCGCAAATCCGCGAGGCGGTGCAAAAGTCTCTGAAAGACGCCTCCGTCGCGGACATCGGCAAGGAACGCAAGATCAAGATCTCCTCCAAGGGGACGACCGAGCCGCGCTTCCGCCTCGATCCCCAATCGGCCGGCGAGCGCGATTTCGTGCTGCCCGGCAACAAGGAATTCATGCCGGGCGACGAGATCAAGAAGCCGCCTGCAGGCGCGGGCCAGGGCGGCAAGCAGGCCAGCGATTCCGGCGAGGGCGAGGACGATTTTGAATTCACCCTCTCGCAGGACGAAATCCTCGACATCTTCTTCGAAGACCTCGAACTGCCCAATCTGGTGCGCACCACGCTCAAGGAAACCCCGGTGAAAACCTGGAAGCGCGCCGGGCTGACCACGGCCGGCTCGCCCACGCAGATCAACCTGCTGCGCACCATGCGCAACTCGTTCGGCCGGCGGCTGGCACTCAAGCGCCCGCGCCCGGAGGACATCGAAAGGCTGGAGGCCGAACTCGCGGCGCTTCAGGCCGAGGAACCACGGGACGAGGAGACGAAGAACCGCATCCTCGCCCTGCGGGACGCGCTCGACAAGGCTATCGCCAAGCGCAGATGGGTGGCCTTCATCGACCCCATCGACGTGCGCTTCAACTCCTTCGTCGAACAGCCGGTGCCCACCAGCCAGGCGGTGATGTTCTGCCTGATGGACGTTTCCGGCTCGATGGGCGAGCGCGAGAAGGATTTGGCCAAGCGTTTCTACATGCTGCTGCACCTGTTCCTGAAGCGGCGCTACGAGAAGGTGGACGTGGTCTTTATCCGCCACACCCACGACGCGCAGGAAGTGGATGAACAGGAGTTCTTCTATTCGCGCCAGTCCGGCGGCACCATCGTCTCCACGGCGCTGGACAAGATGCTGGAGGTGCAGAAGGAGCGCTACAATACCGCGGACTGGAACATCTACGCCGCGCAGGCTTCGGACGGCTACACCCAGTCGGGCGACGCGCGGCGCTGCGTGGAGATGTTGAACGAAGACATCATGCCGCTCTGCCAGTATTACGCCTACATCGAAATCCTCGACGAGCGGGAGATGGAGGTCTTCGCCTCGGAGGATTCCGGCGCCGAGCTGTGGCGGGCCTATCGCACCGTGGCCGAGCAGTGGGCGAACTTCGCCACCAAGCGCATCTCCAAGCCGGCGGACATCTTCCCGGTGTTCCGCGAGCTGTTCAAGAAGGCAGAGGCATGACTAACCTGCTCTTCACCGAAGCCGAATGGGACTTCCAGACCCTCGACCGCACCTACAAGGCAATCGAGGAGATCGCGCTCAACGACCTGAAGCTCGAGGTCTATCCCAACCAGATCGAGATCATCTCGTCCGAGCAGATGCTGGACGCTTATTCGTCGCTCGGCATGCCGCTGATGTACAATCACTGGTCGTTCGGCAAGCTGTTCGCGCGCGAGGAAACGATGTACCGCGCCGGCTATTCGGCGCTGGCCTATGAAATCGTCATCAATTCCAGCCCCTGCATCTCCTACCTGCTCGAAGAAAATTCGATGACCATGCAGGCGCTGGTGATGGCCCATGCCGCCTTCGGCCACAATCATTTCTTCAGGAACAACTACCTCTTCCAGCAATGGACCAATGCCGAGGGCATCCTCGATTACCTCGCCTTCGCCAAGCGCTATATCGCGGCCTGCGAGGAGCGCCACGGCCGCGACGAGGTGGAAGCGATCCTCGATTCCGCTCACGCGCTGATGAACGAGGGCGTGTTCCGCTATCGCCGCCCGCCCAAGCCCTCGCGCGAGCGTGCCGCCGCGAAACGCCGCCGCCGCGCCGAATACGAGGAAGAAGCCTATAACGAACTCTGGCGCACGCTACCCGCCGGCGTAGACCCGCCCGGCGCCCCGCCCATCGCCGACCCGGAAGAAGATTTCGACGGCGAAATGAAGCTGCCGGAAGAAAACATCCTCTACTTCCTTGAAAAATATTCGCCCAGCCTGCGGCCTTGGCAGCGCGAGGTGCTGCGCATCGTGCGCAGCCTGGCGCAATACTTCTATCCCCAACGCCAGACCAAGGTGATGAACGAGGGCTGCGCCACGTTCGTGCACTACACCATCATGAACCTGCTGTTCGACCGCGGGCTGATATCGGAAGGCGCGCTGCTCGAATTCCTGCACAGCCACACCTCGGTGGTGTTCCAGCCGGGGTTCGACGACCGGCGCTATTCGGGCATCAATCCCTATGCGCTCGGCTTCGGCATGATGGCCGATATCCGGCGCATCTGCGAAGAGCCGACCCAGGAAGACCGCGACTGGTTTCCGCAATTCGCCGGCCGGGGCGACTTCATGGGCGTGCTAAAGGACGCCTGGGCGAACTACCGCGACGAAAGTTTCATCGAGCAGTTCCTTTCGCCCAAGCTGATGCGCGACATGCGCATGTTCGCGCTGCACGACGGGGCGAACGATCCGGTTTACACGGTGTCAGCCATCCACGACGAAACCGGCTATCGCCGCGTGCGCACGGCGCTGGCCCGTCAATACGATGTGGGGACAGCCGATCCGAACATCCAGGTCGTCGGGGCTGATTTG
Organism: Alphaproteobacteria bacterium; assembly: GCA_018971835.1. GTDB lineage: Bacteria > Pseudomonadota > Alphaproteobacteria > Micropepsales > Micropepsaceae > Rhizomicrobium. Next base: position 10,128 of record JAGWZW010000024.1, read on the forward strand.
AAGCGGAGCCGCAAGTTGCGCCTCGAACATTGCGCACACCGCGGCATTCCGCTTCATCAGGCGAGCAAGGACGTCATCCTTGCCCATATCGAACGCCTGTGGGGCCACGAGGTGACCCTCGAACAAGCGTCCGACGACTAGGGCTGGCGCCGGCCTAAGGCGTCTTTGTGGATTGAGACTGCGTCTGAACGTGCTGAACAACCTGTGAGACGCTGGTTGCCGGCGGCGACCAGAATCCCGAGTAGTAGGCCACGCCCACGGTAACAAGGATAATCACTAGACCGGCGATAGCGGCGACCACTTTGGTCGTCCCCTCGTCCTTGTCGACTTCATTTGCGGCATGAATTGGCGCTTCCATGACCAGAGAGCCCTCCGTTGCGCCGGCCCCGCCTCATCAGGCGGCCAAACCGGCATACCCTTGAGCTAGTGAAAGAATCATACGCCAGTTGTTCGGATTCGCCATCCGGTTTTTTGCGTATTGCGATGCAGCATAACGCGTGGCAGATGGCTGCGCCGGGCCTGCACCAGGGCGGAAAACCGCGCGATCCAGGTGCAGCGGATACCACCGCGGATGCGCTGGCAAACACCAGATGAGTGGCCCGCGCCGCCGGAACAGGCGCGGCCGGCAATATGGGCTGCCCACTCGAAAAACTTAATATGTAGAAAATCTAAGCTGTTAGGATGTGCGCGGCACGTCCTGCCCTTTGCCTCATCGGTGGCAGGGATTTGTAGGGCGTGCCAGCCGCGGCATGTGGCGTCGCGCCCCCCGAGGGAAACTGGCCCAATATGCTGCAATGCAATAAATTGTACTTGCGCGGCAGGCGCATGGCTGAAAATTTCGAATGAGCCTTGGATGCAATGGAAGGCTAGTTCGTTGAATCGCCATGTGGCTGCGATGGCTCTGGATGACCGGATATCTGCCTTTTGCCCCCTTTTGCATCTCTCAAAGACCTGCGCATAGTGGGCGCGCAGGCGGCAATCCGGCCCAGAAAAGGCCGCGATGGGGGTGCTTCCTGTCCGTATTAATGGTGGCCACGACCGTTGTTCGAAGGTCTCGATTGGTGCGCGCGCGCGAAACCATAGCCTTGGGGCGCCCCCTGCCCCACCCCGCAGGCCGGCTCGTTCTGGGCCTCGCGCTCGCCCTGGGCGGCTGCGCGCACCTGCCGGCATGGCTCAGCCCGCAGCCCAAGGCGGCTCAGCAGGCGCCACCTCCGCCGGTGATTCCGCGTGCCCGGGAAGAGCCCCACAAGCGCAAGCCCGCGGCGCCCGTCCGGCCGGCCGAGCAGGCCCGCCCGCCGGTCCAGGTCGCCAGTATCGATCCCCATTCGCTCGTCGGCCTGACCGCGCCCGCCGTCACGCAGTTGCTGGGCAAACCGGGCGCCACCGCCAACGATCAGATGTCGCTGGTCTGGACCTATGCCGGCGACGGCTGTGTGCTCAAGATCTACTTCTACTCCGACCTCAAGACCGCCGATTTCCATGTCCTGAAATACAGCGTGGCGGGTGCGGACGGCGCACCACTCGCCGACGCGGCACCGTGCCTGCGCCAAATCCAGAGTGCGAAGAACGATGACCGAGGTTAATTCCGAAGCCGCCGCGCGCGGCCACATTGCAATCGTCGACGACGACGAGATGTTCCGCGAATCCGTCGCCCGCAATCTCACCGACGCCGGCTACGCCGCGCGCACCTTCGGCGATGGCAGGAGCGCGCTCGACCATCTGGGCAGCGAACACGATACCGAGATCGTGCTGCTCGACTGGAAGATGCCGGGCCTTACCGGCATCGACGTGCTGCAGCGCTTGCGCGCACGCCAGATCGAGATTCCCGTGATCTTCCTCACCGTACTGTCCGACCAGGTCTACGAGGAGGCGGGCCTGCTGGGCGGCGCGGTGGATTTCATCGAGAAATCGCGCAGCTTCTCCATTCTCCTGCGCCGCATCGAACTGATCCTGGACGGGCGCAAGACGCCGGATGCTGGAACGGACCGAAGCGACGGCGTGTCCCGCCACGGCATGCTCTGCCTTGACCACAACTCCCACCGCGCGCAGTGGAACGGCAGTGCGCTGGGCCTCACGCTCACCGAATTCAAGATTGTGGCGCTGCTGGCCGGCAGCGGCGGGCGCGACGTCTCCTATCGCGAGATTTACGACATCGTCCACGGCGAGGGCTTTCTCGCCGGCGACGGCGCCATCGGCTACCGCACCAATGTGCGCGCCTTCATCAAGCGTATCCGCCAGAAATTCCGTGATGCCGACCCGGGCTTCGACTGCGTGCACAATTATCCCGGGTTCGGTTACAGGTGGCATGATGGCGGGGGGTAGCGGAAAGCCGCTCTGGCGGCTTTTCCATTCCTTCTCGCTGCAGCTTTCCGCGCTGGCTATCATCCTGCTTACCGTGCCGATCGTACTCTATTGGCAGTTCGAGAAGGCCGATCAGAAGCAGACCGAATTGCTGCACGCCGCGGTGGGCCGCACCGGGCAACTGATCGCCGCAATGCTGCGGCCGCGGCTGGCCAATTTCGCACACGAACCGCCTTCGGCCCTGAGCGAGGCGCTTTCCGGCGCGGCCATTGGCGACACCAGGGTCAAGCTTCTGCTGCGCCCGCAGAACGGCGGCACGAACGATTTCTTCTATGTCGCCGCCGCACCGGAAGTGCCCGCCGCCTATCTTCAGACAGAAAGGCGGGAACTGATCGCCTCCGGCGTGCTTTCAGGCCTGGCCTCCACCTGCGATCAATCGGCGCGCCTGGCGGTGCGCTTTATCAATCCGGCGGGCAATCCCGAAATCCTCACCTCCCTGACGCCGGTGCACATCGGCGCGGATTGCTGGGTATTACTGACCTCACAAAATGCCAACAGCATCGCAGCCGGCGTCATCGGCCGCCCGTTCTGGCAGACGCCGGTGCTGCGCATCGCCGCGGCGGTCTACGTGTTGAGTGCCGCGCTGATCGTGTGGCTGTTCATACACCTGCGGCGCAATGTGGACCGCTTTAGCGACGCGGCGCGGCGCATCCGGCAGCGCGGCACGGACGGCATCTCGTTCCGCGACGCCAACACCATTCCCGAACTCACCGGCGTGGCGGAAGACTTCGATTCGCTCGTCATCGCCCTCACCGAATCGCAGGATTTCATCCGCCAGACCGCCGAAGAGAATACCCATGCACTGAAGGCGCCGCTGGCGGTGATCGCGCAGTCGGTCGAACCGATCCGGCGCGCGCTGCCGATGGACGAACAGGCGGCCCAGCGCAGCCTGCAGTTGATCGAGCGCTCCGTGGCGCGGCTCGATGCCATCGTCTCCTCCGCCCGTGACCTGGAGGAAGCCGTGGCGGATGTCCTCTATCCGGTGCGCCGGCCGGTCGATCTCTCGCGCTTTCTGGAGCAGTTGCTTGGCGCCTATGGCGAAACGCTGGTGGCACAGGGCAAGCGGCTGGTAAGGACAGTCGCGCCTGGCATCATCGCCTCCGCCAATGACGACCTGATCGAGCCGGTGATCGAAAACCTGCTCGAAAATGCCGCCAGCTTCACGCCGGCCGGCGGCATGGTCGAGGTCAGCCTGGCACGCGAGGCCGGCATGGCCGCAATCCGGGTGTCCGATCGCGGGCCGGGCGTCGAGCCGGCGCGGCTGCCGCGCATCTTCGAACGCTATACGTCGTGGCGGCCGGCGCCCCAGCCTTGTGCCGACGCGGTACAAGCCGCCGAAACGCACCAAGGGCTCGGCCTGTGGATCGTCAAGCGTAATGTCGAAGGCCTGGGCGGACGCGTGCGTGCGCAAAACCGCGATGGCGGCGGCTTTGAAGTGATCGTGGAATTGCGCCTCGATTCCTGACCGCGCCAATTGCCTGCACCAACCTTGCCCCAACCTTGTCACAACCCGCCGGGCCGAAATATGCGAGCTTTCGATCGTGTTCAGCGTCCTTCCAACGTGGCTGCGAAGAGGGCTCTGGACACGAACCTGGGTTCCCCCCCAGCCCCCGGAGCCGGTGCCTGCCCCCAGGCCCGGCTCCATCATTTTCTGCCCCACAGGATGAAACGGTCGCGTTGCGGCAGCAAATCGGCCTATCGTGGGGCCGCACGCCGGCAGTCGGCGCACCGAGCAGCAAGATTCCGATGGTTCCCGAACGTTACCCTGCCGCCACCAACGTCCAACCGGAGGCAGACGCTCCGCTGCCGCCCAGCCTGAGGAACGTCCCCAACCTGCGCTGGCGCGCCGGGGGCGGGGAAGCGGGCACGCGCAGCGTTCCCGAAGAAACGCCAGTCGCCATCACCTACAACCGCGCCACCTACGCGGTGATGATGGCGACGCCAGCCGATCTGGAAGATTTCGCGCTCGGCTTCAGCCTCACAGAAGGCGTCGTCTCGGCACCGGACGACATTGAAGACCTCGAAATCGTTCCCGCCGAGGGCGGCATCGAACTGCGCCTGACCATCGCCCCGGCCCGCGCCGCCACGCTGATCGAACGCCGCCGCTATCTTGCAGGCGCCACCGGCTGCGGCCTGTGCGGCATGGAAAGCCTGGCCGAGGCCGTTCGCCCGCTGCCACGCGTACCGGAAGGGTTGCGCGTGGCCCCGGCCGTGATCGGCGCGGCGATGGCCACGCTGGCGCCGGCGCAAAGCCTGAACGAAGCGACCTCGGCGGTTCACGGCGCCGGTTTCTTCCTGCCGCAGCAGGGCCTGCTGGCGCTGCGCGAGGATGTCGGCCGCCACAACGCGCTCGACAAGCTGGCCGGCCATCTGGCGCGCACGAGCGTGGCGGCGCAAACGGGCCTGGTGTTGCTGACCAGCCGCATCTCGGTCGAGATGGTGCAGAAGGCTGCCCTCATGGCGGCGCCGGTGGTCGCGGCCGTCTCCGCGCCCACCGCGCTCGCCTTGCGCGCGGCCGAAGCCGCCGGCATCACCCTGATCGCCGTAGCGCGCGAGGACGGCTTCGAGGTTTTCACCCATGCCGGGCGTGTCGAAACCGGCCGCTGAAACACCCTGTCCGGTTAGCCAAACCGCAGCCGGATCCCGGCGGAAACGCTGACCGGCGCGGCAGGGCTCTCGAAGCGGTAATCCACCGCCGGTCCGTTCGGGCCGGCATGGAGCGGAATGCCCGGGGCGCCCACGCCGGTCGGATCGCCGAGCACGCCGAAGGTCGCATATTGGGCGTCGGTGACGTTGAAGACGTTCAGGAACAGCGAGGCCGCCTCCGTCACCTGATAGGACGAATGGAGGTTGAGCACGGCGAAGCCGGGCAAGGGGTTCATCCGGTTGGCCTCGTCGCCGCGGAAATATTGCGCGCTTTCGTAGAGCGCCGTGCCGCCGACGATCCAGCGCGAGGTCAGCGCGACATCGATGCCCAGCTTGAGGCGATGCGCCGGAATGCCCGGCAGCGTATCGCCGCTTCGCACCTGAATGTTACCGTTGCCGTCCGCGGCCGGGTTGAGCGGCGACGGCAGCAGAAAGCGGGCCTGAAAGGTGGCGGCGACATAGCTGTAGTTGAACGAGACGTTGAGGGAGCCGGCCCGATAGGCGAGGCCAAGGTCCACGCCCTGGCGCCGGGTGCCGGCGATGTTCTGGAAATAACCCGAGCTGAGTGAGGTGGCCACGGCGTAGATGTCGTGGTCCACGTCCGTACGGAACAGGTTCAGGTTCCACAGCAGCCGGCCGCCAAGGCGCAAGGGCGCGTTGAGCTGCCCGCGCAGCCCGGCTTCGTAGGTCTGCGAGACGACCTGGCGCAGGTTTGGCGGATCGCTGGAAAGGCCGGAGGGCAGCAGGCACGGCGCCGCGGGGTCCGAGCATTCGATCTCTGCCGGGGTCGGCGCGCGGTTGCCCTCCGCATAGCCCGCAAAAGCCGTGAGCATTGGCGTGAGGCGGTCGGAAAACCCGATGGCCGGGTTGAAGCGGCTGTAACGGCTGTGGCCGTTCAGCGCCGCGCCGTGCCGGTCGGCCAGATTGATTTCCGCCAGATTGTAGCGGCCGCTGGCGGTCAGCGACAGTTCGGGCGTGAGATCGAAGGTGTCGGTGAGATAGACGCCGTAATAGGTGTTCGTCGCCTCCACGCCCACCGGCGTGGCCGTGAATGCCGTGCCTTCCGGCGTGGCGACGACATAGCCGGACGCGCCGACCACCAGCGCGGCATCAACGGTGCCCACTTCGGCGCTGGAGGCGAAGGCCGTCGAATCTGAATCGATCGCGGCGCCGATGGTGAGATGATTGCCGTGTCCAAGTACGGCGGCCGTGTCGGTGAGCTGGATCGTGCCGCCCTTCGACGCGGTGCGGATCGCCTCGAAATCTCTTTCGCCGAGTGGGAGCGCGCCGCCGTGGGAAAGATCGGGAATCAGTGCGCCATATCGATCGAAAACCGGCGTGGCCGCATCGCCCTGACAAAGATATCCGGCAAACGGCGCAGAATTGCAGGCGGTATAGTTCGCCGTGTTGCCGTTCACGACGGATTGGTGAAAGGCGCGATAATAGGCGATGCCTTGCAGCGACAGCGTGCTGCTTGCCGCGTAATTGGCATTCAGCGCGACGAACTGAAGCCGATCGGCGTTGCGCTGCGGGCTGGTGAAGATCAGCGAACGCCCCACGGCCAATTCCTGCACCGGCGCGGACGATTCGCCGGAGAGGGTGTTATCGACAGCGGTGTAGCTCAGATCGAGCGCGAGGCGGCGGCCCCGGTAGCTCAGAGCGGAGTAGAACTGCCGCAGCGCGTCCGGGGAGCGCCGGCGCCAGCCGTCTTGGTTGAGCGCGCGCGCACCGGCGTAGACGCCGAAGGTGCCGTCGTTCCCGCCGTATTGCAGACTGCCCTGGCGCAGGCCGAAGGAGCCGCCGGAGGCCTCGGCCTGCGCGCCATCGGCGGTGAAGCCGTTCTTCATGGTGACGATGACCGCGCCGCCCAGTGCATTGAGGCCATAGACCGGATTGGCGCTGACCATGTCGATGCGGTCCACGGCGAAATCGGGAACGAGATCCCAGTTCAGCGTGTCCCCGAAGGCTTCGTTGATACGCACGCCGTTCTGGTAGACCGCGAGCCCGGCCGGCGTGCCGAGCACGGGCGAGGCCTCGAACCCGCGATACTGGAAGTCCGGCTGGAACGGATCGTCGAGATTGTCGTTGATATTGACGTCGCCGACGCTGGCGTTCAGAGCCGCCGCGGCGCTGGCGCCACCCGCGCGCTCCAGATCGTCGGCCGAAAGCGTCTGCGTGGCCATCGGCAGCTTGTTCGGGTCGATGCCAGTTCCGGGCAACGCCGAGGTGCCGACCACGACCACCGTTTCGGGCGCGCCGGCACTGGCACTCCCGGGCGGCTGCCCGGCGAGCGCGAGATGCGCGTTCAGGATAAGCGCGGCCACACCCGGCCACGGCGCGCACCGTGCCAAAGAACGAATATGCATGCGCGCCTGAACGGACATGCGGCGCTACCCTCCCCGCCGGAAACCGGCCTATGGTTCTTGCCTTAATGGCGACCGAACGCGGCGGCAAGAAGCCTAGGTGCAGATGCTCCGCTCGCCGAGATGAACTTTGGGACAGGCCGCGGCGGCCAGTCTTCTGTCGGCGCAATGAACGGCGACAACTACCGCCTGACGCCGGGCAAGCGCCGGTCCCGTCAGCCCCGGACCGAGACCAGATCTCAGCCAGATCCCGGAACCTGAACCTCAAACACGGCAAGGCTCCCGATCGGGAGCCTTGCCGCATCACTGGCTGATGCATTTTTACTCCGGCCTACCGACGCATTCTCGCTCAGGCGTTGACCACCGGGATCCCGTCGCCGATCTACGTCGTCGGTCATGCGCCAGCGCGAAGCATTCGATCCGCTATTACGCAACAGAGGGGGGAATCTCTTCGTCAGCCCATCAGTATCGGCGGGCGCTGATCTATAAACTCTCATCAGCTGGATCACACGACAGAGCTTATCCCTTTAGCCCGCAGCGATCAGCAGCTTGTAGGCGACGGCTTCGATGGCGCGGCCGATGCCGGGCATGGTGCGGAAGGCGACGTGGGCGTGTGCCGACGATTAAAGCGGATACACGACATAGAATTGTCAAGAATCTTGATAAAGAAAATTTAATCCCCTCGAGCCATTGCCGACACACAAAATGCAGATCACAGATTTCGCGTTGGCGCATTCGTAGCGCTAAATTTTGGGGGCCTCCAATGCTCAAGTCATCTACGAGCCTAAAACTGGCAGCCATCACGGCCGCGCTGATACTTGCTGGGTGCGCGACTAAGCCGAAAGCGACGGCAGAAGCGCAACCGGCAGCATCGTCTGGCATTGCACAATCGAACATTGTTCCCGGCAGTGTCAAAGACTTCCAGGTCAATGTCGGTGACACGGTTCACTTCGACTACAACAAGTCCGATCTGCATGATTCCGACAGGGCAGTCCTGCAGCGTCAGGCCGCTTGGCTGCAGAAATATCCGACCGTACGCGTCCAGGTTCAGGGCAATTGCGACGAACGCGGCACGCGCGAATACAACCTCGCGCTGGGTGCTCGTCGCGCCAGCGCCGTGAAGGACTATCTGGTCAGCCTCGGGGTTTCGGCCTCGCGTCTCGAGACGATCTCCTACGGCAAGGAACGGCCGGTCTGCACGCAGTCGACCGAAGATTGCTGGGCGCAGAACCGACGCGCGGTCACGGCGATCCAGGCCGGCGCGACCTCCTGATCCTCGCCGCCAACATATCCGGGAAAGGGCGCCTGTTGCGGGCGCTCTTTTCGCGTTCGGCCTCCCGCGGTTCCCGCCAGACCTCATCTTCGGCCAAGTATTCGGCTGTCGTCTTACGGGTTAAGGAGCGATCCCGGTCATGATGCGGTCAATCGGCCACGGCCGTGTAGTCCAACCGCTCGGCTTGATATAGAAACATGGAGCCGTGGTGAGTGTGAGGGCGAGCGATCTGTCCTCGCGGTCGCCATGAGTCTGAGGCAGGTCTGAGGAGAGATTTATGCGTCGTCTGATCCCTTGCGTAGCCGCTGCCGTTTTGTTGGTCGGGTCGGCCTCTGCCCTTGCCGACCCGATTCAGATCAACGACGACGAGGGTTACTCGCAGCTGGCACGCTGGGAACAGCACCTGGATGACAGAATTGCAGACCGGATGCGTGATGGCTCGATCGATCCGGCCCAGGCCTGGCGTATCCAGAAGGATCTGGACTCGGTCGAGACGCATCTGCTGCAGGCCTATTATGAGAGCGATAACGGTATCGACGTGGACGTGGCCCGCGACTATGCCCATCGTCTACGGCGTATTGCGCACGAACTTGGCGAGGAGGACGGCGGGCCGGCTTACGAGCAGGATGGCGGCTATGGCACACCGGACCAGGGCTATGGCCTGCCACCCGCTCCGCCGCCGGGTTATTACCAGCGAGGTACCTATGAGGCACAATGCCGCCAAGGTAATATCGCGGCCGGTACCATCTTCGGTGCCATAGCTGGCGGTCTGCTTGGCGGCGGCTTCAGCCACGGCAATGGTGCGGCCATCGCTGGTGGCGTCATTCTGGGCGGCGTCGTGGGCAACAGCCTGTCGCGCGATATCGACTGCGACGACCAGGGTTACGCCTTCGCGAGCTACGACGAGGGCCTCAATGGTGAAGTTGGCCGCGAATATGATTGGAATCATGGCGGCGAGCGGGGAACCTTCACCGCCACGCGCGAATACCAGGACGGCGGTTATATCTGCCGCGACTTCCATACCGTGACCTACCGCGACGGCAACCGTTATGAACGCGACGGCTCGGCCTGCCGCGAGGATGACGGTAACTGGCATATGCGGTAAGGCCGGCGCCCTGCCGTGGTGGCGTCGCACGAGATCAGGGCATCGCACTGCGCCAAGGGTGAGGCGTGCTCGATAACAACGGGCATCACGCTCGGGCACCGAAATACCACCGGGCCCAGCGTGCAAGCGCCGCCGTGATCGCGACGGCCAGCTCCGTATTAGATTGCGCCCTCTCCCCATGACACGGTTTAATCTGTTAGTTACCAACCCCGGATTTCCGTAGCCGGTGGGAGAATTTTTGGCAGCAGGCGCGGCCACCAGCGGAGCGCGAAATACCCAAAATCCATCTGAAATAATGCTCGCGTCGCAAAGAAGGCCGGTGACTGTGGCTCAAATTCGGATGTATTTTACTACTTGAAGTGAGTCTGCGTCCGTGCCCCTGGTCTAATCGTGCCATGAGTATCTCGGTTGCACCGAATCTGGATCAGAAATCTCGAACCATCGCTGTAAAATTCCGCGGGGTCCGAGGCAAATTCGTGGGTCTGTTTCGGAGGCGGTTCCCAAAACCTGCGGCGTTTTGGATTCAGGTCATCGCAGCCTCGGTGATCTGCTTCCTAATTTTCTTGGAGGCGGATCAGTCCTATTTGCGATCGCTGTTCTTTACTCAACTTGCGAGCGATACGAGCTTCAGAGTGGAACCTGGCACCAGTCAGGCGATCATGTTTCCATCAGCCGGACCGTATGATCGCCGCCTCGGCTATGTTGCGCTGCCTTTCTTCGTTCAAAGACTGGAGCACAGGCACTTTGTTGTGGAACGGCAGGCGCGCCAGTCATCTGCGATGCGGAAATTCATGAAGGCTGGCGGATACGCGGTCTACCGCGAAAAGCTTCAAGCCGGGCTGGTCCTGCGCGGGCAATCAGGTATGCCACTTGAAATCGCACATTACCCATCGATAGCATATCGAAGGCTTTCCGAGATCCCCTCAATTCTCGTCAATACGCTTCGCTTTATCGAAGATCGTGAGATTCTCGATCGCAATCGCCCTTACCGAAATCCCGCGATCGACTGGCATCGTTTTACAATCGCGGCCGCACGACGGATGCTCGGAGCGCTAGACAGGCGTCCGGCTCGAGGCGGGGCCAGTACCTTGGCAACCCAGATCGAGAAATTTCGGCATTCTCCATACGGCCGCACGGAAAATATTGCGCAGAAACTTCATCAGATGGAAACCGCGACCCTTCGCGCATATCTGAACGGTCCCAACACGCTCTCCGCTCAACGCCGCATCGTCACCGCCTATTTTGATTCCACGCCCCTGGGATCGCGCCCGGGCTATGGCGAGGTGATCGGCTTGGGCGACGGCCTGAGCGCATGGTATGGGATCAAGTTCGCGGTAGCAAACCGCCTTCTTGCATCGAGGGCTCTGCCCACATCCGAAGCAGCACGGCGCGCGCAGATATACAAGGAAGCTCTCAGTCTGCTGATCGCCCAACGACGACCGGCGTTCTATCTGAATAGCGGGCGCAAGGATCTTGAGCGCTTGACCGATACCTATCTGCGCAGGCTCGGTGCCGCCGGGATCATCGATAGGCCTTTGACCGTCACGGCAATCAAGCTTCCGCTGGCCTTCGCCGCAGCGCCCCCCGCGCCACCAACGGCTTCGTTCGTTACGCGCAAGGCAGTTGACGCCGTGCGCACGGAGCTGATGACTCTTTTGGACGTTCCGAGCCTTTACGATCTTGACCGGCTGGACCTAGCGGCCGACGTCAGCATTGACACCGCTGCGCAGAGCCATGTGGCCACGTTCCTGGAGCATCTCAAAAATCCGAGGACGGACGCGGCGCTGGGACTAGTGGGCGACCAGCTTCTGGGTACTGCCGATCCTGCAAAGGTAACCTGGAGCGTGGTCCTCTACGAACGCATGAAGGGCCGGAACCTCGTCCGCATTCACGCCGACAGCCTCAACCGGCCTTTCGACATCAATTCCGGTGCAAAGCTGATCCTTGGTTCGACGGCGAAACTACGGACGCTGGCAACCTATCTAGGCATCATGGACAGGCTTCATGGCGAATTGTCCACACGCACCGTGCCTGCGTTGCTGCAAATCGCGACAACGACAGCCGATCCGCTGCGGCGGTGGGCAGCCAATTACTTGGCGACGGCATCGCCGGACCGGCGCGGTTTGGAGGCCATGCTGGACGCAGCGATGCAGCGCCACTACTCCGGAAACCCGGCAGAGGTATTCTTCACCGGAGGCGGCATCCAAACCTTCAGCAATTTCGAACGAAAGGAGGACGTCGAAAACCCGACTGTGGAGGAGGCCTTCGAGCACTCCATCAATCTCGCCTTCGTCCGCCTAATGCGCGATGTCATAGAGCATTATGAGCTCGAAGGCGGCGCGCGCAAACAAATCTTGGACGTATCCGAAAGCCCTGCACGCGAAGCGTATCTACGCCGTTTCGCCGATCAAGAGGGGCGGCTCTATCTGAATCGCTTCTATACCAACTACGCGGGCTTATCGCCTGACGCGGCACTGGATCAGTTGGCCAGCCATGTCCGTCCGGCACCTCGCCAACTTGCCGTCCTTTATCGATCCGCACGGCCGAGGGCGTCAGCCGCAGATTTACAGCGCTTTCTAGAGCAGCGGTTGCAGGGCGTACCCGTTCCAACCGCCACCCTTTATTCGGACTACGCGCCCGAAAGATTTTCGCTTGTGGATCGCGCCTACCTGATCGGTATCCATCCGCTTGAACTCTGGCTGGTTGCGTACCTGCAGCATCATCCCCGCGCCACTCGCTCACAGGTCATCTCAGCGAGCGTGCGTCAGCGCCAGGAAGCTTATGACTGGTTGTTCAAGACCCGCAATGTTCACAAGCAGAACGTCCGGATTCGTGAACTCATTGAAGAGGATGCCTTTGGGCGTCTGCTGGAGGATTGGCAACGTCAGGGTTATCCTTTTGACCATTTGGTTCCTTCGCTCGGTACCGTCTTGGGAAGTTCGGGCGACCGCCCGGACGCGCTGGCGAAGTTGATGGGGATTATTCTCGCTGGTGGAGTAAGACAACCGACCGTTGATATTGAGCGCCTGCATTTCGCGTCCGGAACGCCCTTTGATACCGAGATGGCTTACAAGCCGCCGCCGCGGGAAAGGATCATGGCCCCACAAGTCGCCGCAATTCTCCGTCGCGCGCTCGCGGGGGTGGTGGAAAACGGGACGGGATTGAGAGTTCGAGGAACCTATGTTGAGCCGAACGGAGCCCTGCTGCCGATCGGTGGGAAAACCGGCACCGGTGATAATCGCTTCAAGGTGTTCGGTCCCGGCCATCAGCTGATCGAATCGCGAGCTGTCGATCGAACCGCAACTTTCGTATTCTTCCTCGGCCGTCGCTTCTATGGAACGATTACCGCTTACGTCTATGGGGAGCAAGCCTCCCAATACCACTTCACCAGCGCACTCGCCGTCTCCCTGCTAAAGGCATTGAAACCCGAACTTTATCCCTTGCTTGTGCCAGTGAAGGTTGAAACGCATGCAGAATCGACCACAACCCGGCCCAGCGTTGTGCCCAGATAATCCAGATGTTCGGTATGATGCGCAAAAGGCGAGTAGAACCCAGCTTGGCGCCATGCACCGGTTTCGAGCTTGCCACGCGCTCTGATTGAACGTCGCTGCCAGATACTTTAACTTTCGGCAATTGCGGGCAAGAGCAGGAACCATGGGTGCGCGGGTGCAGACGCTCATTGTTATTGCGTTTACGGCCGTCTTTGCGGCGGCCTGCACAGCAGAGCCCGCTGTCGAGCTGCCGTCGCAGGCAATGGCTTATGAGATCCAAAGTCCTCGGGTTCCCGTTGGCACGTCCTACGTAGCTAGCGCTCCGGAGGTACCACGGGTAGAGCCGCTCTACGATCAGATCGGCATCGCATCATGGTATGGCGCAACCTTCTCCGGTAAACAAACAGCGGGCGGCGCGAACTTTCGGGCCTATGCCCTCACTGCGGCTCACCGCACATTGCCGATGGGCGCTCGTGTTCTGGTCACGAATTTGGCGAATGGGCGCTCATTGGTTCTGCGGATCGGTGACCGCGGACCTCGGGATAAAGGACGTATCATCGATGTGTCCGAGCGGGCTGCAATACTGCTTGGCTTCTATCGACAGGGCACCGCACCGGTGAGAGTAACTTATTTGGGGCGTGCCGATCACTGTTCGAATAGCGCAGGCGACGCAGCACGAGCGGCACTGCTACGTTGTGCCCCTGGTTTACCAATCCTACCTACGCCCCGACCTTCGCCTGTATCCCGAGATATTGGCAATTAGGCAGAGCATCGTGACCGCGAAAAGAGAGTATGACAGTCAATGCAAGCTGACCCTATCCAGCCCTGACCGGCTGGCCGGTGCTGATTGCCTCCCTCCACTTGGCCCTCGGTTCGCACTCATTTTACCTGTTTGGAATTAGCACCAATGGCAGTCCGCAGTTGTGCCCGCTCGAACTTTGTCGTTTTCGGCATGGTTGGCGTTGCCATCGTCACGTGCGCGCCCGCCAAGGCGGCAGGCGTCGCCGAGAGCTGGTCACTGCATGGTCAGGCGACGCTCGTGGAACAATACCATCCGGCGTTCCGCTCCCCCTATCGTGGTGTAAACAGCCTTGATTCTGGCAGCCGGGGCAACGAAACCTTTGATGCGACCGTCTACGCCGGTGTGCGTGTGTGGCCAGGAGGAGAACTGTACGCCAACCCGGAGATCGATCAGGGCTTCGGCCTCAGCAATACCCTCGGCGTTGCGGGCTATCCAAGTGGCGAAGCCTATAAGGTCGGAAAATCCGATCCCTATTTCCGGCTTCAGCGCCTGTTCTTCCGCCAGACCTTCGATCTTGGCGGCGCAGTCGAAGGGGTCGCGTCCGGCGCCAATCTGCTCGGCGGCACCCGCACCGTGGGCAACCTGGTCATCACGCTGGGCAAGTTTTCGGTCACGGATGTCTTCGATACCAATCGCTATGCCCATGACCCGAGAGGCGATTTTTTGAACTGGTCGGTGATCGATGCCGGCGCTTTCGATTATGCCGCGGACGCCTGGGGCTACAGCTATGGTGCCGCCGTCGAGTGGACGCAAAGCTGGTGGACATTGCGGGCGGGTCTGTTCGACCTGTCTCGTGTGCCCAACACCACCGCCTTGGAGCGCGATTTCGGGCAGTTCGAAGTCGTAGCCGAAGCCGAAGAGCGTCATTTTCTCTGGGGAGAGCCCGGCAAGGTGAAGGTCTTGGGCTTTCTGAACCGGGGCCGGATGGGGTTCTATGCCGATGCCGTGCGCCTGGCGCAAAGCACCGGGCAGCAGCCCGACACCGGCCTCGTTCGCCGTTACGCCTCGCGGCCAGGGCTGGCCGTCAATTTGGAACAGCAAATCACGAACAGTCTGGGCCTGTTTCTCCGCGCCAGCCTCAATGACGGCAGCAAGGAGGCCTACGAATTTACCGAAATCAATCGCTCACTCTCTACTGGTCTCTCGCTTGATGGTGGCCGTTGGGGATGCCCGGGCGACACGGTGGGCGTTGCCGGCGCCGTCAATGGCCTGTCGAGTGTGGCGCGGCGCTATTTTGCGGCGGGCGGAATAGGCATCCTCATCGGCGACGGCCGCCTTCCCCATTACAGCACCGAGGACGTTGCGGAAATCTATTACAGGGCGCGATTGACTGAGCAGCTTTCGGCCAGCGTCGATTACCAGTTCGTTGCCAATCCGGCGTACAACCGCGACCGCGGGCCGGTATCCATCTTCGGGATTCGGCTGCATGCCGAAATCTAAACGGGCACCGCGTCCACCGCACGGATTTTGGTCGTCCTCGGTCCGCGGCTCACCGGCGCCGCGTGGCTTGTCGAAGCCAACGGCGCTTTCCACCGAGTGTGATGAATCGGAGGTGATGCGGCCAGCACATGGATATGCTCCGATTCCGCCACTGGGCAGCCTGGCATGCCGCCAGTTTCCAGAGCGAAGGGGCTGTTGCGGCCGGCCGAATACATCGGCGGACGCTGGGTCGATCTCACCCTCATGGCGGTGATCAATCCCCGCGAATGCGCATTGCGGGCCAGATGATGGCGCGCCCGGACGGCGCGCCGGGAACGCTCGTCTACGTATCCCGGTGTTACCGCTGACAATACTAGCGTCCGGCAGGCGCAGGTTACGCCCCTGGCGACACAAAGCGATAAAGATCAAGAACCGCGAAATAATTTTGGCTTTCGCCCAGGCTAAAGCTCATGCGAAAGCGCAATTATCTTCGTATGACGCTGCTATGAACGACTACCGCAGAGATCGCTGGTTCAGACGGAATTCTTTGGGGACATACGCCTTTCTCACCCTGATATCGCTCATTTGGATCATGATGGGTGTTCTGACCTATATAGAAGTGCGTTGGTGAAAATCCCGGTGAACTTCTCCACTTGTGGCTCTGCTGTGTGACCGGTCCCACGAAGTGAACCTCCGGGGATGTGATATTGCATCGATGATTATAATAGTCCCCGCGGAATCCGCGGAGCCGATTGAGGGAGCGTAGTGGATCAGGCGGCCGCTTCCCGAATCAAGACTTCAGGTGCGGCGCGCGGTAGCCGAGCGGGCCGTGAGAGCCAGGCCCCATCCCGCGCCGGTGGCAAGGTAGCAGCGGAAGGACAAAATACGTTCATGGGGTGTCCTTGCGATGGGGCCACATATTGGCCTCTCAGGCCGGCGCGGATAACGCCCGCGACGGACGGAGTTCAAGCACCGCGCGCAGGCCCGGCGCATTGTCTTCCAGCACGAGTTGGCCGTGATGCAGCTTGGCGCAGGCTGCCACGATTGCCAGCCCCAGGCCTGCGCCGGGGGTACTGCGGGTGGGATCGAGCTTGACGAAACGCTCCTGCACGCGGCCGCGGTCAGCGGCCGGAATGCCCGGGCCAGTATCGGCAACGATGAGGCGAATGGCACCGTTTGCTTCAGACTCGACGCGCAACGTCACGCGCGCGCCGGCTCCGGCATATTTTGCGGCGTTATGCAGCAAGTTACCGATGGCCTGACGCAGCAGAACGGCATGCGCGCGGCCGATCACGGGTGAGGACGGCAGCAGCACCTTGAGCGTCTGGCCCGCATCTTCGATCACCGGGGCGAAAAATTCCGCGACGTCGTTGGCCAGCTCCGAGATATCGGTATCCTGCATCAATTCAGCGGAAAGTCCCGCCTCGGCGCGGGCAATGTCGAGCAGCGCCGAGAAGGTGGCCAGCGCCAGATCGGCTTCGCCGTGGGCCTGCGCGATGGCGTCCAGACGCTCGGCTTCCGACAGGCCCGGATCAGCAGCCCGGCTGAGCGCTCCCTTGAGCCGGGTTAGCGGCATACGCAGGTCATGGGCCAAGCTGTCAGTCACGGTGCGAAGACCAGTCATCAGTTCTTCGATCCGGATCAGCATCGCATTCAGCGCAGCGCCCAGCCGGTCGAACACATCGCCGGGCTCAATGGTCTCGACTCGGGCCTGAAGATCGCCTGCGGCGATGCGCTGGGCCGTGTCCGCGATCGTGCGGGCCCGCCGCAGCAGAATGCCGCTCAGCACGAGGCCCGCCCCGGTGCAGGCCAGCGCGGCCAGCAGAATAGCGAGACCGGATATTTCGAGGATGGCGTCGCGGAACGCTTGCCGCTGCTGCGCATTCTGCGCGATGACCAGATTCTCTCCAGTCGGCAGGACATCGACGCGGACACGCCAGTGCGTCGTGCGCCCCGGCTCGTGTATCTGGACGACCTTCCAGCCGCCGACCGCCTGACTGGCGTTGCCCAGATTCATGTCTCCAGCCAGGGGGCGGCCCTGGGCGTCCGTCAGCGCATAGCGAAAGCCGGCCTGCCCGTGCACGCGCTCATGACGGTCGAGCGTAGCGATCAGGGCCGAAAGTCCTTTGTCCTGCGCCAGCGCGGTCAAGTAGTTTTTCTCGGCCAGCGCGAACGCGTTGGCCTGCGCGTCTATGATACGCTCGCCGGCCTTGTCGACAAGGATCAGGGCCAGCACCAGCGCCAGCACCGCCACGCCAAGCGCGATTACCGGAAAGGTCCAGGGGCGCAGACGGAACGAAGAGTTCGGGCGTTTCACGGCGCCTCCGAAAGCCGGTATCCCACACCGCGCACGGTGTGCAGCAGCGGCTTGTCGAAATCGTCGTCGATCTTCTTGCGCAGGCGGCTGATATGGGTGTCGATCAGGCTGGTATGCGGATCGAAGCGGTAATCCCAGACCTCTTCGAGCAGCATGGTGCGCGTGACCACGCGGTGTTTGTTGCGCAGCAGGTATTCCAGCAACTTGAATTCGCGCGGTAACAGCTCGATCGCCTTGCCGGCTCGCGTCACCTTGCGGGCGAGCAGGTCCATTTGGAGATCGCCGCAGACCAACTTGGACTCCGGCACCTTGCTGCCGCCACGCCGCATCAGGTTTTCAAGCCGGGCAGAGAGTTCGGAATAACCAAAGGGCTTGGCAAGATAATCATCGCCGCCGGACCTCAATCCCTTGACGCGCTCGTCCATCTGGGCAAGAGCGCTCAAGATGATGATGGGCGTTTCGATGCCAGCTGCCCTCAGAGCCTTGATCACCGAAAGCCCGTCCATGCCCGGCACCATGCGGTCCATCACGATCGCATCGAAGCGCGAGGTCGTCGCCAGGTAAAGGCCGTCGCGGCCATCGGCGACATGCTCGACCGTGTAACCGTCCTCGCGCAGACCCTTCAGGACATATTCGGCGGTATCGGGATCGTCTTCGACCACAAGGATGCGGCGGCTCATTTCCGGGTCTGGGCTCAACGGCGATTCAAGGAGAGCGAACATAGCACGCCACGATATCGCCGGACATCGAGACGTCGTGCTTAAGGCAAAGGTACGGGCCGGGCGTCTTGGACGTCCGGCCCGTTTCCGCGGAGGACAGCGGAGTTACTTGCCGGCCTTGGCCGTCTTCGTGACGGGCTTGTCGGCTTTGGCCTGCTTCGTGCCGGCCTTGGTGACCTTCATCGCCATCTCGTGCTTGCGATGCAGCTTGTGAGAGGCGACCCGGTGCTTGCGATGAACTGCCTTGCCCGCCACCTTCTTCGCTGAGGTCACGGAGGCCTTCGCCCCGGCATCCTTCGTCGCCGGCTGGGCCGCCGCGCTCATCGCTGCCACGGGCTTGGCGGGGGTGGAGGCAGGAATGGAGGTCTGGCCGGCCGCGAAGGCGGGAACCGCCGCGAGGCTCAGAAGAGCAACGCCAGTCAGAAAAGAACGCGTAATCATGAAAGGGGCTCCTTCGAGACGGGCGGCGATCCATTCGCCGTCCTTGCAAAGGAGATTTTCATGGGCTCCTCACAGGGCCATCGCCGCTAAACTTACAACTTTGTGAGATTTCCGGCGATCACCAGCGTCTCGCGCTCTTACGCCCCTCCCACGGTCGCGATCCCTTTGGGGCCATAGTGGTTCGCGGGATTGCCCTTGGGGTATCCATTTCGCGCCCGGTAAGGCCAAGGCGGTTGTGCACCTCGGCGACGATCATGTCTGCCTGTCGAGGGCAGCAGCCCGTCGCGCGGAGGCCGCCAATCTTTGCAGGCAATTTCTCGCATCGTAATACTGGATCATGCCACTGCCTCATTTCACGATACCTGACTTGCCGATCACAGACTGTCTTCCGCGCCTGCTTGCGGCGCTTGGCGGGCAAGCCAGCGCCGTACTGGTCGCGCCGCCCGGTGCCGGCAAGACCACTTGCGTGCCGCTCGCGCTGCTGCAATCGGCACCAACGAACCAAGGCTGTATTCTGATGCTCGAGCCGCGCCGGCTGGCTGCGCGGGCCGCGGCCAGCCGCATGGCCGCACTCATCGGCGAGAAAGTCGGCCGGACGGTCGGCTTCCGCACGCGGCTCGAAAGCGCCATTTCCAGCGTCACCCGCATCGAGGTCGTGACAACCGGCCTCTTCGTCCGCCGCCTGATCGGCGATCCGGGGTTGGAGGGCGTTTCCGCCGTCATCCTCGATGAGATTCACGAGCGGTCGCTGGAAGCCGATCTGGCGCTGGCGCTCTGCCTCGATGCCCAGGCGATGCTGCGGCCGGAGTTGCGGCTGCTCGCCATGTCCGCGACGCTCGATGGCGCGCGGCTGTCCGCGATCATGGACGCACCGATCATCGAAAGCGCCGGGCGTATCCATCCGGTGGAGGTGCGGCATGCCGCGCGCGATATCCAGCACCTGCGCGATCTGCCCCAGACGATGGCCCGCGCCATTCGCGCCGCCCTTGCGGAAGCGCCGGGCGATATTCTCGCCTTTCTTCCGGGTATGGCGGAAATCCGCCGCACAGAAGCCGCTCTTGACGGGATCGATGCCGCCGTCCTGCCATTGCATGGCGATCTGCCACCGGCGGCTCAGGACCAGGCGCTGCGCCCCACCGAATGCCGCCGCGTGGTGCTGGCGACCGCGATCGCTGAAACCTCGCTGACGGTACCGGGAGTGCGGATCGTCATCGATGGCGGATTTCGCCGCGCACCGCGTTTCGACCCGGCAAGCGGTCTGACTCGGCTCGCAACCGAGCGTGTCAGCCGCGCGGTGGCAGACCAGCGTGCCGGCCGTGCGGGGCGCGAAACGCCGGGCATAGCCATCCGGCTTTGGACCGAAGCGGCCCAGCGGGGCCTGCGCCCTTACGACCGTCCGGAGATTCTGGATGCCGAGCTTTCCGGCCTGGTGCTGGATTGCGCCGCCTGGGGCACGCCCCCAGGCAAACTCGCCTTTCTCGACGCACCGCCCGAAGGCGCCATCGCCACCGCCGGCGCGCTGCTGACCGAGCTTGGGGCCATGGACAACACAGGCGGCATAACCGCGCTCGGGATGCGAATGAACCGTCTGGGTGCGCATCCTCGCCTCAGCGCGATGATGCTGGCCACCGAAGACCCCGCGCTGGCCGCACGCGCTTGCGATATCTCGGCGCTCCTCGAAGGCCGCGATCCGCTCGGCGCCGGGCTGGATACGCCTGTGGACATCATGGCGCGGCTAGAGGCGATGGAAGATCCGTCGGCAGTGCCAGGCGTGGACCGCAATGCGATTCACGGCATCCGCCAGGCGGCCAAGCAATATCGCAGGCGGCTTGGCATCGGCGTTGCGCAGGCGGCGGCAGGCGATCCGGCCCCGCTCATCGCCGCGGCATTTCCGGACCGGCTGGCGCAGCGCCGCAGCGAGCCCGGCAGCTTCCGCCTCTCGGGTGGCGGCAGTGCGCGCCTTGCGCTGACCGATCCGCTGGCGAAGGCAAGTCTTCTTGCGGTGGCGGCGTTGGAGATGAAAACCTCTCCGCGCATTTGCATGGCTGCACCGCTCGATGTTGCGAAGCTGCCGGCAGTTCTCGCAGCGCGGATCAACGAGACGGTGGAAACAAGCCTTGATCCGGCCACCGGCAGCATTCTTTCGCGCCGCCGCAAGCGCCTCGGCGCCCTGGTGCTCGAAGAGCGCTCCGCGCCGCCAGATGCGGCAGGCGCGGCCGCAGTGTTGCTGGAAGCCGTCCGGAAAGATCCGTCGCGCCTGCCGTGGACGGACGGCGCACGCAATCTTCAGGCCCGGCTCTCACTGATGCACGCGCTGGAAGCCGATATCTGGCCTGCCTCAGATGACAGGAACCTGATCGCAAGCCTCGAGGAATGGCTTGGGCCTCATCTTTATGGCCGCACGCGGCTTGCCGATCTCACGAGCCTCGATCTCCATGCCATCCTGCTCGAGCGGCTGGATTGGCCACTGCGCAAACGGCTCGACCAGGAATTGCCGACGCATCTGCCGCTTCCGCGCGGGAAGGCCCAGGTGGACTATACCGAGCCCGTTCCCATCGCCGCCGCGCGCGCCCAGCATTTCTATGGCCTGGCCGTAACACCAAAGCTGGCCGGAGGGCGTGTACCATTGAGGCTCGCGCTTCTCTCACCCGCGGGGCGGCCGATCGCGCTGACCGCCGATATCGCGGGCTTTTGGAACGGCGCCTGGGCGGATGTGCGCCGGGACATGAGAGGTCGCTATCCCAAGCACAATTGGCCCGAGAACCCTTTGCTGCCCTAACTGGCAGGCTCGGCAAGCCACGCCCAGCCTGACAAATTCAGCTTGATCAGTGGCGGCGCATTGCTGTTTCGATCGCACTTGAATTCGACAAGGCTCGAATTTCCTACAAAGCCGTTATGAGCGGTGTGTTCACAAGAAGAAATCGGTGGAAAACCTGAGTTCTGACCTCAATTTGGTCGAAACTCGATCAATGCACCCGGTTCTTGCGGCGACGGCGCGAACCCGTGGGCCCTGATATCCGCCGTCGGCGCAGATGCGTTCGATAATCCCCCGGCCTCGGTCCACAATTTGAGGAGCCGTTCTCCGATTTACGGTCCCAGTCGCCGATTTAAGGAAAACCGCCAGCAAGCGGCGCCCATCCGCGCATCAGTTTGTTGCACGGCTGTTGCACGGCGGCGGCATCAAGGCCCGGACCAAGAGCCAACCGCCGGATATCATATTGTATTTTCTATGAAAACTTGGTGGGCGCACCAGGACTCGAACCTGGGACCCGCTGATTAAGAGTCAGCTGCTCTACCGACTGAGCTATGCGCCCGCCGCAGGGCCGGCCGGGGCCGGAACGGCGAAGGCCGCGCGTATAGCAGAGGCGTTTCCCCCTGTCCAGAAAACCTTAAGCCGGCGCCCGGGCTCACAGAATGGTGCCGGCGCTGCGCGGAATCTCGATCTGGCGGTGGACGTGGACGCACATCAGAAGGCCGAACCCGACCATCACCGTCATCATCGCCGTGCCGCCGTAGGAGATCAGCGGCATAGGGATGCCCACCACCGGGATCAGGCCCATCACCATCGAGGCATTAATCAGGATGTAGAAGAAGAAATTGAGCGTCACCCCCATCGCCAGCAGCCGGCCGAACTGGCTGCGCGAAGACATGGCGATGCGGATACCGTACCCGATCACCACGGCGAACAGCAGCAACAGGGCGAGCGCGCCCACCAGGCCGAACTCCTCGCCCAGCGCGGTGAAAATGAAGTCCGTCTCCTTCTCGGGCAGGAAGTTGAGCCGGCTCTGGGTGCCCTGGATGAAGCCCTTGCCCGCCACACCGCCCGAGCCCAGCGCAATCTCGGCCTGGGAAATGTTCCAGCCGGCGCCCAAGGCATCGGACGAGGGATTGAGGAAGGTCATGATGCGCTGCTTCTGGTAATCGTGCAGGAACTGCCAGGCGATGGGCACCGAGGCAACCACACCGGCAACGGCCGGCCCGATCCACCACCACGAAAGCCCCGCCAGGAACAGCAGCGAGCAGCCGTCCAGCGCCAGGATGATGGCCGTGCCCAGATTGGGCTGGGCCAGCACCAGCACCACGGGCGCCCCGATCATGGCCAGGGGAATCAGCAGCGTCAGAGGATGCGAAACCTCCTCGACGCTCAATTTGTGCAGGTAGCGCGCCAGCGCCAGCACCAGCGAAATCTTCATCAGTTCGGAAGGCTGGAGCTGCAGCGGGCCCAATTCGATCCAGCGCTGGGCGCCGAGGCCGCCGACCTTGCCGGCAATGGTGGTGGCGATGAGCAGCAGCAGCGAGAGGCCATAGGCCGGATAGGCCAGCTCCATCCACAGGCGGATGTCGACACAGGCGATCACCACCAGCAGCACCAGGCCGATCACGAAACGCACGATCTGCTTGCTGGCCCAAGGCTCGAAATGCCCGCCCGCCACCGAATACAGCATGGCGAAGCCGACCGAAGCGATCAGCGCGATCAGCATGACGAGGCCCCAATTGACCTCGAACAGCTTCTCGCCGATGGAGCGCGTGCGGCGGGCGGCGGCGTAGTGGCGGGTGTTCATCAGCCCTTGCCTCCGATCGAAGCCGCTGCCACCGGCCAGGCGGCCGGCAGGTTCACGGGATCGCGCTTCTGCGCAAAGAGCAGAATGTCGCGCGCCATCTGCACCTGATAGTGCTGAATAGCCACGCCATGCTCGATCACCACCGCGCAGGCGTAGCGGGGCTTGTCCACCGGCGCATAGGCGATGAACAGCGCATGCTCGCGAAACCGCCAGGGCAGATTGTCGGTGCTGGTCTGACCTTCGAGCCGCTGCTCGCGCGTGATACGGCGCACCTGAGAGGTGCCGGTCTTGCCGGCCATCTCGAAACCGGGCTCGGTGATGCGCCAGGAATAGGCCGTCCCGCTGGGCGTATTGCACACCTCCGCCATGCCCGCGCGCACGGCGCTCAGGGCGGCATCGGAAAAGCCCAACGGTTCGATTTTCGGCCGCTTCTGCTGATGATGGCCGATGTAGCGGGTGAGGCGTGGGCTGACGCGCTTGCCACTGGCGATGCGCGCCGCCTGGGTGCAGAGCTGAAGCGGCGTCGCCAGCACATAACCCTGGCCGATGGCGGTGATAAGCGTCTCGCCTTGCTCCCAGGGCTGGTTGAAGGTCGCGCGTTTCCAGGCCCGGCTGGGAATGAGGCCGGCGCGCTCGCCCGGCAGCTCGATGCCGGTGGGCAAGCCGAGGCCGAGGGCGTGGGCCGCCTCGTCGATGCGGTCGATGCCGACGCGCCGCGACAGCTCGTAGAAGAAGATGTCGCAGGATTGCTCGATCGCCGAAGTGAGGTTCATCGCACCGTGGCCGCTGTGCTTCCAACAGTGGAAGTCGTGATTGCCGAACTTGTAGGTACCGCTGCAGAACACGGTGAAATCCGGCGTGGCGATGCCCGCATCGACACCGGCCAGCGCCACTGCGGTCTTGAAGGTCGAGCCTGGCGGATAGACGCCGCCGATCGCCTTGTTCATCAGCGGGTTGTGATCGTCGGTGGTCAGCGCCTGCCATTGCTCGGTGGTGATGCCGACATTGAAGAGATTGGGATCGAAGCCCGGCGTGGAGGACAGCGCGATGACATCGCCGGTTTCCACGTCCATCAGCGCCGCGGCGGCGCTCTGATCGCCGAGGGCCTTGGCCATCACGTCCTGCACCTGGAAATCGATGGTCAGGTGGATGTCTGCCCCCGGAACACCGGGATCGCGCGACAGCTCGCGGATTTCACGGCCATAGGCGTTGACCTCGATGCGCTCGACGCCCGCGGTGCCACGGATCTCCGCATCGAACTCTTTTTCAATTCCGCGCTTGCCGATGCGGAAACCCGGCAGGTCGAGCAGCGGGTCGTCGTCGTGCTTCTTGTCGTCCGGCGACACGGCGGCGACGTAGCCGAGGATGTGTGAAAGCTCCTCACCGTAGGGGTAGGCACGCGTCTCTCCTACGTCGGGCTGCACACCCGGCAGATAGGGCAGTTGCAGGTTGATGCGCGAGAAATCGTCCCAGGACAGATTCTCCACCACGGTGACCGGTACGAAGGGTTTGTTCTCCGCCACGTCGCGCAGGATTTTCTCGCGCTGGCGATCGGTCAGCACGATGATGCGGGAAAGCGCGGCAAGGGTCGGCTTGACGCCGTCGCTCGCCTGCTCGGGCACCAGCAGGACGCGGTAATTCCTGCGGTTGTCGGCCAGCGCCACGGCGAAGCGGTCGAGGATGCGCCCGCGCGGCGGCGCCAGCAGGCGCACGTTCACGCGGTTGTCCTCGGCCCGCACCTTGAACTCCGCCCCTTCGACGACCTGAAGCTGGTAGAGCCGCCCAGCCAGCGTCGCGAACACCGCCCCCATGCCGCCCGAAACCAGCAGCGTACGCCGGGTAAAGGTGGCGTAACGGCTCTTGTCCTTGCGGTCGAACAGCGGCATCAGAAGTCGCTCCGCAAGGGGCCGACGACGTGATGCTGCAGCCAGCCCAGCAGGAACGCGGCCGGGACATAGCAGAGCACGCTCAGTGATATCTGCATGACGAGCGGGCCGACCGGCGGAAAGCCGGCGTAGTAGATCGCCACGATCACATAGGCCGTCGCCGACGCCACCAACATTGCCACGGCAAACCCCAGAATCGCGCCGACGCCCGAAAGACCGGCAAACGAATCGCGCTGGCGGTCCACCAGCGCATAAGCGGCGACGAACGAGGCTGCCCACACGCCAGGCGGCCCACCCGAGAACAGATCCTGCAGGATGCCGATAATGAAGGCGATCGCCGGGGGCATCAAATCCGGCCGCACCAGGCACCAGAAATAAACCGGCATCAGTGCGAGCAGAGGGGGCGGGATCTGCCCACCAAGCAGCGATACCGGGACGCTAGCCAGCGCCACCGCCACAACGCCGCAGAAGAAGGGCGTCGCCCCGGCCATCGCCCGTCCCAGAAGGGGGAAGAGCCTGTCCATCAATGCGGCCCTGACGGCGCGGGCGACGGCGACGGCTTGCTGCCGGGCACCGCCGCCGGTTGGGACTGCGCTGGAAGCTGCGCCGGGGGCTGGGGTTGCGGCTGCAGCGGCAGAGGGCTGGCCGGCAGGTCGGCCGGCGTAACCTGCGGCAATTGCTCAGGCGGGTTCTTGAAGCCGACAATCCGCACTTCGCCGCTCGATGCCGCATCAGCCAGCAGCGCCACACGATAGCGGGTGCCGTCGGCCACCAGCACGCCGACCGGAAGCCCGGGCGGCAGCAGACCGCCCTCGCCGGACGTCACCACGGGATCGCCCGGATGGACCTTGCCGGTTTCGGAGACCGTTTCCAGATAGGGCTCCGGCGTATTGTCTCCGGCCAGGATGGCCTGGGCATTGCCCGGCGCGATCATCACCGGGATGCGGCTGTTGAGGTCGGTCAGCAGGATCACCCAGGCCGTATGATGGCCGGTAATGAAGACCCGGCCGATCAATCCCCTGGGATCGACCACGGCCTCGCCGGTCTTGATGCCGTCGTCCTTGCCGGCATCGAGAATCATGGTGTCGATGAAGGGATGCACGCTATGGCCGATGACGCGGGCGGCCACGGAGGTCTGTGCGGGATCGGGCACCGCATGCAGCAAAGCGCGCTCGCGGGTGAGTTCGGCTTCGAGGCGGATGGCGGCGCCCTGCCACTGACGCAGACGGGCGTTCTCCTGCTTCAGGCGCAAATTGTCCTGATAGGTGCTGAAGAGGCCGCCGATGCCGTCGACCCAGCGCGACACGGCGCCGACCGGCGCGCTGACAGTCTCAAGCAGCGGCGCCGACCAGTCCGAAAACTCGGCGCGCGCCCGGTCGAACAGCGAAGATTGCGCCTTGCCGATCAGCACCAGGACCACGGCAAGCACCGCAACGATGGCCAGCGGGAGCTGCGCACCACCTTTTCCTCGCGCAATCTTCCAAGACCCGTTGGGCATAACGCAACCTGCTCCCGATCCCCCGCGCGGTAAACGCTCCTCAGAACGCGGTGGTCAGCACGTGCCGCATGACCTTGTTGTTCTCAAGCACGCGGCCGGTGCCCAGCGCCACGCAGGAAAGCGGATCGTCCGCGATCGAGATGGGCAGGCCCGTTTCCTCCCGCAGCACCTGATCGAGGCCGGCGAGCAGCGAACCGCCGCCGGTGAGCACGATGCCCTTGTCCACGATGTCGGCCGCCAATTCCGGCGGCGTGGCCTCGAGCGCCACCTTGACCGCCTCGACGATGGCGCTGGTGGGCTCGGCCAGAGCCTCGGCGATGTGGCGCTGGGTGATGGTGATTTCCTTGGGCACGCCGTTCAGCAGATCGCGGCCCTTGATCTCCAGCGTGGTGCCGTTGCCGTCCACCGGCGGGGCGGCCGAGCCGATCTCTTTCTTGATGCGCTCGGCCGAGGCCTCGCCGATCAGCAGGTTCTGGTGGCGGCGGATATAGGCGATGATGGCCTCGTCCATCTTGTCGCCGCCCACACGCACGGAGCGCGAATAGACGATGCCGCCCAGACTGAGCACGGCCACCTCGGTGGTGCCGCCACCGATGTCGACGACCATTGAGCCGGTCGGCTCGCTGACCGGAAGGCCCGCGCCGATCGCCGCGGCCATCGGCTCCTCGATCAGGAAGACACGGCGCGCGCCCGCGGAGAGCGCCGATTCCTGAATGGCCCTGCGCTCCACCGCCGTCGAACCGGACGGCACGCAGACGATGATCATGGGATTGGCGAACGACCGGCGATTATGCACCTTGCGGATGAAGTGCTTGAT
The DNA here is from genome assembly GCA_018971835.1 of Alphaproteobacteria bacterium. Classification (GTDB taxonomy): domain Bacteria; phylum Pseudomonadota; class Alphaproteobacteria; order Micropepsales; family Micropepsaceae; genus Rhizomicrobium. The sequence goes on from JAGWZW010000024.1 coordinate 37,828, forward strand.
CATCTCCTCGGCGATTTCGAAATCGGCGATCACGCCGTCGCGCATCGGCCGGATCGCCTCGATGTTGCCGGGGGTGCGCCCCAGCATCATCTTGGCGTCGTTGCCGACCGCGCGGACCTGCTTCTTGCCGCCTCTGTTCGTCATCGTTGCGACCACCGAGGGCTCGTTGAGGACGATTCCGCGTCCCTTCACGTAAACCAGCGTGTTCGCCGTACCGAGATCAATTGCCATGTCGCTCGACAGTGCGCCGAGAAGACTGCCGAACATATTGCTCCGACCGTTCCTTTCCAAACCTGCGCCCTTGAGAACCGCCGGGCGGCGAGAGGGGCTCCGGCGAAATGACCGGAACCCACCCCTCATCTTGCGGCGGTTAGCACCTCGGGAACCTGTTTTTCGCGTTTCACCAAAAGCTTGTTGAGGGCATTCACATAGGCGTTGGCCGCGGCCACCAGCGTATCGGTGTCCGCGCCCTTGCCCGTGACGGTACGTCCGTTCTCCTCCAGCCGCACGCTGACGGTGGCCTGCGCGTCGGTGCCTTCGGTCACGGCATGGACCTGGAAGAGCTGGAGCGAGGCGGTATGCGGATAGAGCGCGCGGATGGCGGCGAAGATGGCGTCCACTGGCCCGTCGCCGGTGGCGGTGGTCGCGCGTTCCTCGCCGTCCACCACCAGCGTCATATGGGCTGCCGGCGCGATGCCGAGGCCGCTTTCAACCTTGAGCGCCTTGACGAAGATCTTGTCGTGGCCGCGCACCACTTCGTCGTCCACCAGGGCGACGATATCCTCGTCAAAGACGTTCTTCTTCTTGTCGGCCAGCGCCTTGAAGCGCTTGAAGGCTTCCTGGAAATCTTCGTCGGCCAGCTCGTAGCCCAGCGCCGACAGCTTCTCGCGGAAGGCATGGCGGCCGGAGAGCTTGCCCAGCACCAGCGAGGTACCCTTCACGCCAACATCCTCGGGCCGCATGATCTCATAGGTTTCGACATGCTTGAGCATGCCGTCCTGATGAATGCCGGATTCGTGGGCGAAGGCGTTCTTGCCGACGATGGCCTTGTTGTACTGCACCGGGAAATTGGTGACGTTCGATACCAGCTTGGACGCCCGCGCGATCATGGTGCTGTCGATGCCGGTCCTGAACGGCATGACGTCCTTGCGCACCTTGAGCGCCATCACGATCTCTTCGAGCGCCGCATTGCCGGCACGCTCGCCAATGCCGTTGATGGTACATTCGACCTGGCGCGCGCCTGCCAGCACGCCCGCCAGCGAATTGGCCACCGCCATGCCCAGATCGTTGTGGCAATGGGTGGAGAAAATCGCCTTGTCCGCATTGGGGATCGTGTTGCGGAGCATGGTGATGAGTTCGAAATATTCCTGCGGCGTCGAATAGCCCACCGTGTCGGGGATATTGATGGTGGTAGCGCCGGAGCGGATCGCCAGCTCGACGCAGCGGCAGAGGAAATCGCGCTCGGTGCGGGTGGCATCCTCCGCGCTCCATTCCACATCGTCGGTGAGCTGGCGGGCGCGGGTGACCGAGGCCCCCACCGCATCCAGCACCGCGTTCGGCCCCATCTGCAGCTTGTGCTTCATGTGCACCGGGCTGGTGGAAATGAAAGTGTGGATGCGCGGGCGCCGGGCGCCCTTCAGCGCCTCGCCCGCGCGGTCGATATCCTTGAAGCCGGCGCGCGCCAGCCCGCAGATCACCGAATTTTTCGCCAGCTTCGCGATTTCGCTGACCGCCTCGAAATCGCCTGGCGACGAAACCGGAAAGCCCGCCTCGATGATATCGACGCCCATCGCATCGAGCATCTCGGCCACTTCCAGCTTTTCGCCGAGCGTCATCGCCGCGCCGGGCGACTGCTCGCCATCGCGCAAGGTGGTATCGAAAATCCTGACGTGTTCCAAACTCTCTGAACCCGTTGTCATGCCTCGTAATCCTTCCGTTTGCCGGTCCGGCAGCTTCGATCTCTCCTTTTTCCGCATCTCCCCTAAACGCCCGGCCGCATCCCGCGCAGCCAGAAGGCGCCTAGGGGCAGATAAGGAGGAGAAGCAATGCCCGCGGCAAACCGAGGGAAGGATGGACGGAGAGCGCCGCGCGCGCGCCGACGGGAGCGGACCAGCCGCCTCTCGTCATCGCTTGGTGCGCGTTCATCGCCATCGCCGGTTCCGTTCCGCCCGCCGAGTTTACGGTTCGCTAACCCTAGCCGAATCGCCCTTAAGCCCGCGTAAATACAGGCTTCGGCCTCGAAGTGGGCATTTATGCCGAATTGTATGGAGGGCGCAATAGGTTGGTCCTTTCGAGACGATCTTTCTCGACGCCCCGGCGCAGCAGCCGGAGACGAACAAAATCCTGCCAGCACCCCCTGCAAAAAAGCTTCCCTGTGATCGCCGGTCGTGGTTGTCTCCGCCCGGCCGCAGGGCTCAGCTTCGCGCGCCTCAGCACATCTCCAGACGCCTCATCCAGGCCGCACGTTCCGGGCCGAACTGCTTCAGGATTGCCGGGCATGAAGCTCCTGCCGCCCGTCTCGATCAACGCCAGCCGGCTGATGCCGAGCAAATGGGACGTGCTGGCCGCCTTCCTGGTACTGGGCTTTATCGTCCTGTTTGCCGACGCCAGCCGCAACCTGACCGAGCCGCTTTCGCGGCTGACGGCCGCGCCGCTGTCTCTCGCGCCGGCCTATCTGCCCGGCTACGCCATCCGGACGGCGCTCAGGATGCTGATCGCGATGTGTGTTTCGCTTGTCTTTACATTCACTTACGCGACCTGGGCGGCCAAGAGCCAAAGGGCCGGCGCCCTGCTCGTGCCCCTGCTCGACATCCTGCAGTCGATCCCGATCATGGGCTTCGTGTCGATCAGCGTGGTGCCGTTCCTGTCGCTGGCGCCGGGGCGGGTACTGGGGGCCGAACTGGCCGCCGTCTTCGCCATCTTCACCAGCCAGGCCTGGAACATGGCCTTCAGCTTCTACCAGTCGCTGCGCACCGTGCCGCCCGAGCTGACCGAGGCCGGCCGGGTTTTCGGCCTCAATGCCTGGGCCCGCTTCTGGCGGATCGAGGTGCCCTTCGCCATGCCTTCGCTGGTATGGAACATGATGATGTCCATGTCCGGCAGTTGGTTTTTCGTGGTGGCGGCGGAGGCCATCAGCGTCGGCCATACCAACATCGCCCTGCCCGGCATCGGTGCCTATATCGCCGAGGCCATCGACCAGAAGAACCTCGCGGCCATCTTCTACGCCATCGGCACCATGCTGGTGGTGATCCTGATCTACGACCAGCTGCTGTTCCGCCCGCTGGTGGCCTGGTCCGAGCGCTTCCGCATCGACCAGGAGCCGGGCAATGAATTTCCCGAGACCTGGATGCTGACCACCATGCGCCGCTCGCAGCTGATCGAGCAGATGACGGCCCCGGCGCGCGCCCTGATGCGCTGGAGCTACCGGCTGGCGCCGCCCTGGCTTCTGCCGCGCGGGCCGGTCAAGACCGCGATGCCCTCGCGGACCGGAGACGTGATCTGGGGCGGGCTGGTCGCCGTGATCGGCCTTTATGCCTTGTGGCGCGCGGGCAGCTTCGTTGCCGAAGGCCTCACTTTCGCAGAACTGGGCCACACGCTGATGCTGGGCCTGCTCACCATGATCCGGGTCTTTGTGCTGATCGCGATCGCCAGCGTGGTGTGGACGCCCATCGGCATCTATGTGGGCCTGAGGCCCAGACTCAGCCGGATCGTCCAGCCGGTGGCGCAGTTCCTGGCAGCGTTTCCGGCCAACCTGCTGTTTCCGGTGGCGGTGTCGCTGATCGTCAGCTTCAGGCTCAACCCGGACATCTGGCTGTCGCCGCTGATGATCCTGGGCACGCAGTGGTACATCCTGTTCAACGTTATCGCCGGTGCCTCGGCGCTGCCGCGCGAGCTGCGCGACGTTTCGGCGAATTTGCGCATCGGCGGCTGGCTGTGGTGGCGCAAGGTGGCGCTTCCTGTCGTCTTCCCCTATTACGTAACAGGCGCGATCACGGCTTCGGGCGGCTCGTGGAACGCCTCGGTGCTGGCCGAACTGGTGGACTGGGGCAACCAGACGCTGACAGCCCACGGCCTTGGCGCCTACATCATGAAGGCGACCAACGATGGCGATTTCCACCATATCGTGCTGGGCATCGCGGTGTTGAGCGTCTTCGTGGTGACGGTCAACCGTGTGTTCTGGCGTCCGCTCTACCGCTATGCCGAACGCAAGTTCCGCCTGACCTGAGGAGGCGATCATGGATACCGCTCCGCTGCTCGACGTGAAGAATGTGCGCCAGGCCTTCCCGCGCGCCGGCGGTGCCGAACTGCTGGTGCTCGAAGGCGTGAACCTCACGCTCAACGAAGGCGAGATCGTGGGCCTGCTCGGCCGCTCCGGCTCCGGCAAATCGACGCTGCTGCGCCTGATCTCCGGCCTGGCCGAGCCCAGCGGCGGCGATATCACCTATCTGGGCAAGCGCGTGGAGGGCCCGGCACAGGGCGTCGCGATGGTGTTCCAGAGTTTTGCGCTGTTTCCCTGGCTGACGGTGCTGGAGAACGTGCAGCTCGGCCTCGAGGCCCTCGGCCTGCCGCCCAAGGAAATTCGCGCCCGCGCGCTGGCCGCCATCGACCTGATCGGGCT
>JAGWZW010000025.1 GCA_018971835.1 Alphaproteobacteria bacterium
AACAGCGGATTCACATGCCGCCCACCATTGATGGCCACGATGGACAAGGCATTGGCCAAGCCGTTGAAGGACAGCGCGCGGGCCAGCGAGATCACATGCCCGCCATAGATCAGCCGCCGCCCGAAGCGGCCCTTGCCCTCGGTGTACTGGTTGAAATGCACCTTGGCGGTGTTCTGGTAGAGGCGGGTGGCCATCATGTGCTCGGCTTCCTCGACCGTCATGCCGTCCACATGGTCGATCTTCTCGCCGGTTTCGTAATCCTCCCAGGCGTGGATGCTGCCGGAGGCCGCCGCATCGAATTTGGAAAAATCGGCCACCGGCACCTGCAGCGCAGACGGCGGCACGGCGGCCATCAGCTTGGGCACCTCGGCCTCGCCCACCTCGGCGGCTTCGTCGCGCTTGTTCACCATCACCCAGCGCACATAGGTGAGAACCTTGTCGCCCGTCTCGTCGAAGCCCTCGGTGCGTACATAGACGACGCCGGTCTTCCGGTTCGAATTCTCCTTGAGGCCGATCACTTCGGAGACGGCCGATAGCGTGGTTCCGGCATAGACGGGCTTGAGGAAACGCCCCTCGGCGTAGCCCAGATTGGCCACGGCATTGAGCGAGATATCCGGCACCGTCTTGCCAAACACGGTGTGAAAGACGAGCAGGTCGTCCAGCGGCGCGCGCGGGAAACCCAGCGCTTGCGCAAACGCATCCGCCGACTGCAGCGCGAAGCGCGAGCCGTACAGCGCGGTATAGAGCGCGGCATCGCCGGCCGTCAGCGTGCGCGGCGTGGCATGGACGAGCTTCTGGCCGAGGCGGAAATCCTCGAAGAAATTGCCTTCGTTCGTTTTCATGCGTTCTCCAGTGCCGCAATGGCATCGGCCAGCGCCACGGTCTGCCGCGCAATCTCCGCGTGCAGCAGTTCCACCATGCGCCCGTTCAGCGCGATCGCGCCCTTGCCCTTGTTCTCCGGCAATGCGAAAGCCGCAATGATCTCGCGCGCGCCCGCGACCTCTTCGGCCGACGGCGCGAAGATTTCGTTGCAGGGCTCGACCTGCGAGGGATGGATCAGCGTCTTGCCGTCGAAGCCAAACGACAGACCCTGCCGGCACGAATCCGCAAAGCCTTCGGCGTTCTTGATGTCGTTATAGACGCCGTCGATCACCGCCAGGCCGTGCGCGCGCGCCGCCGCCACCGACAGGCCCAGCGCCGCGGACAGGTTCTGCCGGTCCTGCGTGTGACGCCCACGGAACTCCTTGATCAGGTCGTTGGTGCCCATCACGAAGCAGGAAAGCCGCCCGCCCCCCGCCGCGATGGACGCGATGTTGAGGATGGCCAGCGGCGTTTCCACCATCGCCCACAGTGCCACCCGGGCGCCGCCCAGGCGGCCCTCGATCTCGGCCAGTTCGCCGGGCGTGGAAACCTTGGGCACCAGGATGGCGTCCGGCCCGGCTTCTGCCGCGGCAACCAGATCGTCCGCGCCCCACGGCGTCGACAGCGCGTTGACGCGGATCACCACCTCGCGCTTGCCGAAGCCCTTGGCCTTCACGGCGGCTGCGACTTGTTGGCGCGCCAGTTCCTTGGCGTCCGGCGCCACGGCATCTTCAAGGTCCAGGATCAGCGCGTCGGCGGGCAGGCTTTGCGCTTTTTCAAGGGCGCGGGCGTTGGACCCTGGCATATAAAGCACCGAGCGGCGCGGCCTGACGGAAACCATCATGACTTTCCTCAATATCCCTTCACCCGACACCTACCCCATGGCTTCGGCGCCGCCAAGTTCCCGGCTATAAGCTCGCGCTCATGAACATCCTTTCCGTCCAGTCGGAGGTGGTCTACGGCCATGTCGGCCAGGGGGCTGCCCGTTTCGCGCTCCAGTGCCTCGGCCACGAAGTCTGGGCCGTCCCCAGCGTCCTGCTGTCCAGCCATGCCGGCTATGCCACGGTTGCGGGCGAGCCTGTCGCCGCCGACCTCATGGGCCGCCTGATCGGCGGGCTGGAGGTCAATGGCTGGCTCGACACCTGCGATGCCGTGCTGTCGGGTTATCTGGGGCAGGCCGAACAGACGCCGGTGGTGGCCGACGCAGTGCGGCGGGTGAAGCGGACAAATCCGGCGGCGCTCTACTGCCTCGATCCGGTGTTCGGCGACGAAGGCCGGGCCTATGCCAAGCGCGGCGTGGCCGAGGCCATGGCCAAAACGCTTTTGCCGCTGGCCGATATCGTCACGCCCAATGCCTTCGAATTGGCCAGCCTGGCGAGCATGCCGGTGCGCAATCCCGACGAGGCGTTGGAGGCAACGAGGCGGCTGGGCCGGCCGCTGGTGCTGGCGACCTCGGTGCCGGATGGCGAAGGGCGGATCGGCACGCTGGCGGCGACCGCCGAAGAAGCCTGGCTCGCCTCCACCCCGCGGCTCGAGCATGCGCCGCACGGCGCGGGCGATCTGACGGCTGCGCTGTTCCTGGCCCATCGCCTTCAGCAAACGCCGCTGCAGGACGCATTGGCGCACACCATCGAAGTGGTTTTCCGCCTGCTGCAGGAAGCCGGCCGCTCGAACAGCGACGAGATACCGCTGATCGCCAGACGGGCAATCCTGCGCAAGCGTGTGGAGATCAAGCCGGAACTCGAGATTCGCGCCTTGTGATCGCGAACGTGACGACAATGTTAACTTGATGCGGTCGGTCATCGCAGCGTAGACCGGAATCCGCAATTTGAATTGTGTGAGGACCGGTGAGCACTTCGTCTGCTACCGCGGCTGAGCCCATCGAAGTCAAGCGGCGCGATTTTCTCTACATCGCCACCGGCGCGGTTGCGGCCGTCGGTGCCGCCGCGGCGGTGTGGCCGCTGATCGACCAGATGAATCCGGCGGCCGACGTACTGGCGGCGGGCGGGCCGCTCACGGTCGATCTGTCGAGCGTGGCGCCGGGCCAGCAGATCGTGGTGATGTGGCGCTCCAAGCCGATCTTCGTGGTCCATCGCACGCCCGAGAATCTCACAGAGCTGAAAAGCCCCGCGCTGCTCGCGCGCCTGCGCGATCCCAATTCCGACGAGCTGCAACAGCCGGCCTATGCCAAGAACTGGTCGCGCTCGCTGAAGCCGGACTATCTGGTGCTGGTGGGCATCTGCACGCATCTGGGCTGCATCCCGGGATATGAGCCCAAGCCGGGGTCGATTTCAGCGAGCTGGCCCGGCGGCTATCTCTGCCCCTGCCACGGCTCGAAATACGACATGGCCGGCCGCGTGTACCAGAACGTGCCCGCGCCGATGAACCTGCCGGTGCCGCCCTATCACTTCGCCAGCGCCACCAAGCTCGTGGTCGGCGAGAATCCGCCGGGCGAGACTTTCACCATGTCCGAAGTCGAGACGATGTGAGCCGCTACTTGCGGAACGCCGCGCGATAGGCGGCAATATCGTCACGGGCCAGGAACCGCTCGGCCCAGCGCCGCATCACCTTGGCCATGCGCGCGGGCTCCACGCCCAGTTGCGCCATCGCTACGCCACCGTTCACGCTCTCATGGTATTCGGCGATCAGCCCGTCCTTCAGGACAAAGCGGCTGATACCGTCGATCACCACTTCGCGGCCGGCAAATTCGGGGATGGTCGAGACGAAGCGCGACAGCGAGCGCGCATAGCCGATCTCGCCGTGGCACACCGGATCGAGGAACCGCCAGTCGTAATCCGTCGCGTCGCGGTGGAAGAGATTTTCCAGCATCGCCATGATGGCGGCGCGGCCCTGGTGCGGACCGTAGATGTAATCGTGATAGAGGCCGTCTTCGGTGAAGCAGGCGGCAAACGCCTTGCCGTCGCCCGCATTGGCAGCGGCACCGAGGCGGGCCAGAAGGGCGGTGAATTCGGCTTGCGTCAACCCCGCCCTCCCTTTCCCACGGCGATCAGTTCGGAGCCTTGTTGAGCAACTTGCGATTGATGAGGCATTCGGCGATCTGCACCGCATTGAGCGCCGCGCCCTTGCGCAGATTGTCGGACACCACCCACATGGCCAGGCCGTGCTCCACCGTCGGGTCCTTGCGGATGCGGCTGACATAGGTGGCGTCCTCGCCCGCCGCCTCGACCGGCGTGATGTAGCCGCCGTCTTCCTGCTTGTCGATCACCAGCACGCCCGGCGCCTCGCGCAGCGCGGCGCGCGCCTGCGCTGCCGTGATCGGCTTCTCGAACTCGATGTTCACCGCTTCGGAATGGCTGATGAACACCGGCACGCGCACGCAGGTGGCGGTGGTCTGGATGTCGGGATCGAGGATTTTCTGCACCTCGACCATCATCTTCCATTCCTCCTTGGTGTAGCCGGAATCGAGGAAGACATCGATGTGCGGAATGACATTGAAGGCGATCTGCTTGGTGAACAGCTTGGCTTCGATGGGATCGGCCACGAACACTGCCCGGGTCTGGCGGAACAGTTCGTCCATCGGCTCCTTGCCCGCGCCGGAAACGGATTGATAGGTCGCCACCACCAACCGCTTGATCGTGGCCAGATCGTGCAGCGGCTTGAGCGCCACCACGAGCTGCGCCGTGGAGCAGTTGGGATTGGCGATGATGCCCTTGGGAATGCCGCCGTCCAGCGCCGCGGCGTTCACCTCCGGCACGATCAGCGGCACCTGGCGATCCATGCGCCATTGCGAGGAATTGTCGATGACGATGGTGCCCGCCTCGGCGATCCTGGGTGACCATTCCTTGGAAACCTTGCCGCCCGCGCTCATCAGGCAGATATCGGTGCCCTTGAAGTCGTAATAGTCGAGCGCTTTCACCTTGAGCGTCTTGTCGCCGAAGGAAACCTCCGTGCCGACCGACCTGGTGGAGGCCAGCGCCACCACTTCGCTCGCGGGAAATGCGCGTTCGGCGAGGACGCTCAGCATCTCCCGCCCGACATTGCCGGTCGCGCCGACGACGGCGACCTTGTACGACATGACACCTCTTCCTTTCGATCCGGCCGGATCATCCGGCACCGGGGCGCGAGACATAAGCCATGCGGCCGGGCCAGGAAAGAGGCGGAATATTATCGGCTATTCATTCCCCTCGTCCGGCGGCCATTTCAGGAAGACCCTGGCGCCCCGGGTATCGACGGTTCCCGAAAGGCTGCCGCCCAGCAAATCCGTACCATCCAGACGGTAGCGGGCGAGATTGGCACCTTTGGTGCTGCCGCCCAGCCGGGCACTGAACGGCCCCAGATCAACGGTCGTCGATTTGAGGGGATCGTTGTTGGCGAAGCTACCGCTTCCGGCGGAGAGCGGCCGGTAGGTGTCGAAAGGCTGGGGCCTGGGCGCGAAAGACGGCAATTTCAGCCGCAGGAGCGGGCCATGCGGCGTCGGCTGGTGGGAGTGAGGAGCGGACGGCACCGGCTTTTTGCCCGCAGCGGCGACCGGCGCAGCGCCGAGCGCCAGAACCAGAACGAGAGCAGCAACACCGAGCGTACGCATTTCGCGTCACCCTTTTGGTTGCCCCCAGCTTGAACCCTTCTCGTGAACACTTGGTTGCGGGATATCAAGACATTGCGGCGGTCTGAAGGTCAAAGCACGCCATCCGCGCGCAGCTTCGCGATCTCGGCCTGCTGGAGCCCAAGGATTTCGTGGAGAATTTCGTCCGTATGCTCCCCCAGCAGCGGCGGCGCATGGCGGTATTCGGGCGGTGTTTTCGCCAGTCGGAGCGGGCTGGCCACCAGATCGACCGAGCCTGCCGCACGATGCTCGAGCGAAATCTTCAGGCCACGCGCCACCGCGTGCGGATCGCCAAACACCTGATCGATGCGATTGATCGGGCCGCAGGGCACGTTGGCCGCTTCGAGCAGACCGATCCAATCCGCGGTGCCGCGCGCGGCAAATACCGGCTTGAGTTGGGCAACCAGCGCCTCGCGGTGTTCGACCCGCCCGCCATTGGTGGCGAAGCGCGGATCGGTTGCCAGCCCGTCGAGCCCGGCTCCGGCACAGAAGCGGCGAAACTGGCCATCATTGGCCACCGCGAGGATCAGATGGCCGTCCGCCGCCCTGAACACCTGATAGGGCACGATGTTGGGATGGGCATTGCCGAGCCGGCCCGGGACCATTCCACCCGCCAGATAGTTCATGGCCTGATTGACCATCGCGGCGGCCTGACAATCGAACAGCGCCATGTCGATCTGCTGCCCTTCGCCGGTGCGGGACTGATGGATCAGCGCTGCCTGGATGGCGATGGTGGCATAGAGCCCGGTGAAGACGTCCGAAACCGCCACTCCGACCTTCATCGGCTCGGCGCCGGGCGCGCCGTCCGGCTGGCCGGTAACGCTCATCAACCCCGCCATGCCCTGGATCAGATAGTCGTAACCGGCCTTGTCCTTGTACGGACCGTCATGGCCGAAGCCGGTGAGCGAGCAGTAGATCAAGGCCGGGTTCTCGGCCGCAAGGCGCTGGTAGTCGAGGCCGTAGCGCGCCAACGCGCCGGTCTTGAAGTTCTCCACCACCACATGGGCGCGCCGGGCCAGCCGCCTGACCAGCGCCGCGCCTTCCGGCCGCGAAAAATCGATTGTCACAGATTTCTTATTGCGGTTGGCCGAAAGGAAATAGACGGCGTCGCCCTTCCTGCCGTCGTCCGTTTTCAGGAACGGCGGCCCGAAATGCCGTGTCTCATCGCCCTCGCCGGGCTTCTCCACCTTGATGATTTCCGCGCCCAGATCGCCCAGAATCTGCGTGGCAAACGGGCCCGCGAGCACCCGGCTCAGATCGAGCACGCGGATATGCGATAGTGCGCCCAGAACAGTCTCCTGTGGTTTGATTTCCCCGCGTGCGCCGCACAACACCGGAGGGAGCGAAGCGCCTGCCGCCCGCGGAAGGATTCGCCAGATTACGCCGGTCGATGCTATTGTGGCCGGTGCAACGGTACAATGCGGTGATGAGTATGATACGTGGGCTGGGAGCTGGCGGCATAGCGCTTGGGCTATCGGTAATAACGGCAACGGCGGGCCTGGCCGGACCGAAATGTGCGCGCCCTGCGGAGGTGACGGCCATTCAGGCGGCAGCGGTCCAGCAGCAGTTGATGGTTGCGGCCCTCTACTGCAACGACACCGGCAGCTACAATGCCTTCCAGACCGGCTACAACAAGGAACTGAACAAGTCGGACAAGCAGCTGTTGACCATGTTCCGCCGCCTTTACGGCTGGCGTAAGGGCGATGACGAGTACAACGCTTTCAAAACCCGCCTGGCCAATGACTCCTCGCTGCGCAGCATTCATGACCGCGCCGGTTACTGCAATGAAGCCAACTCCGTTTTCGCCGCCGCGCTGGTGCCGCAGAAACCGGCGCTGGGCGATTTCGTTTCCGGGGTGAAGGTTTACGAGGAAAGCCCTGTCGATAGCTGCGCGATCAGCGTAGCGCCGGGCCTTCGTGAGGCCGGAAACGCTCCGGGCATCCTGCCGACGCCGAACCCCTTGCGCGTCGCGGCGCTGAGCCCGCCCTCCGCCCCCGCGACTCCGGCTGCCGCCGCTCCGGCGGCGGTGTCCGCCCCGGCGCAACCGGCAGCACAGCCGCCAGCTGCGGTCGTGCCGGCACAGGGACAGGTGGCAACGGACAAACCGGCCAAGAAACACGGCTGGCTGTCCAACCTGTTCAACTAGGCAGGGTGCCGATCAACGCACGGCCCCGGCGAGCGCGCGCTGGCGCTTGCCGGCGGGTGCCAGGCTGGGCGCGCCATAGAGCGTCTTGGACGCCTCCACCAGATGCACGCCCCCAAGCCCCGGCCATAACCGCCGACCGACGCGTTCCCACGCGATGCCGCTGCGTACCAGCTTGCTGCTTTGCAGCGGCGGAAACAGCAGGGCGGTATCCCATTGCTCCGGCACGAACAGGCAATCGGTCAACAGCTGCACGAGTTGGCTGCGGCTGAACGGGCTGCCATAGGCAAAAGGCGAGGATTCCACCTGGGCCCACAGGCTGGTCCGGTTGGGCACGACGATCACCACGCGACCGGCAGGCGCCAGTACGCGCCAGATCTGGCGCATGAGCGGGCGGACGGCTTCGGCCGCCTCCAGTGCATGAACCAGCAGGATGCGGTCGAACAGGGCATCGGGGAACGGAAAAGCGTCTTCCTCGCCCAGTGCGGTGAGCGGCCGCTCGGCCGGCCAGACGACGACGCCCTGCTGCGCCGGCATCAGCGCCACCGCCCGCTCGCCTTCCGCCAGAAACGGCTTGAGATACGGCACCGCGAACCCGTAGCCGAGCAGGCGCAGACCACCCAGATCGGGCCACAGCCGCCGCAGGCGGCGCACAAGCTGACGCCGGGCGTTCTGCCCGACCGGGGTCTCGTAAAAGGCCGCCAGGCCGTGCGCATCGAACCGCATGCGCCTTGCGTACTCTTTGGCGCGCCCAGGTTCAACGGCGGGTTCAACGGCGGGTTCAACGGCCGGGCGCTAGCTGCTAGGATTCGGTTGGCGTCACAGGAGCCCGGCATGCCCACGCTTTCGATCGAACTCGTTCCCTGCCTCAGTGACAATTATGCCTACCTGGTTACTGACCCCGCCCAAAAGCTGTGCGCCGTCGTCGATCCATCCGAAGCCGGGCCGGTGCGGGAAAAATTGCGCGCCGGAAACGTCAAGCTGACCCATATCCTCAATACGCACCACCACCCGGACCACACCGGCGGCAATCTGGCACTGAAGGAGGAGTTCGGCGCGATCATCGTGGGGCCGGAAAAGGATCGCGCCCGCATCCCCGGCCTCGACGTCGGGGTGAGCGAGAAAGCGCCCTGGCAGTTTGGCAGCAAGAAGGTGTCCGTTCTGGAAATTCCGGCACACACAAGCGGCCATATCGCCTTCGTTTTCGCGGAGGACAAGGCCGCCTTCACCGGCGACACGCTGTTTGCGATGGGCTGCGGGCGATTGTTCGAGGGCACGGCTGCCATGATGTGGGCGGCGATGCAGAAACTGATGGCGCTGCCGGACGACACGGCCGTCTATTGCGGCCACGAATACACGCTCTCCAACGGCCGCTTCGCCCTGACGCTGGAACCGGGCAACGCCGATCTTCAGGCCCGCATGCGCGAGGTGGAGGAATTGCGCGCCAAGGGATTGCCCACCATCCCCACCACCATCGGGCTGGAGAAGCGCACCAATCCCTTCATGCGGCCGAACGCGCCGGAACTGCGCGCTACGCTCGGCATGGAAAAGGCCCACGATGTCGACGTGCTGGCCGAGACGCGGCGCCGCAAGGACAATTTCTGATCAGTCGACGGCGCGGAACTGTCCGCGCGCCTGGTCCAGCACTTCGAGCTTGCCGTCGGCGATGCCGAAGCGCGCGCCTTCGAGCGAGAGCACGCCTGCCTTCACCCGCTCGGCGACGAAGGGAAACGTCATCAGCCGTTCGAGCGACAGGCGCACCGCCTCGCGTTCGACGGCGAATTGCCGCTCGCCGTGCGCGTGGCCGCAGCGTTCCACCGCCGGCGCAAGCAGCCCGATCCATTCCGACATGAAGGGCAAGGGCTCGGCAAGCGAACGGTCCAGCGCCGCTTTCACGCCGCCGCATTCGGCATGGGCCAGCACCACGATATAGCGCACCTCAAGCGCCAGCACCGCGAATGAGATGGCGGCGCTGGTGCCGTGGTAGCCGCCGCCTTCCTCATAGGGTGGTACGATGGCGGCGACATTGCGCAGCACGAACAGCTCGCCGGGGCGCACGCCGAAGATCGTGGCCGGGTCCACACGGCTGTCGCAGCAGGAAATCACCAGATATTGCGGGCTCTGGCCCTTGGCCAGCTCGGCGTAATGGGCGTGTTCCTCGGGCCAGCGCCGGGCCCGGAATTCACGGTAGCCTTGAATCAAACGGTCCATGCCCCGACCCTATAGGGGCAGGCCGGCCAAGACCATGACGGATTTTCCGTCAATTCTGCTGATCGTCTGAGGAACTGCCGGAAATCGTGTCGGCGGCGGTGCTGGCCACGCCCGAGCCCACATCGGCCGCCGTGCCGACGACGGTCCCGGCCGCGCTGGCCGCCGTACCGACTGCATCCACGGCCACGCAGCCGGACAGCGCCGCACCCAACAGCAAAACAGTCATCACACCTGCGACGATACGCATCCGTCCCTCTCTCATGCAAACTGCAACCTTTGCCGCCAGGGTTCAAGAAACTGCTAACGCCGTGCCCAAAAGCCGGCCGGCCTCCTGCCAGCCGCTCACCAGCCGCGAAGCCCCGGCGGCGAGCAGCCGGGCCCCGGCATCTTCATTCATATGGCCGCCGCCGAGAAACCCCCACACCGTCATGCCCGCCGCCCTGGCGCCGGTGACACCGTTGGCGCTGTCCTCGAGCACCAGGCAGGCGGCCGGCGCCACGCCCAGCCCCTGGGCCGCGTGGAGGAAGAGGTCGGGCGCGGGCTTGGCGCGGGCCACATGGCCGGCCGAATAGACATGGGGCGCGAAGTGATCCCAGAGCCCGGTCTTGCGCAGCTTGATTTCGAGCATCGCCGTTTCGCTGGAACTGGCGACGGCCTTGGGCGTCGGACACGCCGCTACCGTTTGCAGCGCGCCGGGCACTTCGGCGAGGCGCGTTTCGATCAGTTCGCGATAGCGCGCATGGCAGCGGGCACGGAATCCCGAAGGCAAAGGCACGCCCCGCCGCGCGTGGCTGTCAGCGTCCAGCGCGGCGAAAAAGCTGTCATTGTCCATGCCCATGAAGCGCGCCTGAAATGCCGCACGCTCGTAAGGCAGGCCGATCCCGGCCAGCGCCGACAGCTCCACCTCGAGCGCCAGGACTTCGCTGTCGACCAGCACGCCGTCGCAGTCGAAGATGATCGCGTGGGTCATGATTTCAGTGATCAGTGCGCGAATTCTGCGGCGACGGCGGAATATTGCAGCACCGCCGCGATCAGCACAAAGCCGTGCCAGATCGCCTTGTGAAAGGGCATGCGGTCCCACACATAGAAGATAACGCCCGCCGAATAGACCAGCCCGCCGGCGATCAACAGCCAGAAATCCGCCGTCGCCATCGAAGCGGCCAGCGGCTTCAGCACCATCACCACCATCCAGCCCATGCCCAGATAGAAGGCGATGCTGAGATTCTCGAAACGCTGGGGAAAGACAAGCTTCATGACCACACCGATGGTGGCGGTGATCCAGATGGCGGCCAAGAGCCAGTCGCCCGTCACCGGGCCCAGCCGGTTGACGGCCAGGGGGGTATAGGTAGCTGCGATCATGATGAAGATCGCCGCGTGATCGAGCCGGCGCAGCACCTGCTTGGACGGCCGGTGATGCGGCATCAGATTATAGGCCGCCGAAAAACCCGTCATCGCCAGCAGCCCCACGCAGTAGACCGAGACTGAAACCACCACGCTGAGCCCCGTCACATTCGCCAGCAGCCACAGGCTGGCATTGATGGCGAACAGGATGCCGAGCACATGAACCGCCCCGTCCGCCCAGCGTTCGGGGCGGCTATAGAGGCGGACGGGTCTGGACCAAATGTGCATGCGCAAGCCTATGACCGGAGATGTGACCCTATCATGGCGCAGGATGGCTTAAGCCCGAGATAACCGGGTGCCGGCGCGCGATAGGGGGCCCCTCCTCGACAGGGTATGATGCGCCACCGATTCGGGACCGCCCGAACGGCAATCCGGGAGGAACCCATGCAAGCGAATGCTTCTCTGGAAATGCAAATCCTTTTCTGCGCCGTCGTGCTGGGGCTGATCCAGCTTTTGCTGGCGATTCTGGCCAGCGTCGGCGGCCGGGGCCTGCCCTGGGCCGTGGGTCCGCGCGACGAAGGCTGGCCAGCCCTGGGCAAGTTCGGCGGGCGGCTCGAACGCGCGTGGAAGAATTTCATCGAGACCTTCCCGCTCTTCGCCGTCGCCGTGCTGATGGTGGACGCGCTGCATGCCACCACGGCGACCTCGGCGCTGGGCACGCAAATCTACATCTGGGCGCGGCTGATCTACCTGCCCGTTTACGTCGCGGGCATTGCCTACCTGCGCACCCTGGTATGGATGGCCTCGCTCGTCGGCATCGTGATGGTGCTGGCCGGCATCTGGCCCGGAATGTAATCCGTCATCGCAAGCGTGCCGGCGAGCGGCGAAGAAAGGCTTCCAGCTTCTTCTCCAGCGCCGGCACGTGATATTCGCGGTCCCACACGCTCAGCGCCTCGGCAACGATCCGCGCTTGCTGCTCGGGCGACAGCGTGCCCCAGCAGGCCAGGAGCGCGCTGCCCAGCCGGCGGACGAGATGCTCATCCTCGGCGGGATATTTGAAGCGGGCCTTCATCGCGTCGCGATAGGCTTCGGTTTCCGAAAACACAGTGGAGGTGGACGAAGCGGGCGCGGAGGGCGCGCGCGAAGGGGAGTGGGGCATGGCCTGATACGCATCCGTTGTGGCCGGCGAGGCACCCCCGCGCCGGGTTTGTTACGATAAATGGTTCCCGTAAGCCCTGAATCCAGTATAGCCGTTCGCCCGCGCAGCGCGAGCGGAAAGTCAGCGCGTCACGCGATTGGCGCCATCGAGATGCAGCACGGCAGGCGCGTGCCTGCGCGCTTCGGCGGCCTCCATCTGCGCATAAGCCACGATGATCACCAGATCGCCGACGTTGACCAGGCGGGCCGCCGCGCCATTGATGCCAATGGTGCCCGAGCCCGCCGGCGCTTCGATGGCATAGGTCGTGAGCCGCGCGCCGTTGGTGATGTCGAGCACATCCACCTGCTCATTGGGCAGGATGCCGGCCTCTTCCAGCAGCGCTGCATCGATCGAGATCGAGCCGACGTAATCGACGTCCGCCTCAGTCACCGTCGCGCGGTGCAGCTTGGCCTTCATCATCGTCAGAAGCATGCGTCAGCTATCCAGGAAGCTCCGCAGCTTGCGGCTCCGGCTGGGGTGCTTGAGCTTGCGCAGGGCCTTGGCCTCGATCTGGCGGATGCGTTCGCGCGTGACCGAGAACTGCTGGCCCACTTCTTCCAGCGTGTGATCGGTGTTCATGCCGATGCCGAAGCGCATGCGCAGCACGCGCTCCTCGCGCGGGGTCAGCGTGGCCAGCACGCGCGTGGTGGTTTCGCGCAGGTTCGCCTGGATTGCCGCATCGATGGGCAGCACGGCGTTCTTGTCCTCGATGAAGTCGCCGAGGTGAGAATCCTCCTCGTCGCCGATGGGGGTTTCGAGGCTGATCGGCTCCTTGGCGATCTTCAGAACCTTGCGCACTTTTTCGAGCGGCATGGCGAGGCGCTCGGCCAGCTCTTCCGGCGTCGGCTCGCGGCCGATCTCGTGCAGCATCTGGCGGGAGGTGCGCACCAGCTTGTT
Organism: Alphaproteobacteria bacterium; assembly: GCA_018971835.1. Taxonomy (GTDB): domain Bacteria; phylum Pseudomonadota; class Alphaproteobacteria; order Micropepsales; family Micropepsaceae; genus Rhizomicrobium. The sequence goes on from JAGWZW010000025.1 coordinate 13,216, forward strand.
GATCGTCTCGATCATGTGCACCGGGATGCGGATGGTGCGCGCCTGATCGGCAATCGAACGGGTGATGGCCTGACGGATCCACCACGTCGCATAAGTCGAGAACTTGTAGCCGCGGCGGTATTCGAACTTATCGACCGCCTTCATCAGGCCGATATTGCCTTCCTGAATGAGATCGAGGAACTGCAGGCCGCGATTGGTGTATTTCTTGGCGATGGAGATCACGAGGCGCAAATTGGCCTCGATCATTTCCTTCTTGGCCTGGTTGGATTCGCGCTCGCCCTTCTGCACCGTCTGCACGATGCGGCGGAAATCGACGATCGAGGTGCGCATCTCCTGCGCCAGGGTCTGGATTTCGTCGCGCAGGGCGCCCAGCTTGTCGCGCTCCTCGGTGACGAATTCCTTCCAGCCGGTGCCGCTCAGCCGGCCGACGCGCCGCGCCCAGTTGGGATCCAGCTCGTTGCCGAAATGCTGCCTGAGGAAGTCGATCCGATCCACGCCGTGCGCCTCGGCCAGCCTGAGCAGGCGGCCTTCGAGGCTGATCAGACGGCGGTTGATGCCGTACATCTGATCGACCAGCGCCTCGATGCGGTTGTTGTTGAGCTTGAGGCCCTTGACCAGATCGACGGTATCGGTGCGCAGCTTCTTGAAGCGGCGTTCCTGGCTGTTGGAGAGTTCGTCGTCGGCCAGCGCGGCCTCGACGCTCGCATCCTGCAGCTTGCCCAGTTTCTTGTAGAGGCTGGCGATCTGGTCGAGCGTCTCCAGCACCTGCGGCTTGAGCGCGGCTTCCATCGCGCTGAGCGGCAAATTGCCTTCGTCTTCCTCGTCGGCTTCGGCATCGGCCGCAGCCGCGGCTTCGCCCGGATCGACGTCCTCGCCATTCGCCCGCGGGATTTCCGGCTTGGGCGGCTTGGGCAGTTCGGGCTTGGGGGCCTCTTCCGCGGCGAGCGCGCCGTTGCCGTTCATCATGACGGGATTGGGCGCGTCGGCAGTGCCGACCTGGCCATCCGGCCCGGCGCCGTACATCGCTTCCAGGTCGATGATATCGCGCAGGAGAACCTTGCCTTCGTTCAACTCGTCGCGCCACACGGTGAGCGCTTCGAAGGTGAGCGGGCTTTCGCACAACGCGCCGATCATCAGTTCGCGGCCGGCCTCGATGCGCTTGGCGATGGCGATTTCGCCCTCGCGCGAAAGCAGCTCCACCGAGCCCATCTCGCGCAGATACATGCGCACGGGATCGTCGGTGCGGTCATACTGTTCGGTGGCGGTGCCGGTCTTGCCGACGACCTCCTTGCCCTCGGCGACGGCGGGCAGCTCGCCCTCGGCGGCCTCGTCCTGCTCCTCGCCCTCGATGACGTTGATGCCCATCTCCGAGAGCATCGACATGGTGTCCTCGATCTGCTCGGAGGATACCTTGTCGGACGGCATGACCTTGTTCAGCTCGTCATAGGTGACGTAGCCGCGGGCCTTGGCGCGCTGGATCATCTTGCGCACACCCACATCGCTCATATCGAGCAGGGGCGAATCGGCATCCTCGCGCGCGGTCTGAGGCTCGGCGGCGTCCGGCTTGGCGGCCTTGCCCGGCTTGGCCGCAATTTTGGCCTCGGGCTTCTTCACGGCTTCAGGGGCAATCGCGGTGCTGGTCACGGAACTCACTTTGAGGTCTTTGCTCTCTTGGCTCTTGGCTTCGGCCTTGGCCGCGGCCGGCATGGCGGCGGCTTTCGCCGGTGCCGGCTGCTTGGCGGCAGGCTTGATCGCGGTTTTTTTGCTCTCGGGCTTGGGCGCGGGCTTGACCGCGGCCTTCGCCTTGGCAGGCGCCTGCTTGACCTCGGCCTTTTCGGCTTTCTTCACCGGTGCCGACTTGGCGGCAGACGCCTTCGCCGCCGCCGGCTTGGCCGGCGGACGCTTGGCAGACGCCGGCTTGGCGGCGTGCTTGGCCGCCTTGGCCGGCTTTTTGGTCTTTGCGTTCTTCTTCGTGACCACGGGCTATCCGTTGCTCATCTTAGATGCTGCTTTTCCTAGCGGGAAAGGCGGCAAAGTTCCATTCCTAAGCCTGCTTCAGACGGGCCAGCAGGCGTTATTCGTTCGGGAGCGTGCCAAGAAGGCGGTGGGCATCACGCCAGCTTTCCTCCGTCGCCTCGGATTTGAAGCGCTCCACGGCGCGGAGCCGCTCGGGCGCCAGTTCCGCCATCTCGCGCAGTTGCGCGACTGCCCTGAGCCAGCGGGCCTCGACATCCTCGCCATCGGCGGTCCCCTCCTGGGTTCTGTCCGCCGCCGCAATCTGGCTGCTGCCGTGCCGCGCCTGAAGGCGGCGGACCAGCTCAGCCATGCCTGAGCGTTGGAGATGGGTCTCCAGCGCCTGTTTTTCAAGCCTGGAACCGGAGGCGGCGAGGTTTAGGAGTTCCCGCCTAAGCCTGTCAAGCTGCGGATCGGCAAGGGCCAGCGCCGCCAGAGCCTCCGCATGGACCGCGGCCAGCTCCGGCGCCTCCAGCAGCAGGGCAACGACCTCCTCCTCCTTGACCTTCAGGGCGCCGCTCCGGCCGGAACGCGCCAGCAGACTGTTCTTCACCGCCGGCGAGACATTTTCTTGCGGGGTGAAACCCGCGCCTCCGCGGCCGGTCCCACGCCGGGCATCGCTTCGGCCGCGAACCGCGCGTGGCTCGTAGGGCCGCTCCGGCCGCTTCTGGCGGCGCTTGAAGGCCTCGAACACCCGCTCGTTGAAATCACGGCGGTAGTAGTCGGCGATGGTGGTGTCGGCAATGCGGCCGACCAGGTCGGCCAGCGCCCGCTCCAGTCCGGCCCGGCGCTCGGGCGTGGAGAAGTCTTTGCCCTCCGTCTCCGAACGCCACAGCACCTCGGCCAGCGGCTGGGCGGCGTCGAGCAGCTTCTGCATCGCCCCCGCCCCCTCGCGGCGGATCAGGGTGTCCGGATCCTCGCCCGGTGGCAGGAAGGCGAAGCGCAGCGAATGGCCGGGCTTCAGGTGCGGCAGCGCCAGATGCGCGGCGCGGGTGCCGGCCCTGAGGCCCGCCTCGTCGCCATCGAAAGCCAGGATCGGCTCGGGTGCCACGCGCCACAACAGGCCAAGCTGGTCCTCGGTCAGCGCGGTGCCGAGCGGCGCCACGGCCTGGGCGAAGCCGGCGCGCACCAGCGCGATCACGTCCATATAGCCTTCGGCGAGGATGATGGTGCCGGCCTTGAGCGCGGCCGGGCGCGCGCTGGCGAAATTGTAGAGATTGTGGCCCTTGGAAAAGAGGCCGGTTTCGCCGGTGTTGATGTATTTGGGCTTGGCGTCGGCTTCGAGCGCGCGCGCGCCGAAAGCTATCAGCCGTCCGCGCGCATCGGAGATCGGAAAGGTGATGCGGTTGAAGAAGAAATCGCGCGCGCCCCGCGTCTCATCCGCCGGCCGAGCCAGACCGGCGGCGATCATGTCGTCGACAGTGACGTTCCTGGCCTTGAGATGCTCAATCAGCGCGCTGTTGCCGCCGGGCGCATAGCCGAGGCGGAACTGCCTGGCTGAGGCGTCGTCGAGCCCGCGGCTTTTGAGATAATCCCGCCCCGCCTTGCCGCCCGGTGCCCGGAGCTGAGCCTCGAAAAATTCACAGGCCGCCTCGATCACCTCGTAGAGCGATTTCTTCTTCTGCTCGCGGGCCTCGTCCTCGGCCGACCATTTGGGCAATTCCACGCCGGCTTCGCCCGCCAGCCGCTCCACCGCCTCGGGGAAGGACAGCCCCTCGGTTTCCATCAGCCATTTGAAGGCATCGCCGCCGGCGCCGCAGCCGAAGCATTTGTAGGTGCGCCGTTCGTTCTCGACCTTGAAGGACGGCGATTTCTCCTGATGGAAGGGGCAGCAGCCCCACATCACCCGGCCCTTGCGCACCAGCTTGACGCGCCGACCCACGAGCTGGACGAGATCCGTCCGCCGCAGGACTTCTTCGAGCAGGCCCTGGCCGTAGCGCATAGGGGCACTCTACGCCCACATGCGGGCGAATGCGTAGCCGCAGGGGTGGATTCCTGTGGGCTGTCTCAGACGTGGAACTGGCGGACGGCAGTGATTTTCAGCGTGACCTTGTCCAACTCCACGATCACGAATTCCGCGTGCGCGTTGGGCACGGCTGCAACATTGGCGGGCGCCGCCGGCTGCTGCCAGAAGCTGATGATCAGCGTATCGGGCGTTTCGGCAGCCTGAACCTTGTAGGTCTGCCAATCGGGCTTGAGCTTGTGCAGTTCCGGTGTCGCCGCCTCGATGGCACGCAGGGCCAGGGTCGGAACCGTTTGGGGCTGCGGGGCGAAGGGGCTGTGGTAAGCCTCAAGCGCCAAGGCCGGTGAGGCTGCAGCGCCGGCCAGCAGAACCGCGATGACAAGCTGCGAGATTTTCATGACTGACCCGAAGTTGGATTGCTGATCGTCGGTACTGCAGAACACGCGCCAGCGCCGGAAGGCTTTAAAGAAGGCGAAACGCTAATCCCGCCCGTCCGCCGTGCCAATACCGGACAGACAATTGCCGGGTTAATAACCATGCACAATTTGTAGCTGTTAGACAATTGATGTCCCACGCCTTTTGGTTGAATATGGCGTTCTGGCTGCAGGAATAGGGGCAACCGTGACCAGCCAAGACATCTACGACCCAGCTTACCTGACCCGCCAGAAGCTGTTGGAGGCTGCCGAAGACCGCCTGGCCACTGCCGAATCCCTTGGCGAGATCATGTACATCGTCCGCGGTTCGGCGCGCGCGATCTTCGATGCCGACGGCGTGACCTTCGTGCTGCGTGACGGCAACCAGTGCCATTACGCCGACGAAGATGCCATCGGCCCCTTGTGGAAGGGCCAGCGCTTCCCCATGCAGACCTGCATCTCCGGCTGGTGCATGCTCAACCGGCAGACTGCGGTTATTGCGGACATCTTCGAGGATGAGCGCATCCCGCATGATGTCTATCGCCGCACTTTCGTGAAAAGCCTCATCATGGCGCCGGCGGGAAGCGGCACCGCCGTGGCCGCGATCGGCGCCTACTGGGACCATCAGCGGCAACACAGCCAGCGCGACGTCGATTTTGTCGAAGCTCTGGCCCGCGCCGTCGGCGAAGCGGTGCTCAAGTCGCGGGCAGCCTGACAAGCGACATATTCGCCGGGGCATTTCGTCGCCGCGCGCCGGCCTTGAACACGCCCGCGCGCTTCCCATCTGTTGGAGGCCTGGACGCAGGCGCCGCCTCCCCCGCCCGCAAGGGGGGCCGGCTGGAGCCGAAAAACAACCTCAGAAGGAATCGTCCGAAGAAACAGGCTGTTACGGAAAATCGGTGGCGCCGGCCGGCACCGCGATCACTTGGCGCCGAGCAACTCTTTCACTACGCCGCCCGCCTTGCCGAAATCCATCTGCCCGGAATACCGCGCCTTGAGTGCACCCATCACCTTGCCCATGTCCTTCACCGAGGCGGCACCGACTTCGGCGATCACGGCGGAAATCGCCGCCTTGGCCTCCTCCGGCCCCATCTGTCTGGGCATGAACTCGCGGATGATTTCGATTTCGCCGCGCTCCTGCGCCGCCAGCTCGGGGCGGGCGCCCTTGTCGTAGATCTCGGCCGATTCCTCGCGCTGCTTGACCATCTTGGCCAGCAGGGTGAGCAGATCCTCGTCGCTGACCAACTCGCGATTATTTTCGCTGCGGGCGGCAATATCGCGGTCCTTCACCGCGGCCAGAATCATGCGCAGCGTGCCGACGCGGCCGGCCTCCTTGGCCTTCATTGCCGCTTTGAGCGCCTCGTTGAATTGGTCGCGCAGGCCCATGACGTGCTCCATGAAACAGGAAGGCAATATCCTAGGCGAGTCGACACACTTGTTCAACACATTGAAAAACAAAGGAAAGTTCTTTCGCCTGATGGCTTGACCCGCAACCGTCACATTTCTATTTTCCGCCGACTCCAATCTTGCGGGTATCCGATGACCGACGCCACCTCCGCCACCGCCGCAAAGCCGGCGGCTCCGTTTTCGCGCGCGCAGGGAACGGCCGTGCTGGTGCTGGCCGACGGCACGGTGTTCGAAGGCGCGGGTTTCGGCGCCGCCGCCGCTGCGGTAGGCGAGGTCTGCTTCAACACGGCGATGACCGGCTACGAAGAAATCCTCACCGATCCTTCCTATGCCGGGCAGATCGTGTCCTTCACCTTCCCGCACATCGGCATCGTCGGCACCAATGCCGAGGACATCGAAACCGCCACGCCGGTGGTGCGCGCGATGGTGGTGCGCGCCGACGCGGAGCAGCCATCGAATTACCGCAGCCTGAGCACGCTTGACGGCTGGCTGAAGCAGCACGCCATCCCCGGCATCGCCGGGCTCGACACCCGCGCCCTCACCAACCGCATTCGCGAGCAGGGCATGCCGCATGGCGTGGTGGCACATGACCCGAGCGGCAAGTTCGATATCGCGGCCCTGGTGAAGCAGGCGCGCGAATTTCCCGGCCTCGTCGGTCTCGACCTCGCCAAGGACGTCACCTGCCGGCAGAGCTACACATGGCGGCAAACACCGTGGGTCTGGAACAAGGGCTATGGCGAACAGGCCGCGCCGACCTGGCGGGCGGTGGTGCTGGACTACGGCGTCAAGCGCAACATCCTGCGGCTGCTTGCGGGACAAGGGGCGGAGATCACCGTGCTGCCCGCCTCCGCCACCTTCGACGACGTGATGCGCCATGCGCCGGACGGCGTACTGCTCTCCAATGGCCCGGGCGATCCGGCGGCCACCGGCGAATACGCCATCCCGACCATCAAGGCACTGGTGGATTCAAACGTGCCGGTGTTCGGCATCTGCCTCGGCCACCAGATGCTGGCGCTGGCGCTGGGCGCCAAGACCCGCAAGATGGCGCAGGGCCATCACGGCGCCAATCATCCGGTGAAGGATCTCGAAACCGGCAAGGTCGAGATCGTGTCGATGAACCACGGCTTCACGGTGGACGGCGACACGCTGCCGGCGGGCGTGAAACAAACCCACGTCTCGTTGTTCGACGGCACCAATTGCGGCCTGCGGCTGGAGGGCAAGAAGGTGTTCTCGGTGCAATACCACCCCGAAGCCTCGCCCGGACCGATGGATTCGCACTACCTGTTCGAACGCTTCACTCAGGCGGCGCGGGGATGATGGGCCCGCCTTGACGCAGAGCCATCCGCCATCCGGTTTGTCGAAGAGCGGAAAACGACAGAGGCTCTCGCCATGACGGGAACAGGCAAGATCGAATTCACCGCCCACAGCGCGACCATGCTCCGGGAACGGCGGATTGAGCGCAGTTGGGTCGAACGCGTGCTGACCGCGCCGGATTGGCAGGAACCGGACCCGACGGACCCCGCCGCGGCCCGGGCTTTTGGGGCTATCGCCGAAGCGCGAGGCAAAATCCTGCGGGTCGTGTATACTCCGATCGAAGGTGGCGTAAGGGTGGTGACGGCATTTTTCGATGGCCGCGCCAGGAAGCCCTCACGGAGTGATCAATGAAGGTAAATTTCGACCAAGACACCGACGCGCTCTATGTGCGTTTTTCCGACAGCGAGATTTCGGAGACGGTCGAGGTGCGCCCCGGCGTGATGCTGGACTATGACGCCAAGGGCAGGATCGTCGGCCTTGAGATTCTCGACGCTACAAAAAATCTGGCGGACGCCAACCTGAAGCAACTCGCGCTCGAAGTGGCGTGAGCGCCTACCTTCTCAGCTCCAGCACGTCCATCGTCGATTCGAGCAGCGGATAGGGCATCTCGATCCGGAGATGTCCGGGGCCGATTTCAGACAGTAACCCGATCTGGTCGTCCGGCGTAACGGGAGCGCCGGCCGTGGCGCCGTTGCCGGAATAGGCGTGGCGCGGCTCGCCGGTCACGGACGAAGCGCCCAGATAAACAAACGCGCCATCGCCATTCGGATAGAGATAGCCGTTGGTATGCTGGCTGCCGGTGAGCTTCTCCAGATAGGGATGGCCGCCTTTGAGCGAGATACGGCAGCGGAACCAGCTATAGATCACATCCGGCGTGACGCCGCCGAGCTTGAGCGTGCGGCAGCGCCAGTTGCCGAGCAGCGCCGAGGCGGTCGTGGCCTGCGCTTCCGGGCTCATCACCGCGTGGATGGTGGCAAGGTCTGCCGCGGGGGCGCCATGTTCGGCCTCGCTAAGCGCCTTGGTGCGGGCTTCATCGAGACGGGCCAGGCGCTGCTGGTCGAACTGCGAGGCCGTGTCCTGCCATCCGGCGGTGGCGGCGGTCGCAAAGAGCGCGGCGCCCGCCGCGACGAGAACAACCTTCAGCCTGCGCATGTCTGCCCCCTGGTTACGAATCCCCGTTCTCCGGTGCCTGCCAGCCCCTCAGATCGGCGGTCGGCGGCATGCCGACGACATGGAACCCGGCATCAACGAAATGCACCTCGCCGGTGACGCCGCCGGCCAGATCGCTCAGAAGATAGAGCGCCGCGCCACCGACATGATCGAGTTCGATGGTGCGCTTCAAGGGTGAATGGGCTTTGTTCCATTTGAACACCAGCCGCGCATCGCCCACCGCCGAACCCGCCAGCGTGCGCATAGGGCCTGCCGAAATTGCATTAACGCGAATGCCTTCATGCCCCAGGTCGGCGGCGAGATAGCGCACCGAGGCTTCCAGCGCCGCCTTGGCCACGCCCATCACATTATAGTTCGGCATCACGCGGCTGGCGCCCAGATAGGTCAGCGTCACCATCGCACCGCCTTCGCCCATCAGATGCGCCGCGCGCTGGGCCACCGCGGTGAAGGAGTAGCAGGAGATCTCCAGCGTGCGGCGGAAATTGGCGCGGCTGGTATCGACGTAGCGGCCCTTCAGCTCCTCCCGATCCGAGAAGGCGATGGCATGGACCAGGAAATCGAGCTTGCCCCATTTCTTGCCCAGCGCTCCGAACACAGCATCGAGCTGTTCGTCGCTTTCTACATCGCAGGGCATCACGATGGTCGAGCCGATGGACGTAGCCAGAGGCTTGAGCCGCTTGGCCTGCGCCTCCCCCTGATAGGTAAAGGCGACCTCCGCGCCTGCGGCCGCCAGCTTGCGCGCGATCCCCCAGGCAATGGAATGATCGTTGGCCACGCCCATCACCAGGCCGCGTTTGCCGTCCATCAGGTTGCTGCGCTTGATGCCGGCTGCGCCGTCCTGCCCCTTGGCCATGCGCGTTAGCCCCCATGACGCTGGAATACCAGCGTGGCGTTGGTGCCGCCAAAGCCGAAGCTGTTGGAGATGGCGATGTTGATCGCAGCATTGTCGATGCGCTGACGTACAATGTTGGCGCCCTCCACTGCGGGATCGAGTTCCTCGATATTCGCGCTTTCGCAGATGAAGCCGTGCTTCATCATCAGCAACGTGTAGATCGCCTCGTGCACGCCGGCAGCGCCCTGGCTGTGGCCGGTCAGAGACTTGGTGGCGCTGATCGGCGGCATTTTTCCGCCGAAGACTTCGCGGATGGCGTTGATCTCGGGGATATCGCCCACCGGCGTCGAGGTGGCGTGGGGATTGATGTAATCGACCGGCGCCGAAACCCGTTCCAGCGCCATCTGCATGCAGCGCACCGCGCCTTCGCCGGAGGGCGCCACCATGTCGGCGCCGTCGGCAGTGGCACCATAGCCCACCAGCTCGGCGTAGATTTTCGCGCCGCGGGCCCTGGCGTGTTCGAGTTCTTCCAACACCACAATGCCGCCGCCGCCGGAAATCACGAAGCCGTCGCGGTTCTTGTCATAGGCGCGGCTGGCCTTGCCCGGCGTGGCATTGAATTTGGACGACATCGCGCCCATCGCGTCGAACAGCACGGAGAGCGTCCAGTCCAGTTCTTCGGCGCCGCCGGCGAACATGATGTCCTGCTTGCCCCACTGGATCATTTCGGCGGCGTTGCCGATGCAGTTGGCCGAAGTCGAGCAAGCCGAGCTGATCGAGTAGTTCACCCCTTTGGTCTTGAACCAGGTGGACAGGTTGGCCGAGCAGGTTGAGGACATCGCTTTGGGCACAACGAACGGGCCGACACGCTTCGGCCCCTTGGCCGGATCGCGCGTGACGTCGGCGGCGGCGACAATGGCCTTGGTCGACGGCCCGCCCGACCCCACGATCAGGCCGGTGCGTGGATGGCTGACCTCGCCCGGTTCCAGCCCGGCATCGGCGATGGCCTGGGTCATGGCCACCCACGCGTAGCCTGCGCCGTCGCCCTGGAAGCGGCGGGCGCGGCGGTCCACCAGCGCATCGAGATCGATCTTGAGGCTGCCATGTACCTGCGAGCGGAAGCCGAGGCGCGCGTAATCCGGCGCGGCCACGATACCGGATTTCGCCTCGCGCAGGCTTTGGGTGACCTCCTGGCAATCGTTGCCGATGGAGGAGACGATTCCCATGCCGGTGACGACCACGCGCCTCATGCACGGATTTCCTTCTGCTGCTCTTCAGTCGGCCAGAGCCTTAGGCGTAGCCCGACCAAAGCACAAGACCGGAGGGAATGTCAGGCTGTTGCCCCCGCAGGCTGCCCAGCGCCCTGCGCGGCGTCAGAGAACAAGCCCACGCGCAAATCCTTGGCTTCGAAGATCGTCTGGCCGTCCACCTTGACGACACCATCGGCCACGCCCACCACCAGCTTGCGCATGATGACTCGCTTGAACTCGACGTAATAGCTGACGAGCTTGTTGGACGGCAGCACCATGCCGGTGAACTTGACCTCGCCCACGCCCAGCGCACGGCCCCTGCCGAGCCCTCCCATCCAGCCGAGAAAGAAGCCGGCCATCTGCCACAGGGCATCCAGCCCCAGGCAGCCGGGCATCACCGGATCGTTCTGGAAATGACACTTGAAGAACCAGAGGTCCGGCTTGATATCGAATTCGGCCTCGACCGAGCCTTTGCCCTGGCTGCCGCCGTCGGCTGCAATCCTGGTGATCCGATCGAACATCAGCATGGGCGGCAGCGGCAGCCTGGCATTGCCTTCGCCGAACAGTTCGCCCCGCGCGCAGGCCAGAAGCCCCTGAAGATCAAAACTCGATTTCCGTCCCAACATCCGACTGATCACCCCATTTTGTCATTTCGGAGCCGGTCCGCTCCCGAAACCGGCTTGGCGCCCGGCGCCATCTTTGTTAGAAACATTCTAACTAACAGCGGACCAGATTGCACCCCGCCAACCATAAGCCCGCCCGGGAGCGGCGCAAGTGGTCAAAAAACAGAGGCGCCAGGAGCCGAAAAATGACCGGAATATGCCCAGAAATAGACGACACCCAGGCTGCCCAGCGGCTCAGGGCGGCGGGCCTGCGGCCCACGCGGCAGCGCGTGGCCCTGGTCGGGCTGCTTTACGCACACGGCAAGCGCCACCTGACGGCCGAAACGCTGCATGACGAAGCAGTGGCCGCGGGCATCGAGGTTTCGCTGGCCACTGTCTACAACACGCTTCACCAGTTCACGAAAGCCCGAATGCTGCGGCAGGTCGCCGTCGACGCCGCGCGATTTTACTTCGACACCAATGTTGATCCGCATCAACATTTCTATGACCAGGATCACGGTATTCTTATTGATATTCCAGGGGACGCAATCAAGGTGACTGGTGTACCAAATCCACCCAGAGGCACGGTCATAGACCGAGTGGACGTGGTCATTCGCACCGTTGCAGACAGGATGCCCGAGCGACGGCCGCGCAAGGGCCTGGGAAATATCGGCGATTCGGGAACATCACAATGGCAAGATCAGCGGCGCCCAAGAGCGCAGAAAACACGGGCAGGCGCCTGAGGGCAGCGGGCCTGCGCCCAACGCGGCAGCGCGTAGCCCTGGCAAATCTCTTATTCGCACAGGGAAACAGGCATTTGACGGCCGAATCGCTGCATGCCGAGGTGGACAAAGCCGGCATCGATGTCTCGCTGGCCACCGTTTACAACACGCTGCACCAATTCACCGAGGCTGGCATCTTGCGGCACGTCTCCGTCGATGCGTCGCGCTTTTATTTCGACACCAATATCGATCCGCACCAGCATTTCTACGATCAGGGAACCGGGACGCTTATTGATATCCCGAGCGGCGATATCACGATTGCCGGCCTTCCCAGTCCGCCCAAGGACACCGTGATCGACGGTGTGAACGTCGTGATTCGGATCAGGCCGGCCGTGCAGGTCACATCGGCTTTGCAGTCGGCAGGAGCCGGTCACATCTCCGTGAAATAAATCACTTTAGAATTATTCTAAAGTGTTGACAGAGGGCGCCGGGAGAGGCATGGTCCCGCCTGCGCTTGCGGTTCTGATTGCCTGCAAGCGCGGAAGTTTCGTCCACAAGGGAAAAAGGAGATCTCCCATGTCTGCCCTCAAAGGCTCCAAGACTGCAAAGAATCTGGCGGACGCGTTCGCCGGCGAAAGCCAGGCCAACCGCCGCTACCTCTACTTCGCGCAGAAGGCCGACGTCGAAGGCTATAACGACGTTTCCGCCGTGTTCCGCTCCACTGCGGAGGGCGAAACCGGCCACGCCCACGGCCATCTCGAATTCCTCGAGGCGGTCGGCGATCCGGCCACCGGCGAGCCGATCGGCGGCACCTCGCTGAACCTCAAGGCCGCGATCGCGGGAGAGACGCACGAATACACCGACATGTATCCGGGCATGGCCAAGACGGCACGCGACGAAGGCTTCGACGAGATCGCCGACTGGTTCGAGATGCTGGCGAAGGCCGAAAAGAGCCACGCCGGCCGCTTCCAGAAGGCTCTCGACGCGCTGGGCAAGTAATACAAGCGACGCGATTGGCGAGCGGCGAATAGCGAATGGATCGCTGCCGCTGCTCGCCACCTTCGCTTTCCCCTACGCGCTATTCGCCACTCACTATTCGCGAGACTCCATGTCCAGAGAAGGCAGCCTTGCCGCGCCTACCCGCCATGCGCTCGACTGGCGCAACCCCGATTTCTATGACGCCGAAAAGCTCGACGCCGAGATGCGCCGCGTCTTCGACATCTGTCACGGCTGCCGCCGCTGCTTCAATTTGTGCGAATCCTTTCCGCGGCTGTTCGATCTCGTCGATGCCAGCCCAGACGAGATGGCAGGCGTGAAGTCGGAGGATTTCGGCAAGGTCGTGGAAGCCTGCACGCTGTGCGACATGTGCTACATGACCAAGTGCCCGTATGTGCCGCCGCACGAATTCAACCTCGACTTCCCGCACCTGATGCTGCGCTATCGCGCGGCAGAGGCGAAGAAGGGGAATACCAACACCATTGCCCGTCAGCTCGGCGAGATGGACCGCAACGGCACGCTGGCGCGCGTCGCCAGCCCGGTCATCAACTGGGCAAGCGAGAAGTCGAACGGCCTCACCCGTCCGCTGATGGCGGCGGTAGCGGATATCGACCGCGATGCGGTGCTGCCCAAATTCCACAGCAAGACCTTCGTTGCCGCCGACCGTGGCGATCCGATCACGGCCAACGCATCCGCGCCTGCTTACGGCAAGCGCAAGGCCGCGATCTTCGCCACCTGCTTCGCCAACTACAACCGGCCTCAGACCGGCATGGCGGCGCGCGCGGTGCTGAACCATCTGGGCGTGGCAACGCGCGTGGCCTATCCGGGCTGCTGCGGCATGCCCTTCCTCGAACAGGCGGACCTCGCCCGCGTGGCAGAGAATGCCGTGAAGGTGTCCGGCGAACTCGTCAAGCTGATCGACGAGGGCTACGACATCGTGGTGCTGACCGCCTCCTGCGGGCTGATGTTCAAGTCCGAATGGCCGCTGATCCTGCCGGACAATGCCGAGGTGAAGAAGCTCGCCGCAGCCACCTTCGATATCGACGAATATGTCGTGGACGTGGCGAAGAAGCAGGGCCTGCCCGACGGTCTTTCGCCGCTGCCCGAAGGGATCACGGTGCATCTGCCCTGCCATGCGCGGGCGCAGAACATGGGGCCCAAGGCCGCCGAAATGCTCAAGCTGATCCCCGATACGCCGGTGGACGTGATCGAGCGCTGCTCGGGCCACGGCGGCACCTTCGGGGTGCTCAAGGAAACCCACGGCCTCGCCAAGAAAGTCGGCAAGCCGGTGTTCCGCGCGGCGGCGGCGCAGGCCCGCGGCCATATCGCCTCCGATTGTCCGCTGGCGGGCATGCACATCGTGAACGGCGCGCGCGAAGCCGCCAGCAAGGAAGGCAAGGAACTGCCGGTACGCGAGGCCGAGCACCCGATCGAGATCTTCGCCCGCGCCTACGGATTAAAGGAGTGAGTGCCATGACCGCCAGCCAACACCGCATTACCGAAGCGGACATCCTGCCGCCGGCCGAGTACGCCGCGCGTCGCGCCGAGCTGCGCAAGAGCCTGATCGCTGTGAAGAAAAACCGCCGCATGGAGGTCGGCCCCTTCGCCACCTTCCATTTCGAGAATTACGAAACGATGTGGCAGCAGGTGCATGAGATGCTGCACATCGAGAAGGGCGGCGCCGAGCAGGTGCCCGGCGAACTGGCCGCCTACAATCCGCTGATCCCGCAGGGCCGGGAACTGATCGCCACGCTGATGCTGGAGATCGAGGACGTGGCGAGACGCAACCGCGAACTCTACCGCCTCGCCGGGATCGAGGAGTCTGTCTATATCGAACTGGCGGACGAACGCATTCCCGGCGCGCCGACCGAATATGACGAGCGCACCACACCGGACGGCAAGACCTCATCGGTACATTGGTTGCGCTTCGTCTTCACCGCGGACCAGATCAGGAAGTTCTCGGACATGGGCGTGCCGGCGATCCTGGGCGTCGCCCATCCGGCCTATGGCCACATGGCGGTGATCCCAGCGGACATGCGCGCCGAACTGGCGAAGGACTTCGACTAGCGCAGCGTCATTCCCGTCGCTGCTTCCAGTTCCGCGATCGCCTGCGGGCCGGATTCCACCTTGATCGTGGTCATGCCCAGCGCGCGGGCAGGTTTTAAGTTGACGCCCAGATCGTCGAGATAAATGCAATCCGCAGGCGCCACCGCCAGCGCCTCGCACATCAGCACATAGATCTTGGGATCGGGCTTGCGCAATCCCAGCTTGGAGCTTTCGATCAGACGGTCGAACAGCTCCAGCACCTCGCGCTTGTAGAGATTGGACGGAGTATCGGCGCCAGACATCTGCATCGAAGGCACATTGTTGGTGATGCAACCGGTCTTGAAGCGCGTCTTGATGCGCCTGAGAGCCTCGATCATGTCCGCGCGGAAATCGCCGGTTAGCAGCGGGATGATGTCCCGGCCCGGCACCTCATGGCCGAGCGCCCTGGCTTCGGCGGCGAATTCCCGGTCGAAGGTATCGAGGTCGATCTCCGCGCGCTCGAACCGCGCCCAGGCATTCTCGAGATGATTGTCGCTGTTGATGCGGCGGATCAGCCCTTCGGGCAGGCCGTTCCGGCGCTCATAACGGGCAAAAGCCTCGAACGGCGACGTGGTGAACACCCCGCCAAAATCCCAGATCACCGCTTCGATCACGCCCAAACTCCCAATGGCCGTCTTGCACAGAGGAGGCCGAAGGGCCCTAATCGGTCAAGCATCTTCGCCGGACAAGCCATGATCGAAACCGCCGCTGAAACCATCCGCGTCGATACGCCCGCGGGCCGGCTCATCGGCGAACGGCACGGCGATATCCTGTCGTTCAAGGGCATCCCCTTCGCCAGGCCGCCGGTCGGCCCCTTGCGCTGGCGTATGGCCGAACCGCTCGAGCCCTGGGCAGGCGTGCGCGATGCCACGCGCTTTGGCCCTGTCTGCCCGCAGGCGCCTACCCAGTTAGAGATGTTGATCGGCAGCACTCTGGGAGAGCAGGCCGAGGACTGCCTTTATCTCAACATCTGGACGCCGGGTTGCGACGGCGCCAGGCGTCCCGTGATGGTGTGGATTCACGGCGGCGCGTTCATGATCGGCGCGGGCAGCCAGGGCATCTACAGTGGCGAGGCGCTGGCCGCGCGCGGCGTAGTGGTGGTGACAGTAAATTACCGGCTTGGCGCCTTCGGTTTCGTCGATCTGCGCGAGGCCAGCGGCGGCGCCCTGCCGGCCAGCGGCACCGAAGGCCTGAGCGACCAGCTCCTTGCCCTGCACTGGGTGAAGCGCAACATCACCCGGTTCGGCGGCGATCCGGCAAACGTCACGGCCTTCGGTGAATCGGCAGGCGGCATGAGCGTCTGTGCACTGCTGGCTGCGCCGGCGGCGCGGGGCTTGTTTCACAAGGCGATTGCGCAATCGGGCGGCGCGCATATCGGCCACACTCCCGAGCGGGCCGCGCGCGTGGGCGGCGCCGTGCTCAGTGCTCTCAAGCTCGGCAAGGACGAGGCGGCCAAAGCGCACGAACTTCCTTATGGCGCCGTCGTGGGGGCGCAGATCGCCGTGCAGGCCGATGCGCGCGAAGGCAAGGACGGACAGAAACTCGGCGCCCTGCCCTTCCAGCCGACGCTTGACGGCCGGATTCTGGACGGCCCGCCGATTGCCGCGATCCGCAGCGGCTCGGCGGCCGGCGTCCCGCTGCTTACCGGCACCACGGCCGAGGAATGGAAGCTGTTCTCCGCACCCAATCCGGCGACGCGCCTGATGAGCGCAAAGAATCTTGCCCAACGCATTGAGCGGCTGGCCGGTGAGGCTGCACCCGAAATGGCTGCCGTCTATGAAGAGGGCTCGGTGTTCGAGCGCTTCAACGCACTGATGACCGACAAGGTCTTCACTCAGCCCTGCATCCGCCTGCTGGAAGCGCAAGACGCACGCGCACCGGTCTATACCTACCGCTTCGACTGGCGCTCCAAGCTGCTCGGCGGGATCATGGGCTCGTGCCACGGGCTGGACGTGGGTTTCGTTTTCGGCTCCTACCGCGAGCGGCTGGCCGGTGCGTTCTTCGGTACCGGTCCCGAAGCCGACGCGCTCAGCGAGACGATGATGGAGGCGTGGGTGGCGTTCGCGCATACCGGCAATCCGGCGACGGAAAAAACCGGCCCCTGGCCGCGCTACGACATGGCAACACGTTCAACCCTGATCTTCGGTGACGGTGCGCCGCATCTGGTCAATGCGCCGAACGAGGCGCGGCGCAAAGCCTGGCTTGCTGTTCCCGAAAGGCGGCTGGGACCGTGAGTATCAGGAAACATCGCGAATGATACGCATCGCGCACGTCTCGCTTGTCGCCCGCGCCACACCCGCCACACGCGGCGGACAGGCTGCGCGATAAAGCAGCAGCGGCCGCGCCGCCCCCTTAAGCGACATGGCAACCAGTGGGGCGACTTCTTCGCCGACCCGGCCATACCAGCCGCCCGCGAGCGCCCGATGAAACTGCCGCAGCCAGACCAGATCGGCCAGCTGGCGCACGCCCTGCTCCATCCGCGCCGCCGCCTCACGCAGCCGCACATTGCTGGTCGCGACGTCCGCATCCGCTTGAGAGGCCAGAAGTTCCGCGGCCGCTTCACGCAGCAGATAGGCCGCGCCGATGACGCTGGTCGGCTCAGTCTCACGCAATTCCGCCTGCGTGGCCGCCTGCTTCGTCAATTCGCGCTGCGCACTGCCCCAGTCTTCCGCCTGACGTGCGCGCGCCAAGGCAGTATAGGAAGCCTTCAGTTCCTCGACGAGAACGATAACCGGATCGATCCGCACGCCGCACTCCGTTGCGTTTCTGATACCGATTCTATAGCTACAACCGATTGATGGTTCATTGCCATGATACTTCAGACCCGAAGCAAAGTTATCCCCCTCTTATCACATCATTCACCAACACCGGCAGGCGCCGTTTCGTTTCGGGACAACCTCAGAGCCTGATGCGGCCGAGCAATATGTCGGCATAGCGCGCCGCGGTAAGCGGCACATAATATTCTGCGGCGGAATCGAAGAAATAGAGCGGATCGTCGATGGTGTTCGGATCAAACCCTTCCTTTACCAGATCGACTTTTCTCAGCTTGAAAGTGCCTGTGATTTCCATCGCCGGGCGGAGGCGGATGAAAACCGGCCGTGCATAGGCAGGAAGGTTGCC
Source organism: Alphaproteobacteria bacterium (assembly GCA_018971835.1). Classification (GTDB taxonomy): domain Bacteria; phylum Pseudomonadota; class Alphaproteobacteria; order Micropepsales; family Micropepsaceae; genus Rhizomicrobium. Next base: position 31,103 of record JAGWZW010000025.1, read on the forward strand.
GGCCAGTTTCGTCGCCAGTCCGGCGACGTCGAACCCGGGTGCCGTTACCAGCGCCGCCATGCCGGCGCGCCCATCCATGCCGGGCACCGTAACGCCGTAGATATTGGCTTCCTGGATACCGTCGATCACGCCGAAGGCCTCGGCCACTTCGTTGGTAGAAACATTCTCGCCCTTCCAGCGGAAGGTGTCGCCGATACGATCCACAAAATAGAAATAGCCGTGCTCGTCGCGCTTCATCAGATCGCCGGTGCGGAACCAGCGATCCCCCTTTTTGAAAACGTCGACGAGAATTTTCTTTTGCGTGTCTTCCTTCCTTGTGTAGCCCTCGAAGTCGTGACCGGCCTCGTTGGTAATCTTGCCGATGGCCTCGCCGGCCTCGTGCGGCGCGCATTCGCGGCAGAAGCCGTCGGCCTCGCGCACAGGCGTCTCGTTCTCCACGTCGAAGCGCACGATGCGCGTCGTCATGATCGCGCGCATGTAGGAAGGTATTCGGCCGACAGCGCCGACGGTGCCGTCGTAGTTCAGCATGGAGACATTGCCCTCGGTGGCGCCGTAGAACTCGACGATCCTGGGAATGGCGAAGCGTTTCTGGAAGGCGGGCCAGATTTCCGGCCGAAGACCGTTGCCGGTGATGGCGCGGATGGCGTGATCCTGCTCGTGCGGCCCGGGCGGCGCGTTGAGCAGATAGCGGCACAGTTCGCCGATGTATTGGAAAAAGGTCGGACGATAGCGGTGGCAATCGTCCCAGAAATCGTGCGCCGAGAACTTGCGCTTGATGACGAGGGAGCCGCCGGTGGTGAAGGCGGGCCCTAGCGCACAGATGCCGCCGGCCGAATGATAGAGCGGCAGGGTGTTGTACATGCGCCCCTGCTCGCCCGCATCAAGACCGCCCGCAAAGCCATACATCATGAACAGCATGCGCATATGGCTGATGTTCGCCGCCTTGGGCAGCCCCGTGGTACCGGAGGTATAGATGTAGAACGCGAGATCCTTGCAGGTGAGGCCGGCGCGCGCAGCCCGATCAAGCGAGATATCGGCGCCGGCCAATGCCGCATCGAGGTTCTCGCCCGCAGACGCTGTGCCCCCGGTGATCCAGACCGATGGCGGCGCGTCGATCAGCGCGTGAGCCTCGAAATAGCTTGGCGCCAGTTCCGCGCCCAGGATCAGATGCCGCGCGCGCGCCACGCCGATCGAATGCGCCAGCGGCTGGCCGCGCAGGTTGGTGTTGATGAGCGCCGCCACAGCGCCCAGTTTCACCAACCCCAGCCAGGCCATGATGTATTCCGGCCGGTTTTCCATCAGCAGCGCCACGACGTCGCCCTTGCCGATGCCCTGCGCGCGCGCCCAATTGGCGTAGCGGTTGGCGCCCTCGTTGAGCGCCCGGTAATTCAGCGTCCGGTCGTCAAAGAGGATGGCGACGTTATCAGGCTTGTCGCGCGCGAAGCCTTCCACGATGTCGGCAATGGTGACTGGAGAGTCCGGTTTGACATGGCGCAGGCGATAAAGCGTGCGCCCGACCGCGGAAATATAGGTCGCCTCGCGGGCCAGCGCATCGAACAATCCCATCTGCCATTTGCCCTGAGCGATTCGTGACAGACAAGATTAGGCAGCGCTTCGCCAATCGGCAAAATCCGCGCGGGTTCTCACGCGCCCGACGGTGGCGGCGGCGGAGCAGATGGCGGCGGCGCCGGATGCGCGAGCGGACCTATGTGCGCGATCACGTCGTTGGCGTTCAGCGAACGCGGTTCGGCCTTGGCCTGCTCCGGCGTCAGGAGCACGATCTCCGCATAGGCGAAATAGCGTGTCTCCGGCCGCGAGGTCATATCCGTGTCGCCGGGACCGAAGGGGCCGTAGGGCCAACTATGCCAGTACCAGCCATAGCCGCCCCAGCCCGGCCAGCCGGTGAAGGAGGAGTAATAGGTGGTCTTGGTCTTGGTATCGCGCGTATCGAACAGGAAATCGCTGTAGCCGGCCTTGAGCGTGACCTCGGCGGCGTGCAGCAGAAGATAGTTTTCCACCGTCACCCGATCGGTGGCCGAATTGCCGGTGAAGGTTACCCGGTAGCGGTTGGCCGCCAGTTGCTGGTCGGTATAGCCAGTGGCGCTGTCGCCGGTCATGGGTGCATAAGGCGCAGGCTGCGAGGCGCAAGCCGCCAGCGCAAGGAACGCCAAACTTCCCAGCACAGCCGGTAACCGGGACCACATCACGGTCTTGCGCATCGGAACCTCCTGCAACGCCAATAGAATGATCATATCGCGTGCCGCGAAAATTAAGCATTGCATCTTTGCCACGCTTAGATTATAAATGACCAGTTATTTATTAATTACCTGCAAAATATGCCTCCAGACGTTGTCCAGCCCCAGCGGTGGAAGCGCCGCAAGGCCGCCCGGCCGCAGGAAATCCTCGACGCGGCGATGAGTGTTTTCGCGGCCAAAGGCTATGCCGGCACCCGCATGGAGGACATCGCGCACGAAGCGGGCATCACGAAGGGCACAATCTACCTTTATTTCGAGAACAAAGAGGCCGTGCTGAAGGCGCTGGTGCGCGACTCCATCGGCTCCACCATCGACCAGCTGGCCGGGCAAGTGCAGGCATTCGAGGGATCCACGCCCGATCTCCTGCGTTTCGTGCTGACCGCGATGGCACAGTTCATTGTTACCAGTGACCGGGTAGTGCTGCCCAAGATTGTGGTCGCCGAAGCCGGGAACTTCCCCGAACTGGCACGCTTCTATCGCGACGAGATCATCGACAAGGGGCTCGGCTTGCTGAGTGCCGTGATCGCACGCGGCAGCGCCCGCGGAGAGTTCCGCGCCGTAGTGCCCGGCCATGTGGCGCGGCTCTGCATCGCCCCCCTGCTCCTGGCAGCGATCTGGCGCACCACCTTCGCCCAGTTCGACGCCGCGCCCTACGATTATCAGGGCCTGACCGAGACGCATATCGAAACTCTCCTGCGCGGGCTCGCCGCCGAAGGAACACCGACATGAGAAAGCTATGGCTCCTGCTCTGTCTGCTGCTGGTGGCGTGCGGCAACAATGGCCCGAAGCCCTGGCTCGGCTATGGCGAAGGCGAAGATGCCTTCATCGGCGCGCCGCAGCCCGGCTGGGTTTCCTCCATCGCGGTCAAACGGGGCGATGTCGTGAAGAAGGGGGATCTGCTCTTCACACTCGACGACACCCAGCAACTGGCCATGCGCGACGAAGCCAAGGCGACGCTGGCGCAGGCCAGGGCGCAGCTCCAACAGGCCCAGGCCGCACTCGCCTACGCCACCAAGGAACTCCACCGCCAGAGCAAGCTCGTCGCCGCTCATGCCGGCGCCAAGGCGACACTTGATCTGGCCGTTTCCAGCTACGATCAGACCGAGGCACAGATCCGCCAGATTACGGCGCAGGAGCAGCTGGCGCAGGCCACGCTCGATAACGCCGAATACCAGCTCTCCCAGCGCAAGATCGTGGCCCAGGTCGGCGGGCGGATCGAGGATATCTATTTCCGCCAGGGCGAATATGTTCCGGCCTCGACACCGGTGATCTCGCTGTTGCCGCCGCAGAACGTCTATGTGCGCTTCTTCGTGCCCGAGAAGGATTTCGCCAAGGTCAAGATGGGGGACAGGGTGCGCATCTCCTGCGACGGCTGCGCGCCGAACATCACCGCCAGCGTCACCTTCATCGCCCAGCAGGAGGAGTTCACCCCGCCGGTCATCTTCTCCATCAGCAACCGCGACAAGCTTGTCTTCAAGCTGGAAGCCCGGGCGCCCGGCGGCCTTGCCATCCATCCCGGCCAGCCGGTGGACGTGACGCCAATCCGATGACCCAGCCGCTCGCCATCGACGTTCGCGGCCTGACCAAGCGCTTCGGCCAGAAGCTCGCCGTGAACGGCGTCGACATCGCCGTGCCGGAGGGCGAGGTGTGGGGCTTCCTCGGCCCCAACGGCTCAGGCAAGACCACCACCATCCGCATGCTGTGCGGCCTGCTCAGTGCCGATGCCGGCGAAGGCACCTGCCTTGGCCTCGATTTCCGCAAACAGTCCGAAACCATCAAGCGTCAGGTCGGCTACATGACCCAGCGCTTCAGTTTCTGGGAAGACCTCTCGATCCGCGAGAATCTCGATTTCGTGGCGCGCGTTTATGGCCTGCCGAACCGGAAAATGAAGGTGAACGAAACGCTGGAACAACTGGGGCTGGTAAAGCGCCAGCACCAACTGGCCGGCGAATTGTCCGGCGGCTGGAAGCAGCGCCTCGCCCTGGCGGCTTGCATGCTGCACGACCCACGGCTGCTGCTGCTCGACGAGCCCACGGCCGGCGTCGACCCCAAGGCGCGGCGCGATTTCTGGGACGAGATTCATATGCTTTCCGGCAACGGCATCACCGTGCTGGTCAGCACGCATTACATGGACGAGGCCGAACGCTGCGATCGCATCGTCTATATCCTCAACGGCAACCTGATCGCGCGAGGCTCGGTGGCCGAAGTGATCGCCGACGCACATCTTTTCACGTTCCTGGTGGAAGGCGACGGCGTGCGCGCACTGTCGCAGAAACTGCGCGGCGCGCCGGGCGTGGAATATGCGGCGTTCTTCGGCGCGGCGCTGCATATCAGCGGACGCGACCGCGACGCGCTGGCGCGCGCGCTCGAGCCCTACCGGAACACGCCCGGCCTGCACATCGAGGAAAGCCAGCCCAGCCTCGAAGACGTCTTCATCCATCTTCAGGAGCAGGCGACGTGAGCGCAATTCTACGCTTTTTTCGCCGCTTCTCGGCCGCGCGCGTGGGTGCGGTGCTGATGAAGGAATTCATCCAGATGCGCCGCGACCGGCTGACATTTGCCATGATCATCGGCATCCCGGTGGTGCAGCTGTTCATCTTCGGCTACGCCATCAATCTCAATCCCAGACACCTGCCCACCGCCATCGCCATCGACGATCCGGGCATCTTTGCCCGCTCGCTGACGGCGTCGCTGCGCACCTCCGATTACTTCCAGATCGTCAAGGCCACCAATTCGCCGGGCGAAGCGCGACGCCTGCTGGATGAAGGCGATGTGACCTTCGTGGTGGAGATTCCGGAGAACTTCACTCGCGATCTGGTGCGCGGCGCCGAGCCGCAATTGCTGGTCGAAACCGACGCCACCGACCCGGGTGCCTCATCCTACGCGCTGGCGGCGATCAATCAACTCGCCACCTCGGCGCTGGCGCGCGATCTTTCCGGCCCATTGGCGATGCGAAGCGCAACCAATCCGCCTTTCGACGTTGTCGTCCACCGGCTCTACAATCCCGAATCGATCACACAATACAACGTGGTACCCGGCCTCCTCGGCGTGATTCTGACCATGACGATGGTGCTCATCACCTCCATGGCGCTGACGCGCGAACGCGAGCGCGGCACCTATGAGAACCTGCTCTCCATGCCGGCAACGCCGCTGGAGGTGATGATCGGCAAGATCGTGCCCTACATCCTGGTCGGCTACATCCAGGCAACCTTGATCCTGGCGGCGGCGCGCTGGGTGTTCGGCGTGCCGATGCTGGGCTCGCTGACCCTGTTGTCTCTGACCCTGGCGGTGTTCATCGCGGCCAATCTGGGGCTGGGCTACACCTTTTCCACCATCGCCCAGAACCAGATGCAGGCCATGCAGATGACCTTTTTCTACTTCCTGCCATCGATCCTGCTTTCTGGCTTCATGTTCCCCTTCGACGGCATGCCCGCCTGGGCCCGCGTGATCGGCGAAATCCTGCCCCTGACCCATTTCCTCAGGATCGTCCGCGGCATCCTGCTCAAGGGCAATACCGCCCTGGAAATCTGGCCAAACCTCTGGCCGCTCCTGTTGTTCATGGCGGCGACCGGGGCCGTGGCCCTAGCTCGTTTCCGGCGGACTTTGGATTGATAGTCCATCGCAACCGGCGGGGCTTGCGAAAATCGCCTCCGCGCATCACATTCCCCACAATTCCTGCCGACGGTGGCCGGCGCCTTCTGCGTCGGGCATAATAGCCACAGGGTCCGCCGATGGTTGGCGGCGCAATCGGAAGATGTAGGAGTCCGAACGCTTCGCCATGCTGGACCTGTCCTTGATCCTGCAATATGCCTTGGCCGCGGTGCTGGTGCTGCTGGCGCTGCTCTCGACGCAGCTGGCCACGCTGGCGAGCCTGCGCTATTTCCGGCGCGAACGCCGTCCTTTCACCCCTGCCCTGCCGGAGGCTGAGCTGCCGCGGGTTCTGGTCCAGCTTCCCGTGCGAGACGAGGGGGGCCTGGCGGTGCGCGTGGCCTCTGCCGCTGCCCGGCTCGACTGGCCGCACGACCGGCTGGAAATCCAGCTTCTGGATGACGGCAAAGCTGAACACCACGAAGAGCTGGCCGAGGCGGTGCGTCGCGTGGTGGCGCCCGGGATCAATTTCTCCGTCCTGCGCCGGGGCGAGCGCTCCGGCTTCAAGGCCGGCAACCTTGCCTTTGGTCTCAAGCATTGCGATGCGCCCTATGTGGCTGTGTTCGATGCCGATTTCGTGCCCCCGCCGGACTTTCTCCGGCGCACCGTGCCGGCGTTGGCGGCCGATCCGGGCCTGGCATTCGTGCAGGCGCGCTGGGGCCACGCCAACCGGGACCGCAACTGGCTGACCCGCGCGCAGGGCATGCTGCTCGACAGCCATTTCGCGGTAGAGCAGGAAGCGCGCTATCGCATGGGCCTGCCGATGTCGTTCAACGGCACAGCGGGCGTGTGGGCGCGGGCCGCCATCGACCACGGCGGCGGCTGGACGGGCGACACCCTGACAGAAGATCTTGATCTTTCCATGCGCTGCGCCCTCAAGGGCTGGCGGACGGCGCTTGTCTCGGACCTCGAAGTCCCCGGCGAGCTGCCCGAAACCGCAGCCGCCTGGCGGGCGCAGCAGGCACGCTGGACCAAGGGCCACGCCCAGGTTGCCCGCAAGCTGCTGCCGGAAATCTGGACGAGCAGCCATCCGCTTTGGCTCAAGGCGGTGATGACGCTGCAGATTTGCCAGTTCGCTTTCTATCTGCTGGCAGGAGCCAGCGCCGTCATCAGCCTTAGCCTGATGGCGCTGGGCGCAGTCTATCTTCCCGGCGTGGCGGCGCTGGGCCTGGCGGTTACGGCGCTCGGTCTCGGCGCCAGCGTCTCCTACCTCTATATGGGGCAGGCCATGCTAGGCCGGGAGCAGGCACCCTATCTGGCGCGGGCGCTGGTGCTGGCCATCATCTTTCCGAGCGGCTTGGTGCTGGCCAATGCTCGGGCGACCTTCGAAGCGTTCTCGGGCGCGCAGATGGAATTCGTGCGCACGCCCAAAGCCGGCGCCCGCATGACAGGCGGCTGGCGCGGCCGGCCGGAACTGCTGGCCGGTTTGCTGTTGCCGGCCTTCACCTTCATCGAACAGGCCTGGAGCGCGCCATTCTTTGCGGTTGCCGCGGCGGGGCTTTTATCCATCGGCGCGATGGGCTGGAGCGGCTCGGCCAAAGTTGCCGCCCGCGAGCCTGCGCCCAGCCTGCCGCCAGCCGAATAGCTGGAGCTTGATTCAAATTTTAGAAATTCAAATGCACGCGGTTGGCCTAACCGTGCCTTGAGCCGCTTGTCCTACCCTTGTCCCACGGTCACCGCCGTTTGAGTGGCTATAATAGGACTTATGATGGTGGGGTCTCTCAACCGGCTCGCGGCGGTGGCCGCTCTTTCTCTTTCCGTGGCCGCTTGCGCCACTGGCCCCTCCGACTACTACGGCAGCGGCGACAGCGCTTCGATAAGCGGCGGGCAAATCGTCCGCTTGGACAGGCCCGTGCAGTGCGTACCCTATGCACGCGAGAAGTCCGGTATTCGGATTTGGGGCGATGCCTATACGTGGTGGCGACAGGCCGCCGGCCGCTACAACCGCGACGGGCAACCCAGCACCGGTGCGGTGCTGGTGCTCGACCATTACGCGGGCCCGTATCGCGCCCATTTGGCGGTTGTCCGCAGCATCGTCTCGGCGCGGGAAATTCGGGTCGACCACGCCAACTGGCTGGACGACGGCAACGTCTACCTTAACGACCCGGTGGTGGACGTGAGCCCCGGCAACGACTGGAGCCAGGTCCGCGTTTTCAATCTTCAAACCGACGCCTGGGGTGAACACATCTATGACGTACGGGGGTTCATCGGCCCGACAAGCGCCCCCCCGTCGGTCGTTGCTGGCAGCTGATCGTATCGCAAAAACAACTCGTTAGCGCACAATCTGTGCTATTCTGCCGCACCCCTCTTTGGTGACGGAGCGGGTGAGCATAAGGTCCGCCCCCTTGCGGCGCGCCTTTCCTTGCCGTGTCCGATCCGAGCTGAGAGACCGTTACGAACATCCCTTTTAACTTTGCGGGTCCAGAGTTCGAGCCCGCATTCGGATGATCCAACCAGCCAAAGCCCCGTGAGCGATCCTAAACCCAACAGCGACAGCGCGCCCGACCGCGGCGCGAAAGTGACCGAAGCCGTTGCCGAACCGGCCCCACAAGCGCCGGCCGCAGGCCACGACAACGGCCGCTTCTGGGTGCTGACACTTGCCGCGCTCGGTGTCGTCTACGGCGACATCGGCACCAGTCCGCTTTACGCGCTTCGTGAATCCGTGCTGGCGACGGGCGGCGCCGTTCCCGGCCCGATGGCGATCTTCGGAGCGCTGTCGCTGCTGTTCTGGTCGCTGATCATCGTCGTGACGGTCAAGTATGTCAGCCTGATCATTCGTGCCGACAATGAAGGCGAAGGCGGCGTGCTGGCATTGGCCGCGCTCGCGCACCGTTCGCCCGGCCTGAGCCGCGGTATCAAGTCCGCCATCGGGATGTCGGCCATCGTCGGCCTGGCGTTGTTCTATGGCGACGGCATGCTGACGCCCGCGATCTCGGTGCTCTCGGCCGCCGAAGGACTGAACGGCACGCCCTTCGAGCCGCTGGTGCTGCCGCTGACATTGCTTATCCTCGTCACGCTGTTCCTGTTCCAGAACCGCGGCACGGCACTGATCGGCCGTCTCTTTGGGCCCGTCGTCCTTGTCTGGTTCGCCACGCTGGCGAGCCTTGGCGCGATTTCGATCATGCAGTCGCCTGCGATCCTGATGGCCATCAACCCCTATTATGCGATCCGGCTGTTTGCTTCCGAACCGTGGACCGCCTTCGTCGCGCTGGGTTCGGTCGTGCTGGTCGTCACCGGCTGCGAGGCGCTCTATGCCGATATGGGCCATTTCGGCAAGCGGCCGATCCGCTATGCCTGGCTCTATTTCGTGCTACCGGGACTGCTGCTGAACTATTTCGGGCAAGGGGCCGCAGTTCTGCGCGATCCCCATCTTGCGGGAAACGCATTCTATTCCGTCGTGCCGCACTGGGCGCATTTCCCGATGCTCCTCCTGTCGACGATGGCCACGATCATCGCCTCGCAAGCCGTGATTTCCGGCGTCTATTCGATTACGCGTCAGGCCGTACAACTCGGGCAATTGCCGCGTATGGAAGTGCGCCATACTTCGGCCCTTGATCCCGGCCAGATTTATGTACCGCGCATCAACGGCTACCTGTGCGCCGGCGTGGTGCTGATCGTGCTGCTGTTCCGCAGTTCCGCCAATCTGGCGGCGGCCTACGGCATCGCCGTGACGGGCGTGATGGTGATCACCACCTTCCTGGCCGCCATTGTCGCGAACCGGCAATGGAACTGGAGCCTGAATATCGTGATCCCGGTCTTCGGCCTTCTCGGGCTGGTCGACCTGATGTTCTTCTCGTCCAATCTGCTGAAACTTGTCGAAGGCGGCTGGTTGCCGATCCTCATCGCGGCCTGTGTCTTCCTGGTGATGGAAACCTGGCGTGTCGGACGGCGCGCCCATCTGGAGCGTATCCGCAACGAATCGCTGCCGATCGACCTCTTCCTAGAGCGCGCCGACAAGACGCCGACGCGGGTGGCCGGCACCGCCGTGTTCCTGGCGGCGCGCAGCGACTCGGTGCCGAGCGCCCTGCTCCACAACCTCAAGCACAACAAGGTGCTGCATGAGCGCGTGCTGCTGGTGCACGTTTCGGTCGAAGACACGCCCTTCGTGGCGCCCGACAAGCGCATCGAGGTGGAAAAGCTCGGCAAGGGCTTCTTCAGCGTGAACATCCGTCACGGCTTCTTCGAGACGCCGGATGTGCCGCGCACGCTGGAAGAGGCGCGGCCGTTCGGCCTGGCAGTCGATCTGGAAACCACCACTTTCTTCATCGGCCACGAGACGCTGGTGCCGGCCGAACACCCGGCACTCGGCAAATGGCGCACCTGGCTCTATATGAAGCTGGCGTCGTCGGCGCTGTCCCCAGCGCGGTTCTACCATCTGCCTCCTGGGCGCGTGGTTGAGCTGGGCACGCAGGTTTCCATCTAATCGAGCGCGTAAACCAGCGCCTTCAGATAGCCGGTTTCCGGCAGCATGGGATGAACCGGATGATCGGGGGCGGCACCGGCCTGCCGCAGCAACGCCGCCTCGCGGCCCGTCCGCAGTATCCCGAGCGCGCATTCCGAGGCGAAGCGATCCGCCGGCATGTTGTGGGAGCAAGACGCGACGAGAAGAAAGCCGCCGGGCGCGGTGACAGACGCCGCCAGCCGCGCCAGCTTGCGATAGGCCTTGGCGCCGGTTTCGAGATCTTTCTTCGCCTTCACGAAAGGCGGCGGATCGGCGATCACGATGTCGAAGGTTTCCCGCGCGGCGGCGAGGCGCTCCAGTTCCACAAACACATCGGCCTTCACCATGCGCGTACGCGCGGAAACCTTGTTGGCCGCCGCGGCCTCTTCGGCCAGCGCCAGCGCGGGTGCCGAGCTGTCGAGCGCCACCACTTCGCGCGCGCCGGCCTTCGCCGCCAGAACGGCAAAGCCGCCGGCATAGCAATAGGCGTCCAGCACGCTTTTGCCCTTTGCCAGCGCCGCCATGAAAGCGCGGTTCTCGCGCTGGTCGAAATACCAGCCGGTTTTCTGGCCGCGGGCGAGATCGGCGAAATAGCGCGTGCCGTTTTCGTCCAGCGCAAGGCGGGAGGGCATTTCGCCCTTTGCGGCGCGTACATGGCTACCGAGCCCTTCGAGCGCGCGCGCAGGCGTGTCGTTGCGCAGGACCATGTTGACCGGCGCCAGCGCCGCATCGAGGCCGGCCAGCATCTCCGCTTCGAGCGCCTCCATGCCCGCGGTCGTCACCTGCACCACAACCGTCTCGGCGAAACGGTCGATGGTAAGGCCCGGCAGCCCGTCGCCCTCGGCGTGGGCCAGCCGATAGAACGGCGCATCGTAGAATGCCTCGCGAAGCTTCAGCGCGCGAGCAAGACGCGTCGCGAAAAAGTCCGCATCGATCGCCGCGTC